>NZ_VKHP01000560.1 GCF_010811875.1 Bradyrhizobium uaiense
CCATGTGTGGACGGCTCCGGGTTGGCAAGGAGAATCTTCACTTTGCAGCATTGGTCGGAGCAGCCATGTGTTCGGCCTGTTGACGCGGTACCCATGACCGCTGGCCATAATGCCCTCCGCGGATCAGGTCCCGGTCAAAAGCACGCATTCGAAGATGCCATGGCCCATGTGGGTTGTCCTGATCGCCGGATCGACCGGCGCTGCATTAAGTGCTGTTCGCCCTTCCAACCGTTACGTTACACCGGATGCCCGGTGTAATCTCGTCTCGTCATGCCGCGAGAGCGGCGGGTTCACTGTAACGTTCGTTTCTTGCCATCATCGCCCAAGCCATCCGGCCGAGTTTGTTGGCAAGCGCGATGGCGGCGACCTTGGTGGGTCGCCGGGCCAACAATCGAGTGAGCCAAGGCCGATGACCGGTGCCATGGATCTTGGCATAGCGGATCACGGCGAGCGCGCCGGCCGTGAACAGACTGCGCAAATAGCGATCCCCTTGTTTGCTGATACTGCCAAGCTTGTCCTTGCCTCCGCTCGAGTTCTGCTTCGGCACGAGCCCAACCCACGCCGAGAAGTCTCGTCCCGATCGGAAAGCCTTGGGATCAGC
>NZ_VKHP01000561.1 GCF_010811875.1 Bradyrhizobium uaiense
TTCACCGCCGATGACGTGCGCCAGCTGCGCGAAAACTACCCTGACATCACCGTGCTGGCGCATCCGGAATGCCCGCCCGAGGTGGTCGCTGAAGCTGACTTTGCGGGATCGACGGCCGCGATGCAGTCATTCGTCGAGACCAAACGTCCGCCGCGCGTCGTGCTGCTGACGGAATGCTCGATGAGCGACAACATCGCGGCGCGAAACCCGGATGTCGACTTCGTCCGCCCCTGCAATCTCTGTCCGCACATGAAGCGGATCACGCTGAAGAACATCCGCCACGCGCTGGAGACCAACCAGCACGAAGTCACGATCGACCCCGCAATCGCCGATCGCGCGCGCAAGAGCGTCGAAAGGATGCTGGCAATATGAGTACCGACGTTTCCGATCTCAACGGCCGCCCGGTGATCATCGGCGGCGGCGCCGCGGGACTGATGACCGCGCTGCAACTCGCGCCCGAGCCGGTCGTGCTGCTGTCGAAGTCGCCGCTCGGCGCGGAAGCCTCCAGCATGTGGGCGCAAGGCGGCCTTGCCGCGCCTGTCGGCGCAGATGACACCCCTGCGCTGCATCTCGCCGATACGCTCGCGGCAGGTGCCG
>NZ_VKHP01000562.1 GCF_010811875.1 Bradyrhizobium uaiense
CCGATCTCGGCCCGGCCCACGTAGATGCGGTGGCTCGGAGCGTTGTCGTTGGAGCGGTTGGTCTCGGCGACGAT
This sequence comes from Bradyrhizobium uaiense, assembly GCF_010811875.1. Classification (GTDB taxonomy): domain Bacteria; phylum Pseudomonadota; class Alphaproteobacteria; order Rhizobiales; family Xanthobacteraceae; genus Bradyrhizobium; species Bradyrhizobium uaiense. The sequence goes on from NZ_VKHP01000562.1 coordinate 75, forward strand.
ACGGACGCCCTTGGCTTGCAGGCTCAGGGTGACAATCTCGCCCTGGAAATCGTTGCCCACCTTCTTGAAAGTACCGATGTTAGCCATGTCACTTCTCCTGTTGTATTTCGAGCCCGCGACCACCGCGGCCTCGATGGCGATCTGAAGGCCGAGGACGATCGGCGACGCACCCCTTGCGGGCCGGAGCGCAGCGGAGGACGCCGTTGTGGCGACTTTCTTGGCTCGCGAGGAATGGGCGAAGCCCAGGGGAAGAAAGTCGCATCAACGGCGTTGCGGCTCAGACGATCGAGGCGGAGCCGGTCTTCGGCCAGATCAAGCCATCTAAGAGGCCACGTGCGTCCGCGGGCTGGATCGCAGGCTCGGGAGAAGACTTGGCAAATCTCGGTTGGGCTGCACAAGAGGTTGGAACGACTCGGCGAACAAAGAGAAACAACCTGCCGCAAAGGGCGGTGTCGTCATGAGAGAACAATCGAGAACGACTGACCGTGCCAAGCCACGAGGTGGGCCGGGCCGAGATCGG
>NZ_VKHP01000563.1 GCF_010811875.1 Bradyrhizobium uaiense
GGCGGCAAGGAACGAACGAAAAGCTGACCTCGCGCTTTGCCCGCGTGCGGGTTCGTGCCGCGCATCGTGATTATTGGCAAACCACCCGGCGAGCGCAGGAGTGGTTGCTGATCGAATGGCCGAAAGGCGAGGACCAGCCTACCAAATACTGGCTCTCGACATTGCCGGAAGATGTGGCATTCCGGACGCTCGTTGAGACGGCTAAATTGCGCTGGCGCATCGAACGCGACTATCAGGACCTCAAGCAGGAGGTCGGGCTCGGTCACTTCGAGGGACGCGGCTGGCGCGGCTTTCATCATCACGCAACGATGTGCATTGCGGCCTACGGATTCCTGATCTCCGAGCGGGAGACGATTCCCCCCTCAGGCGCTCGGCGCGCCCGGCCGATCCCGCTCAATCGCATTCCCGCAGATTACAGACCCCGCGGATCTGCCGCTGCGGACCCAACGTCACATTCCAAATTCGATCGCGACGATGCGACGGCGGCTCGAACATGGGCTGGTCCGAATGCTGTCGAGATGTCCTTGTTGTGCGATCAAGTTCGACCACTACACAGATCATCGTTTGTGACGCAGTAAGACTAG
>NZ_VKHP01000564.1 GCF_010811875.1 Bradyrhizobium uaiense
GCCCGGACGATCAATCGGACCGCAAGCGCAAGCTCGTTAAGGGGCCGGAGGAATTTCAAGGCGTGCGACGTGATCAGCCGAACCGAAAGGCGTGAACAAAGCCATCAGCCGACGGGATCGAAAGCCCTCGCCACGCGTTGACTGTTGAGCCCAAGTGGGAGGTCAATAATGATCAACCGAGAGCGGCGTACAACGACAGCTGCGGAGCGCGAAGCCCACAAGATATTCAAAGCGGTCAAGGCGAAGGAAGCCATGACCGACTACGCCAAAGAGCAAAAAGCGCTCCACGATAATCGAGAGCGCCTAAAGGCAGAACGGCTGGCGCGGGAAGCTGAAACGGCCAACCGCACAAAAGCAGGTTGAGCGCCCATCTGGGACACTGAGGATCAAGTTTTTGGCCTCTCCGTGGAGGGCGTCATGGCCCTGCACTTCCGCCAAGTTGATGCTGAACTGGAGATATGGATCGCGAGCAGCGACGACTATTCATTCGTCATCAGCAACGAGAGCCAGACCGGACCTGGCTTGCATGGAGAGCCGGGTTTTGTTGCATCATATCGCCCCGACTTCCTGAATATGCCTG
>NZ_VKHP01000565.1 GCF_010811875.1 Bradyrhizobium uaiense
CAGGCATATTCAGGAAGTCGGGGCGATATGATGCAACAAAACCCGGCTCTCCATGCAAGCCAGGTCCGGTCTGGCTCTCGTTGCTGATGACGAATGAATAGTCGTCGCTGCTCGCGATCCATATCTCCAGTTCAGCATCGACTTGGCGGAAGTGCAGGGCCATGTCGCCCTCCACGGAGAAGCCAAAAACTTGATCCTGAATGTCCCAGATGGGCGCTCAACCTGCTTTTGTGCGGTTGGCCGCTTCAGCTTCCCGCGCCAGCCGCTCTGCCTTTAGGCGCTCTCGATTATCGTGGAGCGCTTTTTGCTCTTTGGCGTAATCAGTCATGGCTTCCTTCGCCTTGACCGCTTTGAATATCTTGTGGGCTTCGCGCTCCGTAGCTGTCGTTGTACGCCGCTCTCGGTTGATCATTGTTGACCTCCCACTTGGGCTCTACAGTCAACGCGTGGCGCGGGCTTTCGATCCCGTCGGCTGATGGCTTTGTTCACGCCTTTCGGTTCGGCTGATCACGTCGCACGCCTTGAAATTCCTCCGGCCCCTTAACGAGCTTGCGCTTGCGGTCCGATTGATCGTCCGGGC
>NZ_VKHP01000566.1 GCF_010811875.1 Bradyrhizobium uaiense
AGCATGGCAATGTGATCTATCTCGGCGAGCGTGAGTGCTCGATCCAGCGCCGCAACCAGAAGGTCATCGAGGAGGCGCCGTCGCCGCTGCTCGACGAGACCACCCGCCGCAAGATGGGCGAGCAGGCCGTCGCGCTGGCCAAGGCCGTGAACTACGATTCCGCCGGCACCGTGGAATTCGTCGCCGGCCAGGACAAGAGCTTCTACTTCCTGGAGATGAACACCCGTCTGCAGGTCGAGCATCCCGTCACCGAGCTGATCACCGGCGTCGACCTCGTCGAGCAGATGATCCGCGTCGCTGCCGGCGAGACGCTCGCGATCGCGCAGAAGGACGTGACGCTGACCGGCTGGGCGGTGGAATCGCGCGTCTATGCCGAGGATCCGTTCCGCAACTTCCTGCCGTCGATCGGGCGTCTGGTGAAATACCGTCCGCCGGCCGAAGCCAGCCATGACGGCATCACTGTTCGTAACGACACCGGCGTGCAGGAGGGCGGCGAGATCTCGATCTATTACGATCCGATGATGGCCAAGCTCGTCACCCACGCGCCGTCGCGCGCCGCGGCGATCGAGGCGCAGGCGA
>NZ_VKHP01000567.1 GCF_010811875.1 Bradyrhizobium uaiense
TGTAGACAACCTCGGCCATCGGTCCGTACACGGCGCCCTTCGCGGACACGCCCTTGCGCAGATAGTCGACGATCTCCTCGATCGTCCAGTCGCCGAGCCCCGTCTCCTTGTTGGAGGTCAGCGACGGCGCGTACCAGTTCTGCATCGGGATCAGGCCGCCCTCGAAGGCCTGCGACTGCTTGCTGCCGCCGAGCGCATTGATCGGGGTGTGACACATCCCGCAATGACCCAGCCCCTCGACCAGATAGTTGCCTCTATTCCACTCTGCCGACTTCGTCGGATCAGGCTTGAACTCGCCTTCCCTGAAGAACAGCGTGCGCCAGCCGAGGATCAGCGAGCGGTTGTTGAACGGGAACGTCAGGTCGTGCGGCTTGTTGAGCTGCCTGACCGGCGGCACGGTGCGTAAATAGGCGTAGATCGCGTCGCTGTCCTCGCGCGTCACCTGGGTATAGGAGGCGAACGGCATCGCCGGATAGACCAGGCCGCCATCGGGGAAGCGGCCACTGTGCATCATCTGGTAGAATTGATCCGACGTCCACGTGCCGATCCCGGTCTGCGGGTCAGGCGTGATGTTCG
>NZ_VKHP01000568.1 GCF_010811875.1 Bradyrhizobium uaiense
AATTCGTTGGTCGGATGGGTGAACCCGCTGATCATCACGACCGGCGTCCCCGAGGCCCATGCAAGCCACGACAGGCCGCTCGACAGGCCGATGAAGAAGTCAGCGTGCTTCAGGTAGCGAAACCGCTCGGCCAGCGGCTTGTCGCCGGTCTGATCCTCGGCACCATTCGGAATGTGGTTCCAGATCAACTGGGTGCCGTGCGTAGCCTTCTGATCGATGCAGACCACCCGGTAGCCGGCCGCCTTCAGGAAATTGACGATCTCGCGCCAACCGTGCGGGTTGTTCCAGTATTTGCTTTGCGTGGTGCTCTGAACCGCGATGCAGACGTAAGGTTCGGCAATCGGCCTCTCATCGTCCTTGAAGACGATGCGCGGCCGCTGCTCGGTCGGATCGACACCCAGAATATAACCCGCGGTCCGGTGTAGCCCGACATGGCGAAAATCGGTCGGCTGGTAGACGCAATCCTTGTCGTCGAAGAACAAGCCAACGCTGTAGGTCGCGTAATATCGCTCCGGCTTGACCTCTTCGTGGGTGATGAACTCGATGTCCGGATAGGCGTCGCGGAACA
>NZ_VKHP01000056.1 GCF_010811875.1 Bradyrhizobium uaiense
TGATGCTCCATCGGCTGAAGCGCCGGAACACGCTGTTCCAATCGCCGAAGACCTCCGGGAGATCGCGCCAGGGAGACCCCGTACGCACGATCCACAGCACTCCTTCAACGAACATTCGGTTGTCGCGCCCGGTCGAGCCCTTCTGATCGGGGCGCCCTATGATCAACGGCGCCATCCGCTCCCACGCCGCGTCGCTCAATACCAAACGGTCCATCACACCCAAGGCGGCCTCCCCAAAAGCAGCCTTGAATCTGATTTGCTCCTAAAAGGGAATCCTTAGAGTCCACACCACCTAGACGGCGAGCATGCTGCTGCCCTGGATCGTCAACAATGTGAGATTGCCGGTCGCAAAGGCACCCGTGTCGATATTGGCACGGTTATCCAGCAGTTCGGGCATCTGCACCGGCGTATGGCCGTGCACAATGTATTTGCCGAAGTTCTGCTTGCTTTGCAGAAACTCCTCGCGGATCCAGAGCAGATCTGCCTCCTGCTGCTCGGCCAGGGGCACTCCCGGGCGGACGCCAGCATGGACGAAGAAGAAATCACCGCAGCTGAATGTAAGGCGCAGCCTGGCGAGAAATTCCAGATGTTGGCGCGGCATCGCGCGCGCCAAATCTCGCACCAAGGCCTGCCGCTCCTCTTCCCCCGGGGCACTGGAGGGCGCCAACCCATAGGACATCAGCGTGTACAGCCCGCCAACGTGGAGCCACTCGGTCAGAAGCGACGGATTTCGCAGAACGTTGCCGAGAAATACCTCGTGATTTCCCTTCAGAAAGACGGTGTTGCCCCGGCGGCTTCGGTTGATCAGGATATCGAGAGTGGCTCGGGAGTCCGGGCCACGGTCGACGTAGTCACCCATGTACACCTCGATGGCATAGCGTGGACGGCTTCGCGCGACGTCGGCGTCGATCACCCGCAGCATCTGCTTCAGCAAATGGGCGCAACCGTGAATATCGGACATCGCGTAGATGCGTACCCCATCGGGCAGCCGCGGCTTGTGCCTCGCTGGGTGAGATCGGCGCGGTGACAGAATCTTGCGGCGCGGTTTCTCGCGAAAGGATCGAAACATGTCAGCTCTGATGGGCCCCAACGGGGAGCACGGTCTCGCAAATCAAGGTTCGCAAGCGCTTGTTGGAGTGCCAAGCCACGCGCGGAAGTGGTCCAGGCAGGACATCATGGGGGTAACCATGCTCAGATCTGCCGGCGCGGCGCGAAGTGAGACGCGCACAACCACGTTCGCGGGCCCGGCCGAGCCGACACGGGGCGCCGCAGCAGAGGTCGAGGAGCAAGCGTGGCTCGGCATTCCAATCGTCACCGTGTTGCGTTACGCCCGCCAAGCGCCTGAGCTCTGCGTGGGGTTACGAATTGCATAGTCTCACCATGGACCCTGCGCAAGCGCCCTGCGGGTCGCTCCGTGCAAGTGCGCTCGATTGTCGCCTGCTTGCAGGGCAGATTCCAGACGTCGCAGTGAATCAAGCTTACCGCTTAGGCGTTGCACCAACCGTTTTTGAAATTTGGCGAGTTTGCGGCTTGGCCCATCTACATCGCTTGTAGTGTTGCCCTGCACAATAATTTGAGTGGGTGACCGGTCGTGCGGAGCGGGAATCATGATGACGTTATAGCTCAGAAGTGGAAATATCCCCGAGCAGCACAGGACTTAAGAAATGCTTCCAGCCTTGATCTTGGCGGTGTCTTTTCTGCTCGGATTTTGCCTTGGCTACGCGACGCGCGCATGGCGATCGCACAAGCTTCGCGCGCACTACATGATGTATGGTCGCCATATCTCCTCGCAGAGGGGCTCGAGCTTTCCTGAGTCGTGGCGCGAACCGTCTGATGGCCGGCCGACGCTCGGACGATTTGGAGCGCGGGATATAACATAAGGCTGCGGAGCTGCCTCAATCACTCCCCTGGGCCATCGCCGCCACCCGTCGCCCAATCAAGACGCGCCGGCAAGGCGCTGACAGTCGCGTTGACCCGTCTTGGTCACACTTCGTCCAATCTTCGGTCGGCAATATCTGTCCGGTTGCTTGTCTCGGCGCGAGCACCTAAGGTCCAATCGCGATCAGGGGGAACAGAAGCGATGTCACGATCCTATGCTGGTCTAGTTGTACTCGCCCCGACGATGATCATTTTTGCCATGCCGGCGTCTGCCGCCGACTATGCGGTCCATCCGCGGAAAGCGCGCTCGGCGACACCAGTGCTGCAGATTGACCGTGGGCCGAAGCCTTACTGCGGCCCGCAATGCGGCTGCCCCGCGCCGGTCTATGTTCGGCACCGCTCGCTCGAGCAGGCCTACCCCTATACTTTCGATCCGCGCACCAGGAGCGACGAGCCACACTATTACTATGGACGTAACCGGACTTACGTCCGCTACGTGAATCCGCGCAATCCCGACCTGGTATTTCAGTATTAAGCCGGATTCAGGTGGCGTGGGAATCGGTCGATGAGAACGGCGCGATCGCTGGCGCCGCCGTCGTTCACGGCAAGCGCAACTGGCCCACCGGCTGAATTGCATCCCTCCGCGCCGATTTTTTTTTAGCCACGCAGCATCGGAACGAAGGTCGGATCGATCGACTGAACTGCGTCTTGCAGGAAAGCCTTGCCGCGGTCCGATGCCCGGCGAAAGGCCGACACGATCGCCGGCCTCAGCCCCGGTCGGCGGGTCATGATCAGCCGAACGTCGTTCCCGGCGAGGTCCTTGATGTCGGGGTCAACGAGCAGATCGAAGCGGCCCGCGATGTCGAGCCGCACCGGCACCAACCGCATATCGTTCGGAGCAGTAAAATAGGCCATCTTCAGCGCCTCGAACACGACGGGATCGTGCGGGTCGCGTTGAGCCAGAAGCAGCGCCAACGCGAGCCAGAGTTCGGGGTTGTGCGGCGAGACCGACAGCGATCCCCTGACCCGGCGGATGGCGTCGGTATACTCGGCGGATTGCACGGTTGTCGGTTTCTTCCGGCCGGCCTCGATAGCCTGCAGCGCGACGATCAAAGCGTGGTTGCTTTCCAGCTCCGATTTGAAGGGCGAGAGCATTTCCGACAGGAATGGAACCTTTCCATCCCAGGCCGAACTGATCTTGGCGGCATCGGATGGAAATGCCACGCGATCCAGCGCCGTCGTCCGCACTACGGCGGAGACGACGACGTAACATCCGATGGTCAGTGCCAGTGCCATCAGAGGGATGCGAACTCCGCTCAATGAAGCCATGTCCGGTGAGAGGTCAGGCGGTTCAATCCAAAGGCATTCTATTTCATCGCGCTTTAGCGTTTGAGACCGCTTGTACGGCCGGCGGATTGTGCAAGTCCAAGCCCGATCATGACGGCCACGATAATCCTCGTCGCCGGGCTCGCGAGGCTCGCGTCAAGGAAACCTTCGCAGAACACGATCAGAACACCGGCGGCCGCCGCCGATGCGAAAAAGGAATCGCGTCCTCGCCGAACGGCGCCGCGAAACATAACGACGAAAAGCTGGGCAGCGAAGCCTGCCAGTATCACGAGTGCCAGTCGCCCCGACTCGATCGCGACCAGGACTGCCGTGGAAGGCGGGACAACCTGCTCTGCGGCATCAACGCCCTGATAGGCTCGAGACGCCACGGAGAACGTTCCGACTCCGTTCCCCAACCACGGTGCCTCCGAGAGCAGGCGCCCTGCCAGTGCCACCGTTTCTTGAGGGAACGCGGCAAGGCCAAGCAGGCTCGAACCGACGGACAGCAAGCGCGGCACGGTGAGAGCGCCGACGATTGCTACAAGAACTGCAAACAAGACCGCGGATGGCCACGAGCGAAATCCGAGGCGGCGAACCGCGGCGATGAAGCCGACCGCAGTCAGTCCGAAGCCAGTCGCGATCAGCAGTGTGTATCGCGCCAGGGCGACGATCGCGATGATCCCCACGAGGATCCCGAACGAACCGGAAAAGAGTCCGAGCCAAAGCCGGATAGAGGCCAGATTGCGAATGTCCCGCCGGTGCAGGTGTCTTTCGAGCGCTCGGGAAACGAGCGCGGTGTTGGCGACCGTAGCCAGCGCGGCTGCTGCGGGAAACGGACTCATCGGGGCGCCTGTGGCGGGAGTCATGGCGGCGAACCAATCAAGCCGGCCGAGCACGACTTCGAGCGACATGAAGGTCGTCACTGCACACAACACAAACAGGATCGTTTCGGCCCTGTGGCGATCCCGGCAAATGATGACGGTCGATACCACCAGCGACACGTAGACGAAATAGACAAACAGGCTTTCGAGGGTAGCGCCCGGTTCAAGGCTGATGCGGCCCGGTAGCGACGGTTCGTTCAACGCGATCGACGTAGCCGACCAGATCGGGTTCACCAACGACGCGAATGGCAACGGCAGGATTTGCACCACCATCCAGACAGCGGGGACCAGGATCGTGACTGAAAATCGCTTCAGCAGCTGCCCGGTCGACGTGAGCTCGGCGTCCGCACCTCGGACTGCCGCGGCCAGTATGACGGCGGCGACGAGCGCGAGCGCGTGCTGTGCGAAACCGCCATTTGCGATGATCAGGGGCGGAATCGCGGCTAATAGTATGGTGAGGAGGGAAGAGGCGACCGACAATATGTGAGACTTCGAAGCTGGGCTGGGGGAATGGGGCGGGAATGACTTCACCGCGACAGGAGGCGGCCAGTCCCGACTATCGCATATGGGAATACGCGACGCCAACCGCGCGGCCGATCACTGCTAGTCGAGACCGAAACTCATGCTGGAAGCACGTCTTCACAGGGGGAACCTGGGAGGTTCCCGCCACCGAACCATTTGACGCTATTTGACATGGCAATTTTGCGACAGATAGCTAAGAGCCGTCGACAATCCGCTGATCGGCACGACGCCAAGGATCGCGTTCGGTTTGGTCGCGATTTCGACCGAGAGCTCAGCGGTGCTCTGCCAGTCGCCGGCCACAAGCTTCGATGCGTTCGCGGGGAGACGGAGTGCCGCGCCGCCCTGGACCACGGATGCTTCAAACTCCGCGCGCTTTCCTCCCGCGGCCAAAGCCACGGTCGGCCGTTCCGAACGCGCCAAGGGTTCGAGGACGATGAGCGCGACGTCAATCCCGTCGCGGCCGCATTGCAGGCTCAAGCCGGCAAGGCGCGGGTCCGATTCTGAGCTGTCGACAACATGCATCGCTGAAATGGCGTCACTGCCGCCTTCGGGGTCTCTGCTTCTCACCAATCGCCATCCACCCTCGAGCTGCGTCGATTGACTGCCGGACTCGACTTGCCTGAAGGCCTCCTCGTCGCAGCGTCGTCGCTGCTCGGGACTGACACCGGATGCGCAATTCATCATGCTTGGCCGCGGCCCATCTGGACGCGGCGTCTCAGTCCGCCCGGAACCATGAGCGAGAACCATCAGAACGGTGCAGAGCAGCGTTAATCGTGTCATGGGCAACGACAGCGTAACCTTCATTTGAACCGGGGCGGGCGCGTGGCCCGACTACGCCGCACTAGCATCAAAAGGTAATCGATGGCATCGCTCAATTTTGCTGCAGGCAACGGCAATGCCTGCGTCAGAGCCGCCTCTCCGCTGTGGCGGATCCGGCGATGCATTCAGCCATGACGTGAATTGGAACATTCGAAAGCGAATGTTCCATGACGAGCCCGGGTCGAATGGAACTCATGATGGGGGTCGATTTCGCTGACCGATGACTGGAACTTGCGCATCGATAGCGAATATCAGGCAGTGCTCCTGTATCAGGCAGCACACCTGTCTATTTAGAATCCGGTCACCTGTAACTAAGCTGCAACAAGGTCTCCTTATTCTGACCATCTCCTAAGGCTTCGTTGACGCGGCTTGGGGATTTTGACGAAGTGTAGCTTGGTGTGAGGGGTGCGCGTTGTGAGGCGTAGCGTTTTGTTATGGGGAGTCTTGCTCGGCATTCTGCTTTCTTCCGCAGGGTGCTCGATCATGCCGTCGTCGGGTCCCGAGGATCACGTTATCAAGAGCGAGATTACAAGATCTGGCCCGGACTACGTATTGGTCAAGCTCACACCGACCGTGGTCGACATTTTGAAGGAATACGGCCCTGGCGCCATCGCCGGGTCATTTCCTGATCATCGGCCGCCGCCGGGCATCAAGTTTGGCATCGGGGACACGGTGGCGGTGTCGATCTTCGAAGCTGCTGCGGGGGGCCTGTTCATCCCCGCCGAAGCCGGCGTGCGGCCAGGTAACTTTGTGGCGTTGCCAAACCAGAATGTTGATTTGAACGGGAACATTACCGTCCCCTATGCGGGGCAAGTGAAGGCCAACGGCCGCACCCCGGTCGACATCCAGAAGGACATCGTAAAGGCAATCGGAAACCGCGCCATCGAGCCACAGGTGGTGGTGTCCCTGATCACGCAAAACACGTCCCTCATCAGCGTGCTCGGCGAAGTGAAAACGCCAGCTCGTTTGACGGCCAATGCGGCCGGCGAGCGTATCCTTGACTTGATCGCGCGCGCCGGCGGCCTGGCGGGGCCGGGCTGGGAGAGCTGGGTGACGCTGGAGCGAGGCGGCAAGCGTGCCACGGTTCCGTTCGGCGCCCTGATGTATCAGCCGGCCAACAACGTCTGGATCCATCCCGGCGACACGATTTATGTCTACCGCGAACCGCAGGTCTTCCTCGCCTTTGGCGCATTCACGATCGGAGGAAACTTCGGCGGTCAGGCCCAGTTCCCATTCGATATGTGGAAGATCACGATGGCGCAGGCGATGGCCAAGGCCGGCGGCCTGATTGACGCGCAGGCCGAGCCCGCGGGCGTCTACGTCTATCGGCGTGAGCCGCGCGAGTTGGTTGAGCGACTGGGCGCCGACTGCTCCAAGTTCACCGGCCCGCTGGTGCCTGTGGTCTACAACGCCGACTTCCGCGATCCGTCCGGCTTCTTCCTCGCCAGCAAGTTCGAAATGCGGGACAAGGATGTGTTGTTTGCCGCAAACGCTGCCACTGTCGACACCACCAAGTTCCTGACGTTCGTCCAGGCGGTGGTCGGCACCGCCAACAGCACGATTGTCGCCGCAAACAACGCGCAGATCCTGCGGATCAACTCGCGGCAGTGATGCTCGTGTGGGAACGCTGGGCCGGCCATCGCCGGCTCAGCCCGAACACAAGGCTTGGGGATCGAGCCCATGGCACGGAGCGCAGCCGAACGACCCGTGCGGCCTCTCTTGGGCTGACCGACCGGACGATCACGTTCGTTGCTTCGACGGATCAGGCCTCAAGAGCATGATCTGGAAACGTGGGAAGCGGCCCTCGCGACGAACGCGAGGCGTTTGCGCAGACATCATGCTCAAACGGCAGACATCATGCTCAAACGAAGGGCTAAAGCGACAGCGCGATTTAACCCAATCTCACGCGCTTTAGTCGACGTATCCGTATCTCTTGTAGTACCGATTGCGGTAGTAGCCGGCGCTGTAAATATCGTAGCGGCTCATCACCGCCATGTTCACCTTGTTGAGGACCGCGCCAAGCATGCGTTCGCGGACGATCGGAGTTTCGCTCAGCACGCGCTCGAGAATATCGACCTTGGCCTTGGCCCATTCGACGACCAGAATATACGAGTCCGCCAGCGCGCCGGTGGCCCGAACGTCGATCACCGGTGCGAGCGGGCTTAGGTCGAGGATGATGCGATCGTAGTGTTGCCGCAGATTCTGGAACAGCCGTTCCATTTGCGGGGAGGCCAGCACGTCGCTCGAATTGGAGAAGCGTGAGGTCACAACGCAGGGCATGAAATGGAGATTGGTCTGGGGGTCGATCCAAACCGCATCCGTCCAATCCACCCTGCCGATAACGACATCGATCAGGCCGGCGTGCGCGGAGGGGGCCAGCCTCGCAGTGAGGCTTGGATTGCGGATGTCTCCGTCGATCAGGAGCGTGCGCGAGCCGCTTTGTGCGACAGTCTGGGCAAGCGCCTCGCTGACGGTGGATTTGCCTTCGTTGGGAAGCCCTGAGGTAATGCCCACGACCTTGTTGGCCGATCCGTAGCTGCTGAGATCGCATGCAAGCTTGATCGAGCGAAAGCCTTCGGCAAAACGCGAGAAGGGCGAGTTGATCACGTATCTGCCGACGCTGTGGTTGGCCGTCAGCAGACGATCGCCATGCGGCTGCTTTGATCTGGGCTCGGAGTTTCCCGGCGGCAGACCCGAGGCTGCCGCCGGAACCGGCTTCGGTGCCGCCGGCTGGGGTTTCTTCCTCCGCTTGTTGAGTAGCCGTCCTGCTCTGGATAGCAGGCTGTGTCCGGCCAGACCCAGGTTCTGCTCGCTCCCGATCGTCGGGATCGAAGCAAGACAGCTGGTGCGGAGATGTTGCTCGACCTGAGACACCGTTCTGAACACCCGGTCCATCATGTCGAGCAGAACGGCAACGCCCCCAGCAAGGATTGCGCCACCAATCAGCGTAGCCAGCAGAATGAGGGTTGTCTTGGGCGATGTCTTGTTGGGAGCGTTGGATGCCTGCGTGATCACGCGTGCTTCGGTGATCGGAAACGATTGCTGCTGAACCGAGACCATGTAGAGCTGCAGGAAGTTGTCGGACAGCGCGCGGGCGCTCTGTGCATTGCTCTCCAGATCGCGCAAGGCGATCTGTGCCTGGTTGGTGCCATTGGACAGCGTGATCGTATCGTTCAGGCTCTTTTGGCTGGATTCCTCGCGCGCGTTCGCGATCGCAAGGTCGCTCTTGTAGACCTCGGCCGTGCGCCGCAGTTCGTCGGTGATCGAATGCCTGATCTCGCGCATCTGGTTGCGCAGGTTGACGACCGCAAGGTGGGTCGGCCCGTATCGATTGGACCAGTCGGACTCACGCGCGGAATAATCGAGATAAGTCTGCCGCAGCTTGGTGATCACCGGATTGTTCATGGTGTCGGTCACGGTCGCCAGGTCGTTCAGGATGACCTTGGAGTCGCCGTCATCGGAATTCAGGATCGCTGTGATCCGCTCGAGCTTGGCCTGCGCTTCGGCGCGCTGCGCGCGTGCCTGCGTCAGCGAACTGTTGATCTCCGCCAGCTGCTGCTCGGTAAGCAGACGCCCGCCGGCATCGACGATGTTGTTCTTCGCCTTGAAGTCGACGACCGCGCGTTCTGCGGTGGAAGCCTCCGTCCGCAGCTCTTTCAGCCGATCCTGCAGCCAAACCGCTGCGCGCCGCGACGCCTGATATTTCGATTCCAGCGAATCGTTGATGTAGCCTTCGGCGACCGCATTGGCGATGCGCGCGGCCTCGTCGGGCGAACGCGACTGATAGGAAATCTCGATGACATAGCTCAGGCCGACGCGCTTGATCGAGAGATACCCGAGCACCTTGCCGATGGCGATTCGCATCAGCGCGGCCTCGGACGGACGTTGCTCCGGAAACATCCAGGAAAACAGGTTCGAGATGCTGCCGAGCAGCCCGGGTTCATCGTCGGTGAATTCGGGCGAATCGAGCAGGTGCAGTTGCTTGATGACGTTTGCTGCTATGGTCTCCGATTTCAGCACTTCGACCTGGCTGTCGACCATCGCCGAGTCGATCGAACTGTCGGCGCCGGTTGCCTGCTGGGTCTGCAGGCCCTGCATCTTGCGGCTGTCGATCAGGAGCACGGCGGTGCCGGTATATCGCTTCGGTGCGGTCAGCAAATAGACGCCGGCGAGGCCAATGCACAGGCACATCACGAAGATCATCACGGGGTATTGGCGGCCAATCAGCGCGACCGCGGACGAGATGGTCTGCTCCAGCGAAGCCGACTCTTGTGTGGGAGATTCGATCTCGCGAGGGGGTGTGATTCGAGTTTGGAGCATCCGGCTCGTTTACCTGGTTTAGGTTCCTGGATTGTGCCGTGTCGAAGTGAGCAAACAGCCCAAGCTGAATGCATCAGCCGCGCGAACGTGCCAAACAAATGTGTCAGCAAGAGTGCGGTGCATCATGGATTTGCGGAAGTCGCGCCGGTTCGTCACCGGTCAACCCTGGTTCCGGCTAAGACAGAGCAATTCCCGTGCCGGTTGCCGGCCGACCGCCACATATGTGGAACAACAAGTGTGCAGCAACAAATCGACTAGAGAATGGAGATTTTCACGCGAGCAAGAGAGGAAAATGCAACCATAAATGATGCCTGGAATGATCGCCGTGGCCCTGGGGGCGGTTATCTTGGCGGCAGCACCGCCGAGTTCCATAATCGAGACGGGAGCCTCGTGCGCGCCGGCCTCGGCGGGATATGAAACGGCCGCACCGGTTCGAGCAGCAGGACGCCAGGCCGAGGCAACTCGTCGCGGACCCGCCGTTCGAACAAGCAATGCTCAAGGACGTCTTCGCCCCGTGAAAGACCTGTCCGAGGGCGGGCGCGACGATCAGTCGAAATCGCTGACGCGAGAGTCTTTCTTCCATTCGCGAAGCGAGCTTGGGACGTCGTATTCGAACTTGAACCCGCTGGCGACCAACCGCTTCGGCAGGATGTTCGTCGAGAACCACAGTTTCCGAATGCGTTCGCGATTGATCCCGGTCTTGATGCCGGCCTTGTGCAGCACCTCGAACGGAAGAACGGCGAGATTCATGAACCATACCGGAATGGTCAGCGTCGGCCTCTTGTAGCCGGCGGCTTGCGAGAACGCCGCACAGATCTCGCTGATCGTGTAGCGATGCTCGTAGCAGAAGTTGTATACCAACACGCCATCGTTGCGTGCCGCCATGAAATGCATCGACGAAACCAGGTCCTTCACATAACCGCACGACTTGATGGTGTCGGTCCGGCCGGGATAGACAAAAGCCCGTCTCTCCATCAGCTTCGACAGCCGCGTGAAGTTTCCTCCCTCATAAAGGCCGTAGATGACGGCGGGGCGAACGATCGTGAGCCGGCGCGTCACGTCCTCGGACTGCCACAGGCGATGGATGGCTTCGGCTGATAGCTTCGAACGGCCGTAGGCGGTGACCGGCGCGGGCTGAGAGTCCTCGTCGAGCGGGGCTTCGCTCGGACCGTAAATCGATATCGAGCTTGTGAAGATGATGTTCCGGCTGCCGGTCTCGTTGGCGAACCGGCACACGTTCACCGCACCGAGGACATTGGTGTAGTAGTACTCGCCATCCGGGTGGCCCGGGGTCGTGTGGATTGCCGCCAGATTGAAGACGTCGGCGGGTGCGCCGCCTGCGAGCTTCGGGTCGACGGGTTCACGGACATCGTGATGGATATATTCGACGCCGGCAACAAGGGTCCTCGGCTTGCCGATGTCGACGGCAACGATCCGATCATATTGTCCGGAGGCGACGAGCCGGTTCATCAGATGCGTTCCGATGAAGCCGGCGCCTCCGAACACGATTGCCTGAGTGGTGTTCGACATGCGCTCAGCGTCTGGTTCGGGTGAAGGTGCAATGTTCGGCGTGATGGATCTCCGTCAGGATGTCATGAGTGACCATATGCATTGACGGGCAAGCGACGTGCCACCCGACAAGGACCACGGTTGGTGTTGATTGCATCAATAGAGCTCGCGGTACTCGTAGCGAAATGCGGTCGACCCTGCCGAGATCCCGAGAATGCGTTGCAGCTTCTGGTAGCCGCTCAGTGCGACCTTGATGCAGTCCGAACTGCCGGCATAGCAGACCTGAACGTTGATGGACTGGCCGCAAGTGTTGTTCACGGTCACGATCTGATCGATGATTTTCGGATTGATGGTTTGCGGATGCGTGGATGGCCGGACCGATATGCAGACTGTCCCGTCCGGGGCCTTATGGGGGGGAGCATATGTGCCCTTCATCGGTGGGAACGGATTCGCAGGCATCGGCGACACGCCGGTTCCTCCGTACATCGGCGCCGTCGATCGTCCGAAGCCGACGGTTTGGGCCTGTGCCGGCGATGCGACAAGCAGTGCAGCGATCGCCACGCCGCAGGGAACGCTGGAGACGTGACCGAAAAGGTGTCGTGACCGGTGCTCGTTGTTCATGCGATCGCTTGAGGTTCAGTGCCGGTTTCGAGGAGCTCAATGAGGCCGAAGCCGGAAACGTGGTGAAACGAGACCTTCTGGCCGCCGAACAACACCGCCGGCGCGGGCACGCCGACCGGCACGATCTCGACCCCGGATGCTGCCAGCGCATCCAGCGCCTGTTCGGCATTGGGGCACGCGTAGCACAAATGGTAGATCATGGTGCCTGTCCGCTTGATCAGCTTGTCGATGGGAGAGGGACCGTGATCTGGCCAAATTACTTCGACGTCCGGCATCACGGGGTGATGCCGCATGGCGAGATTGACCCGCTGTACCGGGTCGAAGGCGGAGTTACCCGCGAGATAGCCGAGTGACGCCAGGTAACGAAAAGCCTCCTCCGGGGCGGCGACCGCAAGCCCGAAGTGATGGAAAGCCAGTGAGGCCGCTGCCGACGCGATATCGTTCGCTCGAGAGTCCACGCGCCGTTATGCTTTCTTCTCGATCAAGTCGGCGAACTCGCCGACATTCTTGAGGTTGCCGATCTCGGATGCGGAGAATTTCACGCCGAACGCCTTCGAAACGGCCAGGACAAGGCGGATATGCGACAGGCTGTCCCAGCCATCGACGTCGTCGGCCGTGGTTTGCGGCGTAAGCGCAAGGTCGTCCTCGTCAAACACGTCTTGAAAAACAGCGGTGAGCTTGCTGTAGACTTCGGTCTTCTGCATTGCGTCTTCCTTTGTCGATTGATTTGTGGGCGCGCCGGCGCGCAGATCGCGTGCCGATCAATTGCCGGCGACGGTGCTCACCCGCTGTGGCTCGTTTGTCATCAGCTCCGAAGAGCGCAGGGTGGTAACCCGCGGGGCATTGTCAGGCTTCTGTCGGCAGACGAACGAATCCAGCGTGTTCGCCAGCCTGATCGACCAGACATCGGCCAAATGCCGCTTGGCGTGCACCTCGTCCGAATAGTCGACGTCGTTGTCGAGGTCGGCCATGTTCGGCGACAAAAAGTTCGGCTGGTCGCCGAATTCCCGGAGTAGGTCCTTCAGTGCCAGTCGGTAGCTCGGTTCATAGGGGCTGGCATCGCGATGCCAGGCCGGGATCGGCAGGTCGACGAGCACGACATTCTCTCCCGAACTCAGCAGCGCCTGAATGGTCTGTTTCAGGACGTCGACCTGGGCGGGGGAAATGTCGTTCGTTCGCCCCATGCTCTCCTTCCAGTACGCCAATGCCTTTTGCTTGTCGGCGTCCGACATCACGACGCTTTCGCGCTCGTCGTCGGTACGCTGAGCGCTGACGCGGCCGGTCAGCAGGAGATTGACGCCGGCCCTGGCCTCGCGCGCGACCTTCTCGATCAGCAGGAACGGCCGGATCGCCATCACACCCGCATCGAGCCATTGCGGTGGCAGCACCGCAACCGGACCGTCCGGCGTGCGACGATAGAAGCCGTACCGGTATCGTTCGATATCGACATCGGTTTCGCCGCGATGGCGATCGCCATCCGAGAAATGCACATCCGAATCCACGAACATGCCGAACCAGATGCCGATGACGAAGGTGTTCTGCTGGCGTTCCCGATCGGTCTGCACCTCGTGGACCAGATTGATCACCTGCTTGACCTCGGAGATGTTGGCGCCGCCCATCGCGAGGTTGCTGACGTTGGCGCAGCCGAGTTTCGACTGCACGAGCTTCTGCCGGAACCCGACCCCGGTATTCGACGCTCCCACAAGAATAATCTTCCGGTCCGGGTCGGCGAGCACACTGCGGCCGAGGAAGACGTATTTGGGAACAGTCATGTAGAGCGTTCGTTCCGCGGCCTGGAAATCCCGCGGGCCGGCACTCGATGGATCCGGAAAGACGAGGAACGACGCGCCGGCGAGCAGCACGTAGAGAAAGGCGAATGACAACAAGGTCAACGCCGACTGTCGAAGGATGTATTTCAATTTTAGAACGCCTTGTAGACGAAGTCCGGTGCCTTATGCAGCAGGGTCGCGACGGCGACGATTGCCATCATCTTGCCTGCCAGGTGCAAATTCCTTGTGATCACGCCGCCCTTGATCCCCGACAGGTCGAGGATGCGAAGGCGAGCCTGGACGACATCCAGGATGAGCGCTGCGATTCCGAACGCCACCGCCACCACGACAAAGGTGGTAGCTACGCCGGCGATGCCGAGCCGCGCCAGCAGAGCGGTGAATTGAGGCAGTTCCGGGACCCAGAGGCAGGTCAGTGCGAGCACGAAATAGGCAACCGTAAGGCCGCGTGCCGAATAAATGTAGGCGGCGGATTCGGTCAGCGCGCGATAGCGCTTCTTGCCAAGGCGTTCGGTGCACGCCACCTGCCAGAGCTTGTTGATGCTTGCACCGGCGCCCATCAGGAGACCGTAGATGACGAACACCGCGGTCGTGCCGTGCCAGATGCCCATCACGCCGAAGGTGATGAAGAACGCGAGAACACCCAGATAGGACGTAAGCGCCGGCGTGGGCAGCCAGGTCATCAGCACCATCAGGAGCGGGTTGAATAGGTAGAATTTGAACCACTGCGACAGCGTCATGTGCCAGCGCTGCCAGAACTCAAGGAAGCTGCGCGCCGAGAACGGCCGGTCGAAGTTCTCCGGCAACGTCTGCCCAAGCAGCGTCCCGATGCCGATCACGATGTCCATGTACCCGGAGAAATTGAAGTACAGATAGACCGTATAGAGCGATGCGACCGTCGCATAGACGGCGCATAGCTTGAGGAACGAATACCCGGATGGCTGCAGCAGGTGCGGACTGACAAACGTGAAGGCGTAGTCGGCGGTCGCGGCAATGATGACGAACTTCACATAGCCGGTAGCGATTCTGGAAAACGCGGCATAGACCACCGATGCGTCGATCTGAACCGCCGCCTTCCCGTCCATCGCGCTGAAATCCTGATAACGCTGGATCGGGCCGGAGACGAAGCACAGGAAGTTGCAGGTGAAGCGAAAGAACGCCAGCGGACCAATTCGCTCGGTGAGATCCCCGGATCGCACATCCACCATCATGTGCAGGATGCGGAACAGGATGTAGGACAGCCCGATGGTCAGATACGGGAACGGAAGCTGGCCCAACCCCTCGAAGAAGGAGAATCGCTTCAGGAATACATAGCAGCACAGGATCGCGACGACGCCCGCCGTTAGCACCAGAGGCGACTGGCGGCGGTAGAGCGCGTATATGGAGGCATAGCCGAGCCCCAGGAAGGCAAGCAGCGGCAGCACCTGCGTGACGTCACTGAGGTAGCTCGCCATGAAGATCGCGTTCGCGGCCCCGAGCACGAATCGCCGGTAGGGGACCGATTCACTGATGTGAAAGGCGATAACGACCGCTGCCAGAAAAGCGAAAAACAGGGGTGATGTCAGACTCATGTCCGTTGGCTCAAGGCTGTCCGAGGTTTTCGTTCAAGTTGTCGGCGATCTGATCCGATCAAGCCGGCTCAAACTGCTTCTCCTCGCGCTGAACCGTCATTGGCAAAGTCTCCAGTTCAACGTCGGTCCGGAGCGCCCAGCGGCTGCTTCCGTCGACGCCATCGTCGAGCTGCGTAAAGCCGAGCTTGCCGTAGTGGTCGCGGACCATCTCATTCCTGTCGGTAGGAAGATAGACGCCCTCCAGGGTCGTGATGCCGGCGGCGCGCGCCCGCAGCACGATCTCGGCCAGCACGGCTTGCTCGACGCATCGTCCGAGCACGCGGCAGCTCATCAGCCAGCTGTCGATCGTCCAGGTCTCGCGGCTGGTCGCACGACAGATGATTACGCAGATGATGCCGTTGTCGCCGAACTTGTCGATCAGTCGCGCGTGCAGCGTCATGACACCGTCGTCGCCTTCCAACTGCTCGACCTGGGATTCAGTGTAGCGTCGCGTCGTCAGGTTGAACTGGTTGCTCTTGTTGATGAGCTGGGTCACGCGGGCGCGCGTTGTCCGGTCGAAGGGACCGAACACGATGCGCATATCCAGCGACCGCAGATAGGACTTCAGATCGGTCGCCTGACCTTGCAGGCTGAGCCGGCGCGCATTGGCCTGATACATTTCGGCGCGGGCGCGGTCCTCCTCGGAGAAATTGATGGCCTCGAAGTAGCCGGCAGCGGCCAGCGTGCGGGCGTAGCTGGCGGGATCGGCATCGAGTTCGGGCACCGCAACCTCCGGAAGCTCCTGCCGGACCAAGCCGCGTTCGACCGGATTGTCATCGAGGAAGACGAAAGAATCGAGGCCGAGAGCGAGCTCCTTGGCGATGGCGCGGATGTTGGTCGCCTTGTCGTTCCAGTTGGCCTGGAACACCGCGATATGCTCCTCCTTCAACAGCATGTCGGGGTGTTCCTTGAACGGCCGCCGCGCAACGCCGTCGGTATTTTTCGAACTCACCGCGAGTACGATGCCGCGCGCCCGTACCGCCAGCGCGAGTTGCTGCACGGCAAGATGTGCCTCGCCTGTAGCATCGCCCTGGGCGATCTGGATGCCTTCCATGCCGTCGTCGCCGATTACGCCGCCCCAGACGGTGTTGTCGAGATCAAGCACGAGAACGCGACGGCTCTTGCCGCGAAGTGCGCCGATGATGCGCACGACATGCTCGGCGTAAAGTGGCACCAGAGCATCCGCGAACGGCAATTTTGCGAGATTCCACTGCGCCGGAGAGTGCCAATCGGCCAGGCCAACGGTCTCGGCGATGCCGGCGACGTCGAGCATCATGTCGGTCGACTGCAGCACGGCTGCGGAGATCTTCTGATTGAAGCGGTCGACCAGATTGCGGGCTGTGCCAACCAGAGAGCGGTCGAAGGATCCGAACAGGCTTTCGGGCGGCGCCGCGAGCGTTTGCAGGATGCACAGCGCGCCGCTGTTGCGCGAAATGCCGGCGCGGATCGAATCAAGCAGTCCGATTGCCGCGTCAACGGCTTCGGTCGCCAGTTGCTCGTTGCCCGGACACGGTTGCAGCGACAGTCCCCGATGGTCGAGCGCAACGAGAACCGCGTCGGGCCGCGCCTTGTTGAGAAGCGAGTCCGGCTGCAGCGCGTCCTGCAGATACTGATCATAGGCGCCGGTGACGCATTCCAGCGCGAAACCGTGGCGAGCGGCCGTTGCAACCAGAACGGGAACAATCAGATCGAGCGTTCCATTTCCGATCAGGCCGAGCCGAAACGGCACGAGCGGTGCAAGGGAGGCGCCGCCGGATTGCAACGATCGAATCGTCCGCCCGAGCCTGGACAGCTGCGCCTCATCGAGTGCGTAGGTCGCGAGTGCTCTGATTTTCTTGCCGAGGGCGTCGCCGGAATCGTTTGCGAGTTCCTTGCAGCGGATCGAGAAATCGGATGGAGGTTTTGGAAGCCAGGCGAGTTCTCGATACAGCTCTGCGGACACGGCCGTTTCCTTTGTCTTGGCAACAGGATCATTGCCCGACTTGCTTGCGTTTCCCCTCGCTGTTGTTAGCCACAATCTTTATCCATAATTCGACAGTTTCATGGCGAGTGAAGACGCGGCCACATATGCGGACGTCAATGACACGATTACGACGCTATCAGGAATGCAACGCATGCGCGTGCTGCGATAATCTGTTGTCACGCCGCGCAAATACGCAATAGGAACTCGGTTTGGATTGCGCATGAGGAACCCGAAGTGACGAATGAACTCGCCTTGTCGGTCGTAATTCCTAATCACAATTACGCCGATTACGTAGGCACCGCGGTCAGGAGCGCGCTCGACATTCGCTGGCCGAACGTCGAGGTGATCGTCGTTGATGATGGATCGACGGACAACTCGCTCGAGGTGATCATGGCGTATGCTGACAAGGTCACCGTCATCAGCCAGGCGAACGCTGGCCAGATGCCGTCTTGTGTCAACGGGTTCCGTCGCTGCACCGGCGACGTCGTGATCTTTCTCGACTCCGACGATGCCCTTCATCCGGACATCATGACCGAAATAGCGGCAGCCTGGTCCGATGCGGCGAGCAAGTTTCAGTTTCAGATGCGAGTCGTTGACGCCGGGGGAAACCCAACGGGCAGTATCCTGCCGCAGTATTACTCACATCCCACCCCTCAGGACATTCGCTCCTGGGTTACGACGACCGGCGTCTATCCGACACCTCCGGGATCGGGCAGCGCCTATCCGCGGTCGGTGGTCGAGCGAATCTTCAATTTTGAATCTGAATTCATCGATCGTGCGCCCGACAGCTATCTGATCGCGGCAGCTCCTGTGTACGGCGACGTCGTCACGATTCCCAAGCCGCTGGTCGACTATCGCGTTCATGGATTAAACCATGGCGCGCATCTTGAACTGGACGACAGCCGATTCGCGCGCGAAGTCGACCTCACGCGTCGGCGTCACAAATTCTTCACGGAAGTGGCGAGCAGCGCGGGCATGCCGGTGGATGCGGGCGCGCTCAACAGGAATTTGCTGTTCCTTTGCCTGCGTGCAGCGTCGTATTCCCTGCGGCCCGACATCCATCCTATTGCCGGTGATAGCGCGATGCAGATCGCGTCTGCCACTTTCAAGGCATTGGCATTTCCGCAAGGTTTCTCACAGGCGCAGCGGACGTCGCTGTTCCTATGGATGATCCTTGCACTGTTCGGCCCGCGCGGCTTGCGGCGCTCCGTGGTGGGCTGGCGTTATGTCCCGACGGCGCGGCCGCAATGGATGAAGCGAGCGCTCAGCCTGTTCCGGGTGGTGAAGAAAGCGCCAGCGGCCGCCTAATGCAAAACCGGGCACGATTCACTCGGCCAGATGCGGCTGCCGAAGCCTGGGACGTGGCTTCAGAAACTCGGCGAACGGGCGCTCGACCAGCCGCCATGCCGCAACGCCGATCAAGGCGGAAAGCGTCAGGCTGGCAACGAAGAATGTCGGTGCATTGAAATATGCCTTGAATTTCCCGACCGCGGAAATGGTGAGAGTGTGTGTGAGATAGATCGAATATGAGGCATCACCGAGCAGGGCGAGTGCAGGAACAAGCGGGACGCTCCGGTTCTTTTCGATGATGACGGCCCCAGCCACGACCAGAAACGCAGGAACGCCCCACGCCAGCACGCGCGGTGAGCTGACATTAAGCCAGGCGGAAACGGCAAACAGCAAGGCACCAGCGACCAGTAGCACGTAGCCCCAGCGTAGCCGCGGCAAGCGATCCTGCTCAAGGGCTCTGCCCAGCAGAATCCCCGATGGGAACTCGAGCATGATTGGATCGGTGTAAAATGTGATCGCCGGGTTGTCGCCGGTGTAGATGCGGCCGACAAGAATAAGCACGAAGAACGCCATCGCGAGAAAGACGAGCCGTGTCGTGGTGCTCGTGAGGAAGAGTGCCAGAGCAAACACGGCATAGAAGAACATCTCGCAGTTCAGAGTCCATCCCGGCACCACGACCGGCCAGATCTCGCCGTTGCTCGGAGATCGCATTGGAACAAAGAAAAGGGATGCGAGCGTATGTGTGGCGCTGACGATCAGCCGCGGAAACAGCGTTGGAAGCACGATGGCCGCGGCAACGAAGGACAGCGTCACGAACCAGTACATCGGGACGATCCGGATTAGGCGGTTCACAAAGAACTCTGCCGGCGTCTGCGGGCGGTACGCGGACACTGCCCACATCACAATTCCGCTGACGACGAAGAATATGTCGACGCCGGCGCTGCCAATGCCAAGCGCCCGGCCGTAGGTGAAGCCCTGCGCGTGAAAGGCGACGACCCCGAAGGCCGCAAACGCTCTCAAATACTGGATGGAGAGGAGCCTGGGCAACGCGGTCTCCCGAAGCTGATCGCCAGAAAGGCGTCCCCAATGGATCCGCGCAACATCCTTGCATGCGCGGCCATCGGTCCATCGCGTTTCGGGCATCTGCGGTGCGAAGCACGGCCGCCGGTGCTCATGGCGGCCGGTTCTTTGACGAGGCCTCCCATATTCCGACTGACTTCGTTGTTCGTGTGGACGCTATGCGTTGTTTTTGCGACCCGGTTCCACTTGAACCAGAGCAACGTTCAACCGGGCGTCGCTCTGCAAGGAACGCGTGAGAGAAAGATCATGCGCAACCTGCGCGGCAGCAAGCTGGGGGAGCTTAACCCGCTCGCGGTCTTGCGCGTTGGGTCGTCGGTCGGCTTGCCGACTGTCCGACCAGTGTCAGCAACCAGACGATAAGCGCGAAGCTCGGCTTGAGCACGACGCCGACGCTGATCCAGCTGAACATCAGAAAGTTGCAGATCTCGATGCGCAGCCGGCTCGAATACAATCGTTGCGCGAGAATGGCAAAGATCAGGACAAATCCGAGCACGCCGTACTCATAGATGAGCTTCGCCCAGGTCGGGTCGTTGACCTCATAGTTCATGTGATAGAGCTGAACGTCCCTGAGGTAGCTGCCTGCGCCGTTGCCAAACCAGGTGGCGAGGGGACCATTGTCCAGGCTGTGGCCGATCATTTCCATTGGTGCGACGAAGCGCGCGTAAGCGCTGGTATTCGGCGTCTGAAATTCGGAGAGACGATCGAACCACAGGTCCAGGCCCGGGATGCCGAGACTGTAAAGCAGATACAGCGCCAGGACCAGTCCGGTGAGATAGACGATGAAGAGCGGGATACGAAGGAGCGATCTTGGCAGCAAAAACCCCGCGGTGATCGCGAGGAGGCCGGTGCCGGATAGCGAGCAAAGCAGTCCCGCCGCGAGAATGCTCATGATACGCAGCCTTGCCCGCGATCCGAACTCGATCAGGAGCGCCAGCGCAACGACGAGCGAAAGATCAGCCGACTCGCGCAGAAAAAAGCCGTTTGGCTTGATGATTCCGCCGCCCTCGCGAACGAAAGTGTAGTGTCCGGCACCGCGAATGGCTTCGGGCAGGGTGAAGTAGATGTTGGTCAGTAGCGACGATTTGGTGGCGTTGACCAGTACGATCTGTGCGATCGCAATGCAGGCGATGCAGGTCGCTGCTGAAACGTAGGCAGACAGGACATACTCGTGGGCGCCTTCCGGCTTCCCGTTCAACCGAATGGCGAACGGCGCATAGAGAACGAAAAGCAGCATCAGCGACGTCCACGACGTCGACGACGTCGCGGTCGCCGTCCCGAAGCAGGCCATCACGAGCGCGGCGACGAACAGCGCCAGAGACAGGAACCCGATCGACGCGAAGCCGCTGACTAGCAGATAGGCCGTCACGGCGGCATAGCAGATGAGGTCGGTCGATGCCGGGAACGTGTTGATGTTGTAAGCGATCTGCGACAGGAACAGAACGGAGATGAGTGACATCCAGACAGCACGCCGGCCCGACCTGCTGAGCTCGGTGCCCGACGGTGTCAGCTGTGAATGCGCTGCCCCGCCCAGGGGCGCCATCGGAACCTGAATCTCAAGAGTCATAGCGACGTTTGCCCGAGTGGATAGGTCACGCTAGCACAATCCGGCAACTTGTATCGATCGATGCACAGTTCCGGTCATGGCGCCGCGCCAGCCCTCTGGACCAGGATATCGTGCAGGCGCCTGGTTCCCTGCTCGAGCCCGAAGCGATTCGACATCAGTTCGAACAGTTTGGTCTGGTTCCGGTTGAGGCCAGCCAGGTCGTCGATTCCGTCCACGATGGTCTTTGCTAGGTCGTCCATGGTGTCGGCGAGATACATTGCCGATTGCTCATCGGCCGTGGTGCCGTCGACCGCCGCGCGAAGTCCGAAGATGGGAAGCCGTGCGAAGGCGTAGTCCAAGAGTTTCAATTTGAACCCTCCGCCAAGCGTCTCCGCAACAAGTCCTGCGCGCGATCTCGCAAGGACGTTCGCGAGATCGGCCACCGGACCATGGAACACCAGGTGCGGAAGTTCATGGGCATAACGCGCCTTGATGTCCTCAGGAACGTTTCCGACCACATCCAGGGTGACGTTTTGGCGCTTCAGAGCCGGCAGCAGCGTGCCGATGATGTGCTCGAGATTGCGCTGTTTTGCGACCCATTCGAACGAGCCGAGCAGCAGGATGGACTTCGGCCGGGTTGACTCGATGCGATCGCTCGGCGCGGCCGCTCCGAGATAGATCGGCGGGACCACGAACGTGGTTTTGCCGGGCTGCGCGAAATAGGCGGCGTCGGCGTCGGTGATGCAGAGAATGCTGTCGGCGGCGTCGACGATGCGTTGCTCCAGCCGCCGGTACTTTTCAGCATCCCAGCGCATGATCGCGCGGCGCAGCGGGTTGGTGAAGTCATTGGCGATCGCGGGCCTGATCTTGCCCTCGGCGTTATGCGCCAGATAGCAGATCAGGGCTTGCTTGCGTTGCTTCATGACCATCGGTAGCAACGCGCCTGATCGCGCGTGATCGAGCACGATCCAGTCCCAGCGCTGGTTCAGCAGCTCGGCGAGCGTCGTCGCGATCGAAGGTGGTGCGAGGCAATAGGCGTCTCTCGGCAATGACATCAGCAGGCTCAGGACTTCGTGCCGTCGCGGCCACGGTGCCTCGGGAAAAGCCGTGCGTGGCAAGCGGAGCAGGCGGTCCTCGACCGGCGCGTCCTCGCGCCGGCAGCCGACCACCGTCACCTCGGTCTGTCCGGTTCTCGACAGCGCCGTGAGTATCCCCGCGGAATAAAGCGCGTCGCCGCTGAAGAGCGGCGAAGGGATGCGGCCGACGATCCAAAGAATCTTCTTCATCGCTCGATCTCGAATGAACACTCGGAACGGAGTGCCGATGCCCGCCGAAAGCGCGCATCGGCTACTCGCGATCAGGCGACAGAGGGAGAGTTCGCGCCGAGCAGTCGCCGCTTGATCAACCGTCTTGCGACATAGGCGATTCGCTTCGCGCCGCGACCAACGGAGGCAACCTCCCGGCGAAGCCGCTCCGCGGGCTGCAGCGGGGGCGCATCGAGATTCCGCAACTCGATGCTGCTGTCGTAGTCCGCTTGACTGACGAGAAACGGTTGAGTCTCGGCAAAATCAATTCCGTGCCGATCGTAATAGACCAGCTTGTGGTCCAATGGCCGGTCGGCGACCGACAGCGCTTTGATGAGCTCGATTGCGCCCTTTCGGGTGACGGCATAGGCGGCAGATCCGAGCGCGGGCTTCAGGGGGACGACGAGCTGAGCTGCTTCACCCCTGATGAGCGAAACGCCCGATTTGGACGTGTGCGCATAGTGAATGCCTTCGAACTTCACGATATCGCTCGTCATCAGGAAGCGCCGCAGGTCATACCTGTAGAATTGCGGAAAACGTACGTCGAAGGCGGCGTCGTCCTCGAAGATGATCGCGACCGGCAGGTTCTTGCGCACGATGCGCTTCAGCGCGGCGATGTGCGAGAGGTAGCAGCCGATTTCACCCGCCTTCATCGCGCGATCGGCCGGCGCAAAGCGGAAGTCGCGACGGATCACTCGGCGAATGAGCGTCGTGCGGTTCTTGGCATCGATCGCGGGGATTCGTTCAAAGGGGACCCCGAGCCGCGTCAGCGCACCCGAGATGTCCTGCCATCGTGCGACGTCGCGATCAAGGTTGATCACGAAGGCCGGTATGTTTGCGTCGGTTCCCACGATCCTCTCACGTTTGATTTACCGCTGGCGCGACGCGCACGATACTGCCGCAAATTTCGTCATCCTCCGGACACAAATTCGGCAGCGCGACCACATCATCGACAAGCTTGATATGTTTTATCCCGGGCGACGTCTTCATCCAACTCGTCAATGTGAATGATCAACCGTTGGTAACGCCTGGAGTACACGGCTAACCTGTCTTACCGATGCTGGGCTGTCAACTTGACCGCTGCGCGTCGATGGCGGCGGAAGTCTTGTCATCGAAATCTCATTACGATCAGCCAGAAGGCTCGCTGAATGAACCTCGCCGAGATTGCCAAACGTGTTCTCCCGATGCTGGTGTTGCTGATAGCGGCCGTGACGGCGGCTCCGACGCCGGCGCAGTCGGCAGGGTGGGAACTGGTGTTCTCGGACGAGTTCAACGGCGACAAGCTCGATCGTAACAAATGGGCCACGCGTTATCTCTATTCGAACGAGACGATGGACCACTTCAACGATGAGAACCAGCGCTATCGCGATGGCCACATCGTGGCGGATGGCGTTCTGAACCTGATTGCGAAGAAGATGCCGGGGTCGCCGAGCCTGTACGAATCCGCGATGATCCGCAGTCATCAAACGTTCTACTACGGGTATTATGAAGCTCGCGTGTTTCTGCCCAACGCCAAGGGAATCTGGCCGGCGTTCTGGCTCGAGGCCGACTACGACATCGACGGCAAGACCTGGCATCCGCCGGAGATCGACATCTTCGAGTATGTGATCAATGGCGTCGAGGACAAGGCAAATTCGCTGCATTCGAACGTGGTGGCACCCATCGATCCAAAGCAATACACCTACGTCGATCGTTCCTTTGAGCTCAAGTTCCAGAACATGTATGGAAGCGAGGATCTCAACCAGGGCTGGCATATCGTTGGCTTCGTGTGGGCGCCGGACAAGATTTCGATGTTCTGGGATGGCAAGCTGATCTACACGCGCAACTATCAGTGGCTGCGTAGCGACGGAAAGCTTGGGCCGCCCGCGCATGTAGATCTGAACTTCGCTGTTGGCGGCAGCAAGTGGGCAGGACGGCACGGCATTGACGAGGCCGCGTTTCCGCAGACCTTCAAGATCGACTATGTGCGCGTATGCCAGTACACGACCTCCGACCAAGGTGGCCGGCAATGCGGGCGGAGCCAATTGACGCCGGATCCGAAGCAGTTCGGCTATTCTGCGCCAGTTAACGATATGGCGAAGCCGGCGTTCCTGGCCGTTAACAAGGTGGTCGCAGGCAAGCAGCCCAACGCCGGCGTCCTCGCGTTGAGCACTGGCGACAACCTCAATGTCGAAATACCGATCAAAGTCCCAGCCGACTATCCATCCAATCGGACGCTTCAACTGACCGTTTACGACAAGGCGACAGGGTCTATTGTGTCGTCGGCCGATACCAAACTGCAGGTCCAACCCGACAAAGAGCGGACCGACGGCCCCACCATTGCCGTGGCTTCTCTGCCTGCCATTCAGCGCCCTGGAAACTATATCCTATTTGGCCGACTGTCCGCACAGGTTGCCAACAGCACGTTGTCCAGTCCGGTGACTTGCAGCACGGACGTCGTCCAGCCCCCGAAGGCCACGGTGTGCAAGCTGTTGAACCTGGATGTGCAGGCGCAGTCGCACTGAGGCCGCAGCCTCGGGGGAGGCATCGCGCCACGCTGTCATCCATGCCCACCGACGGACGGTGGCATGGCCTGTTGGCTAGGCGCGCTCGGCTCCGAAGAATTCGCGCCGTAATTTCGGTGTCAGGAATCTGAGCGACAGTGCGGTCTTAATGAAGCGGAGCGGATTGGCGAGCGTTGCCTTCTTGAAGAAAGTTGCGATCAGCCCCGGGGAGTTGCTATGGGCTCCCGGATGGCCGACGCGATAGATCGCGCCGAAGAAGGGCAGCGCCTTCAGCGGGGTGCCCGCCGCGGCCAGCTCCTGGGCGACGGCGATATGGCTGCCAAGCATGCGCTTCAGGTACTCGTCCGCATCGTTTCCCTTGAGCTTCTCCAGATCATACAGCCGTGCGTTGATGATGTGGGATGTGCCGCACAGCATGAAGAACTTGGGAATGGCTCCGAGCAGCGGGGTGCCTTCGCTCCACATGTAGCCGCGATCGATATACCAGCCATTGTCATCGGGATGCCGCGCCACGTAGTCGGCAAGGCGGGAGCTGACGAAATCGTCGTCGTCGACGATCATGAAGAAGGTCGTGTTCTGTGCGGCCAGCATTCCAGCGCGCACGCGGCGTCCCTTGTCAATGCGGAAGAAATCGCGAAAAACCTCAACATCGTCAGTAGCAGTGCGGTCATGCTGCGGGTTCGGAGCAAAGTCGACGCGCTCGATGGAGAAGCCTTTCGGCACATCTGGGAGGTCTGCACCATTGTTCGCCACAATGATGGCTTGCCAGCGGTCACTATTCTGACCCGAGATCGATGTTATGGTTTGCGCAAGCCGCGCCTTGAGAGCGTCCCAGTTCTTGGAATTTGCCGGATGGCGAACCGGTATGATGAAGGTCAACATGAATTGTCTCGCATGGACGTCGTGGGCTCTGATGCGCATCGCGCGATGGCTTCGCCAGGGTAGCATGCCCGGTTGGCGCAGTAGATGCATAGCAGCAAGTTCACATGAACTCTCAGCGGGAGGTTTGTGGCAAAGCTGTGAAGCGAAGTGCCTCTTGCGTGTGCAAGGAATCCTTGTCCCCTCGTGAAGGCTCCCCGACCAGCGTCGGAACAATCCGGTATCCGCTGATCGTTCAGCGCAATTTTCCCTTTTTATGTGACGGCTGATGACTCCTGGAACGGCGTTGGATCAAAAATCCTCCACGCAACTATTGACCATCCAATATCTGCGCGGCGTCGCGGCGGTGATGGTGGTCCTGCACCACATCAGAAATCCATGGCCGAATCTGTACAACCCGCTCGAGGCGTTCGACATGGGCGAGGCCGGTGTCGATATCTTCTTCATCATCAGCGGCGTGGTGATGTACGTGTCGTCGCGGGTTGAATCGCCCGCGGTCTTCGCCGGATTGCGGCTCATTCGCGTCGCGCCTCTGTACTGGGTTCTGACGCTCTGTGCGGCGAGCCTCCTCCTGCTGTCGGGTGGCGCCAAGCCCGGCTTTGCGCTCGCAAACGACGTGGTGCTTTCCGCGATGTTCGTTCCACACCACAGCTCGATCTTTTCCGGCACCATTTGGCCGGTGCTGAATCCGGGCTGGACCCTGTATTTCGAAATGTTCTTCTATCTGATCTTTGCGATCGGCCTCTTTTTTCGCAAACCGCTGCTGATTTCGCTTTGCCTGATTTCGCTGCTCGTTGTGTTCGGGCTGTTTGTCTCGACCGATGAATCGATCTTTCACACCTATACGCACCCTCTTCTGATGTACACGCACCCGCTGATGCTGGAGTTTGCGGCGGGCATCGTGTTGGGATGGTTGTTCCTGAACGGGAGGATCCCGAATGTCTGGCTGCTGTTACCGATAGGGTTCCTGGCGCTGTTCGCGGCGCATGTCGTGCGGCTTCCGTACCTGTTCCTGCAGAACGGATTATGCGCGGCATTGATCATGGTCGGAGCGATCGCGGCCGAACGATCATTCAAGATTCGCGACATCGGATGGCTTCGCTTGCTGGGGGATGCGAGCTACTCGATCTATCTCACCCATGCTCTGAC
Organism: Bradyrhizobium uaiense; assembly: GCF_010811875.1. Taxonomy (GTDB): domain Bacteria; phylum Pseudomonadota; class Alphaproteobacteria; order Rhizobiales; family Xanthobacteraceae; genus Bradyrhizobium; species Bradyrhizobium uaiense. The sequence goes on from NZ_VKHP01000056.1 coordinate 26,986, forward strand.
GCTCTTCGTGGTTCGCCGCCTGTTTCTTCGGCTGCCATTGGAAGGCGTGCTGCAGTTTGCGTCATTTGCAGTTCTCGCTGCTGCGGTCTCGCTGCTGGTGGGATTTGTGGTCTACTTCAAGGTCGAGCGCCCGATGACGCGTTGGCTACGCTCGCAATTTCTTACCGTCTTCGCGGTCGAGCGTCGGGGTGCGCGCCAGCGATTGCGGAAGGCAAGCTCGCCGGTCTCGGTGGCCCAGTCGGCGGGTGAGTAGTGCGGGAACTGCCCTGCCTAATTCTTGAGCGAACTCTTGCGGAGCGGACTTCTCTTTCTTGCGTTTCTCTCGCGGAAGTGAGCCGGTCACGAATGCACGTGGCGCAGAGGCGCTCTGCAATCTGCGGTCCTCGGCAAGATTGCCGGGACCCCCGTGGACGTCACGGCGTTAAGTGTGAGCTTCCCTTGAAGCTCGATTGCCAGGCCAGGTTGCGGAACCGGCAACCCTCATAATCATTTTTGGGCACGTCCCACCAACGTTCTGACTTCGTCACTGAGCTCCAGCACTCGTCACGCGGTCGCGTGACCATATCGGGACGATCAAGAGATGAATGTTGCATACCTCATTCTTGCCCACAATCGGCCGGAGCAGCTTGCCCGGCTGGTTCGCGAACTCCAGGCGCCGTCCTCGGAGGTGTTTGTGCATATCGATGCCCATTCCGACATCGATCCGTTCCGGCGGGCGGTCGGTTCCCATGCGCAGTTCACGGTGAATCGAATTCCGAGTCAGTGGAGCGACTATTCGTTGATCAGGGCTGCCTTTCTGCTGATCGAGGCGGCCTTGGCGGCACCGCGCCGCTACGACTATCTGGTCTTGATCAGCGGCACGGATTATCCGCTGCGCTCGGCGGGCGAGATCGAGGATTTCTTTCGCCAGAACAACGGCATCGAATTCATCGATTCGGTTGCGATGCCGTCCGAGGCCGCCGCAAAGCCGCTTTCGCGCCTGACCCGCTACAAGGGCCGTCCGGGACCAGTCGGCTGGTGGGTCGGCAAGAGCCGCAGGGTGCTTGGAGAACTTGGCGTGATGCCGGTGCTGCGCGACTACAAGAGGTGGTTGGGCGAGTTCGTCCCCCACGCCGGCAACCAATGGTGGGCTCTGACGCGCGACGCTTGCATCTACATCCAGAGATTCGCAGCCGATCATCCCAAGTTTATGAAGTTTTATGAGAACACCCATGTGCCGGATGAGATGGTGTTTCAGACCATCCTTGCGAACTCGCCGTTTCGTTCGAACATGCGGCGCAGCATCACCTATTCGGACTGGAGTGGAGGCGGAGCAAATCCGTCAGAGATCGGCGAACGCCATATTGCGATGTTCCGCGCCAATCCCTGCATGCGGATAGATGGCATCTACGGTTCCGGCGAGCTTTTGTTTTGTCGCAAGGTTACCGACGCCGCCGTCTCCGATCAACTTGCGGCCATGATCCGGCGACGGAACGCGCGCATGTGACACGCTCTCGTCGCATTGCTCGCATTTGATGCCCAAGGAAGCCGTGCGCGATTATGTCTGCCGACGCAGATCACGTCAGGCGTGGTGTCCCTGCTACAATTCGGTCGCATTTCGGAGCTGGTAAAGGGTTGATCCGCACAGTGATCGCGAAGGGTAGGCGTGCCTCTTGCATGTGCAGGTCTGATTACGTGCCAGCGGTCTCCTCGGCTGATTGGCGGCACACGGGCCGCGCGGCCCGAGCCGGGCGCACGTTCGGCTGATCCCCGTTTCCAGGACCGTTTGATGGCAACCAAGTCGCATGGACGTCGGAAGCTGCCCGCACACCAATTGGCCGCGCGCGAGCAGATCTTTGCACGGTTCGATACATTCAGCGCGCCCGCCGGTGACTGCACCCGAAACATCACGAGCCGGGAAGAGCACTGCTGATGGTCGGCACGGAGCCTAGCAACCGTACACACGCCGTTCGCGCGATCCGGGGCGTGTTCTGGTCGAGCGTCAATTCGGTCATCCCGTCGCTCGCCGGTTTTCTCGTTTTCCTGGTGACATCGCGCTATCTCGGTCCGGCGGATTTCGGCGCCGTCGCCCTTGCCGGCAGTCTGGTCGCACTGCTCGCGGTGCTGTTGCCGACGGGGTTTGCCGAGGCGATCGTTCAAAGATCGTCCGTGGACGATATTCATCTCGACTCTACGTTCTGGGCTGCATCGATCTGCGCGCTCGTCGCGTATGCCGTGCTTGCGATCTGCGCTGGACCGTTCAGCCGATTGCTCGGCTCGGATTGGGTCGCCGTGCTGCTGCCCGTCGCGGGACTCAGGTTGTTCGCGGATGCCGCCGGCATCGTCCCGCAGGCCATCATCACGCGAAGAATGTCCTTTGAATTGATTGCCGGCCGGACATTGCTTGCGACGATGGTATCGTCAGCGCTGACCGTGCTGCTACTCTTGGCCGGCTACGGCGTCTGGGCGCTGCTCATTGCGCAGCTATCTTCATCGGTCACCGCGGCGGTGGCCGCGATGTGGGGAGCTGGCTGGCGGCCGAAATTCCGTATCAGCCTGGATGCGCTCAAGTCGCTCGCGCGGTACGGCGCGTTTTCGTCGGGGACTCGTGCCATGCAGGCTCTGACGACGCAGGCAGATCCGGCGATCGTGGGGCTTTATCTGGGGCCGCATCAGGCGGGCATCTATGCCTTTTCCCGGAATCTGTTCCAAATGATCCTCAACGTCCTGGCGACGCCGATCGGCGCGGTGGCGCACCCGATGTTCTCGTCGATCCAGGAGAATGTGGATCGGGTCAGGAAGGGCTTCCTGCTCGCGACGTTTCTGTCTTCGGCGTTGTCGTTTCCGGTCTTCATCGGGTTTGCGATGGTGGCGGACCTCGCGGTTCCCGTCGTATTCGGATCGCGCTGGATCGATACGGTCGACCCGATCCGGCTGTATTGCGGCTTGGGTCTGATGGCCTGTATCGGTGTGATTCAGGGAAGCCTCATCAACAGCCGCGGGCACGCGCATTGGTGGTTCTATTATCAACTGGCCGCCGGAACAGTCACGCTGGGCATCCTGGTGCTGATGTCGCGGTTCGGTGTAACCGCGCTGCTGGCCACCGTCCTGATCGCGACCATCGCGCGATGGCCGTTCGCCGTGGTGAAGACCTCTCGGCTGCTGTCGGAGCCGGTGTTGGAGTATCTGCGCGTCTTCGTCGGACCGGCTGGCTCAAGCATAATCATGGTCGCGGTCATTGCCGCGGTCCGGCATGTGCTTCCCGAGCTTCCACCGGTCGTTGCGTTGGGTATCAGCATTGCCGCCGGAGCACTGTCATATCTTGCGACCATGCTGGTGATTGCCAGAGATCAGGCCATGGACGTCGCGAGGCTGCTTGCCGGATCGATCGGGTCGAAGTCGCGGGGACATCAAGGCGTGACCTCGACGCCTGGTTGAACATGTCGATTGCACCACCTGCCTCAATGATCATAATGCCGCCCGACGTTTGCTGCATTACATGTCTGTCGGTTCTCGAACCTGGCCAAGGCCCGAGCAAATAGTATGCACGAAGTTGCGCTAACGTTGATCCTGTGCTCCCGCAACGGAATGAGGACCGTCGGAAAGTGCCTGGACCATATCCGGTCGATGGATGGCGCCGACGCCGTCGAGGTCGTGCTCGTCGACAACGGTTCGACGGATGGCACCTTCGCGGCCATGCAGGAGTTCTGCACGGTCAACCCGGCTCTGTGGCGCGCCATCCTGGAGACCAAACCCGGCAATTCGGCCGGTCGAAACACCGGGATTGCGGCGTCTTCCGGCGCGGTCATCCTGTTCATCGACGATGATTGTTACCCTGATCGCGGATTTGCATCGGCCTGGAGAGCGGTATTCGCGGGAGATCCCGGATTGGGCTTTGGCTCCGGAAGGATCCTGCCGTATGACGTGCGGCAGTCGCCGCTTGGTTGCAACACCAGCACCACAACACAGATACTTTCCCAGTCCACCTTTGTGCAGCGTGGCTTCGTCCAAGGGTCCAACATGGCGTTCAGGCGTCAGTGCTTGACCGATGCCGGCATGTTCGACAGCCGCTTTGGCGCCGGCACTCCGTTTGCCGGCGAGGAATGGGAAGTCGCCGTCAGGGCGTCGTACGCCGGCTGGAGGGGCGGCTACTTTCCGGAGCCGAGCGTAGCTCACGATCACGGCCGCTTTGACAGCGAAGCGTTCGTTCGCGGGCACTACTACGACATCGGCGCGGGCGCCGTATACGCCAAGCACCTTTTGACGGCGCATGCTCCTGCGACCGTCGTGGAGATCGCGCGGGACATCCGCCGACAGATCAGGAAGCGCGCCGCCGTGGGTCCGCTGTTCGGAGGAGCCGTGCAATATTATTCGACCATGCTGCGTCAGGCGCGATCATGAAACTCTACTACTATCAGAGCACCGCACCGAACTTCGGTGACGATCTGAATAACGCACTGATGCCCAAGGTTTTCCCGTGCTTCTTCGATGAAGACGACGTGATCCTGTTCCTCGCAATCGGGTCGGTGCTGTTCGACCACCATCCGCGGCAGGCCATGAAAGTGGTGTTTGGATCGGGATTCGGGCAGTACACCGCGGCGCCCCGGCTCGACGAGCGCTGGAAGTTCTATTGCGTTCGCGGACCGCTGACCGCGCAGGCGCTGGGACTCGACGAGCGGCTGGTCGCAGCCGATGCCGCGGTGCTGGTCAATCGTCACATGAAGAGAGAGGTCCCGAAACGCTTCAAGTTCAGCTACATTCCGCATTGGCAGAGCCTTTTGAATGGCAACTGGCCGAGGGCCTGCGAGTTGGCTGACGTCGAATTGATCGATCCGCGTTGGCCGGTCGATCGGGTCCTCGAAATGATCCAGGCCTCGAACACGGTCATTACCGAGGCGATGCACGGCGCCATCGTGGCGGACGCGCTGCGGGTGCCGTGGGTGCCCGTTCTTCCGTTCCACCGGTCTCATCGATTCAAATGGTCGGATTGGGCCGGCGCCCTCGAGATCAATCTCAGACCGTACCCGACCTTTCCTGCGACGTTGCACGACCTCTGGGTCTCCAAGACGGGCAGGGATGGCAACTGGATGTCCAGCAAGAATCGGCTGATTCAACTGGCGGTCGGAGCGGCCAATGACACGTTGCCCTATGCCGCCGCGCGCGGACTGCGGCGGTTGAGCGAGATGGAGCCGGTACTCAGCTCCGATATCGCGCTCGCGAGGGCCGTCTCGAAGTTAGAGGAAGCGGCCGATCAGATCCGGCGAGATTTTGCTCGTTGAACGAGAGACGACGCCACGTCTCGACAGGCTTCAGAACTGGATCACCCTAACGCCGGCAATATACAGTCTGGCGGGAAAGGCGCTGGGATCGCTCGGCTCGCCCGCCGGACCGCCGACGGCAACATCCATCAGCATGTACCAGGGCCCCGCGCCGACCAGGTTCGGCATGGCGCAGTACGGCTTGTCGTTGAAGTAGTAGACGATCTGTTGCTTCCCGATCAGGCAGCCGACGCGGTTGAACCGGGAAAACAGGTCGGCGCCGTCTTCCACCAGCCCGAGCGGCATGGCCGCGCCGCGGGCGTCGGGTCCCTTCTCGGCCTTCCAGTGAATGCTGGAGAATATGACGTCTTCCCGATACTGCGGCGATGCGGTAATGTAGGCCTCAAGGATGTCGATCTCGGGCGGCCAGCCGGGGGCGACGGGCAGCAGCCACAGCGCCGGCCAGCTGCCTGGGACTTTCGTCATTCTGATATCGAACTCGACGTAGCTGCCGATGGTGATGCGGTCGAAGAGAGTGCGTGACGTCACCATCGCGGCGGAGAAGCGGAACGGCGTTTCCTTCCGCCAGCCCGGCGCCAGTTTGTCGCCCTGTCCATCGGATAGCCCTTCATCGTGATACTCGGCCTGGATGAAGCGGCAGCCCGTCGCCGGATCTATTCCCCACACCGTCGTTTCCGGATTGAGTGCCGGATCGGCATAGTAGCCCAATTCCTTGTTGCCTTCCTGGCGGCGTCCGGTGGCAAGGCGGCTTTGCCAGCATGGCGTGCCGCTGGTCGAACGTCCGTCATCGCTGGCGAAATCGCGGTCGAGCAGACGATCTGAAAATATCACCGAGCCGTGCGAAGGCAGCGGCGGCAGCGGGACGACGTCATTCGCATATGCGGCGGCGATCGACGGTTGCTCGCTCGATCTCACCTCGCCGGTGCTGTGGGCAGAGCCGAACAGCGGATGTCCGAAATCCGATATCTGGAGAATGATTGACTTGCCCGCCTCGAGCGGCCGCACAAGCGGGACCTTCACCAGCTTGATCTGCTCGCCGGGCTGAAAGATCAGGAAGCCGCGAGCCACGACGAAGTCGGCGCCGGCCGTCGCCGTGCCCGGCAGCACCCCGATCGTCCCGCTTCCATTGAGCGTCTCATATTCCAGCACGATGGTGCAGGCGGTCGGCGTCTCGAGCTTGACCGGCACTTCCGCCCAGAGCTCGGTCGATCCGACAGTGGTGTCCACCACGGTGATGGTGGCGTCGCCAAACGACAAGGCGCCGTCCGCTGCGGCCGCTGCGTCGAACACCGTGAGCGGGCCGATGGTCGTCAATGCGAGTCCGATCGAGCCCTTGAGCAGCGTCCTTCGCGTCGCGCGCATCATCTCCGCTTCACCGGCTCTTTGTCTCCCAAAGGCGACGGCTGGACGAGAAGCCAAAGGACACGAGGGACTGCACTGCCAGCGCGGCAAGGCCCACCGGAACGGCCAGTGCAAGCGCCCCAAATCTGCGTTTGGCGATGGCGTATTGGCCAGCCGTACGCAGCTCGGTCCGCAAGGTGCGAAGCCCTTGCCAGTCGCGCCGGCGCCAGGTCGAGCTGAGCCAGCGCAGAATGAAGGTCGTGCGGGTATCGGGCCGCAGGATATACTTGGCATAGAAGCTGCCGCGGCCGCGATCATACGCGTTGAGCAGCGCCGGTACGTCCGCGTCGACGCGACCATGATCGTGCTGCACGGTGGGGCGAGGGTCGAAGCAGGCGTCGAATCCCGCCCATAGCACTGCGGTCACCGCATCGATGTCCTCGCAGGGAAAGCGCGTGCCCGCGCCGAGATCGGGATCTATGCCGTCTATCGCCTGCAGCGCCTCGCGCCGAAATGCGAGATTTGCGCCCTGCAACGTCCCGGCCCTGACAAAAGTCCGTTTGGGGTAGACGCGCGGCGCTTCGCTTTCCTCGATCGTGATTCTGGCGTGGTCCGGATTGTGGAGCAGGATGCGGCCGCCGATCGCGCCCGCGCCGGGATGATCGGCAAACGCTGCGAGGATCGTATCAACGAAGTCGGGCGCGGGATAGCAGTCGTCGTCAGTAAAGGCGACGATCCTGCCGCGCGCGTTTTTCCAGCCGAGATTGCGGGCAGCGCCGAGTCCGATCCTCTCGCCGAGGATGTATCTCGACACCGGGTCGTTGGCGAATGCGCGCTGCAGCACGGCCGCTGTGTCGTCGGTCGACGCGTTGTCGACCCAGATGACCTCGTAGGCGCTGTCGGTGCGCAACGCCTGCAGGGCGCCCAGCGTCCCCGACAGGCGGCTCGCACGGTTGCGCGTGCAGATCACGATCGATAGGTCGATCTCTCTGGCTGGATCGGCGCTCACAATCACGTCCTATGCCCGTCGCGGGGCGGGGAGGGTGACCTCGATACTGTTGGAAGCGGTTCCCTACAGACTGGCATGGGTATCGTACCATCCAGGCAGCGAACCGCGGTGGCCGGTGCCGAGCTTGTAGACCGCCTTGAACGGCAAGGCCAAAACCGGATATTTGGCGAGCAGGGAGTCGTCGCCGAAGTAGCGATAGTCGCGGAATATCGATCGGTAGCGGCGGATGATGCCATCAAAGTCCAACCATTGACTGCCGAGATCTTCGCCAAAGGGACCGGAAGCGCCGCCCTCGAAGACATGCGCGACCTTTGAGCCGTCGAGCGCCTTGGTGTCGACCCGCGATCCGGGAATTCGCTGCTGCTGCACTGCCTTGAACTTCCTATAGCCAAGATCGCGCAACAAGCCGAGCTGGATCTCGACCTCGTCAAAGTCGACCTTGTCGGATTCGACCGAGATGTATTGAGGGCGATTGGGCTGCTGCTTCAGTTCCTGCAATACCAGATGATCGGCTCCCTCGACGTCGACCTTGAGAAAATACGGCACGCCGCAGGAGCGGTAGATATCGGCAACGTCGATGCGAGGCAGCACGATGCACTGGCTCTTGTGGCCCAGTTTCTCGGTGCGCTCGGCTCTGTTCCTGTTGATGGTGGAGAGGACAGAGTCCGAATTCATGTAGAAAGTGATGCTGGGTCCCTCGGACGCCGGTGCGATGGCTCCCTCGATGATCCGCAACTGCCCGTTCGCGACCTCGTTGCGAAATCGCGAACGGCAATGCTGCACGAGCTCCGGATTGGCCTCGATCCCAAGAACCTTGAAGCCCTTCTTGAGATAGAAGGCCGCATCCTCACCCTTGTGCAGGCCAACATCGTAAATCAGGTCTGCAATCATTGCGAAGCTCCTATCGGTTACCCCATCAAGCCTTCAGAATGATTGTTGGCCAGGCTCTGCGCGAACGTTCTCCTGTTTAGTGAGACTGGCCGGTTAGGCCGCCCGTTAGGCGGCGGCCCTCATGTTGCTGCGGACCTGGCGTTCGATCCATTCATAGGTCTTCTCCAGACCGGAACGGAGTGTCGCGGACGGCTTCCAACCGAGCTTCTGGCCAATCAGGCGGTTGTCCGAGTTGCGGCCGCGCACGCCGAGCGGACCCGGAATGTGCTTCTTGATCACCTTCTTCCCGGCGATGTCGGACACGAAATCGACAAGCTGGTTGATCGTGACCATCTCCTCCGACCCGACATTGACCGGACCTTCGAAGTCCGACCGGGTCAGGCGAATGGTCCCTTCCAGGCACTCATCGATATAAAGGAACGAGCGCGTCTGGGTGCCGTCGCCCCAGATCTCGACCTCGCCATGACTGGCGGCCTGGGCGACCTTGCGACACACTGCGGCAGGGGCCTTCTCCTTGCCGCCCTCCCAGGTGCCCTCGGGCCCGAAGATGTTGTGATAGCGCGCGACGCGGTTCCGCATGCCATAGTTGCGGTTGTAGGCGAGGTACAATCTCTCCGAAAACAGCTTTTCCCAGCCATATTCGCTGTCGGGCGCTGCCGGATAGGCCGAATCTTCCGCGCAATTCGGATTGTCGGGGTCTTTCTGGTTATGTTCCGGATACATGCAGGCCGACGACGAATAGAACATGCCGCGCACGTTCCGCTTCTGGCAGGCATCGAGCATGTTGAGATTGATGGTCGCAGAATTATGCATCACGTCGGCATCATGTTCGCCGGTGAAGATGTAGCCCGCGCCGCCCATGTCGGCGGCGAGCTGATAGACCTCGTCGAACTTGCGATCGATGATCTGTCTGCAGAAACTCTGGTCACGAAGATCGCCAACCACGAAATCATCTGCTTCAGTCTCTGCGAACGGTGGAAACTTCAGGTCGACACCGCGCACCCAGAAGCCTTCACGCTTGAGTCGCTTGACGAGGTGCCCGCCAATGAAGCCACCTGCGCCGCAGACAAGCGCGGTGGACATGTTCTTCGTCGCCATTAGTTTTTCCTTTCCACAGTTCCTGAACCGATTGCATAGTCAAAGACTGTTTCAAATCGGTCCGTTACCGATTTGATGTCGTAGTTATCGAGCGCAAACGACCTCGCTTTGGCGGCCGCATCTGCTCTCAAGGCTTCATCATCGAGAAGCCGCAGCGCCGCTTTCAGGAAAGCCGCCTGATCCACGGGATCGACGACCAATCCGGCGCCATTGCGGCGAACCAGATCGGAAGCGAGATTTTCCTGCGGCGCGGCAAGCAGCACGGGACGTCCGGCGCAAAAATACGACTGCACCTTTGAGGGCACAGAGAATATTCCCGCCTCCGGTTCGATCGTCGCGACGGCGACGTCGGAGGTGGCAAGCACCATCGGGAGATCCTCGAACGGCTGCAGCGGCAGCAGGAGGAGATTGTCCAGCCCGAGCTCGGCCTTGGCCTGCTCGAGATGTGTCACACCAACGCCCTGGCTGACGGTCACGACATTGGCGAGTCCCTTCACCATCTTGGCGAGTTGCACCAACAGGTCGGGATTGTGCTTCAGCCCGAGCGTACCTGAATAGAGAAAGTTGAACGAATTGTGCAACCCGTGACGGCGAGCCCAGGCGTTGTCCTTGGGGTGAGGTGCGATGTCATTCAGTGCACCCCAGTTCTCGATCACAAATACGTTATCTTCAGTGCCGGTCCACTTGCTTGCAAGCGGCGAGAACGCGTTTGTGATGACGACGACCGCATCTGAGCTCTGAAACTGACGTCGCTCGAGAAACCGATAGTAGGCCCCGACCATGGCACCGGGCGGCCCCAGCTTCTTGCGCAATAGCTGCGAGACGGCAACGCTGTAGAAGTCCTGAACCCAGAACACGAATTTCGAGCCGGACCGCTTGCATGCGTTGACGATGGCCGATTGCGCTTCCGTCGGCGTATTGCCCGATATCACGATGTCCGGCTTGTCCGAGTGCACCAATTTCGCGACTGCCTTGCCGTAGGCGACGTCGTCGAATCGGCGGCGCACGAACGAGGCCTTGTCGTAGGGACGCGACAGCTTGACGCCGGTAAAGGACAGATGGGCGGGATCGGTGGCCGATCTCGCCAGCTTACCTTTTGGGCCGAGATCGCCGTGGAAGTAGGCGTGGCTGACTTCATGTCCCCGGAGCGCCAGTTCGCGGCTGAGATCGACCTGGAACGGGTGGCCCGCGTAGTCGTGCACAAAGATTTTCACAACGGCACCGCCAATCCCGCAACAGGCACCTGACCGTCATGAAGATGTTCGCAACATGTGATCGTTCGACGTGCGTCGGTGGATCGAAGTTGTCGGTCGTAGGTTTGCATTATTCTCAATTTCGAACCTTGTTGAACGCAACGCGATTTGGCGTGCCTGTGGGCTTCATGTTTCGGAGGCACTCTGCACGAATATTCGACAGCAGCTGAGTGAGGCATGATCGCGGCTTCTATTCGACGAGTAAGAAAACCTTGTGTCGGTGAATTCAAAATCGATGCCAAGTGGCAGCGACGGCGAGCGACACAACACGGCGTGCTCAAAATTCGTCGAGGTGTGCGTCCTCGCCTCAAAGCGGCCACATAAGAAGCGCCTACGCGTCGGTGGCTTGATCCCGCGTTCCCGCCGGCACGTTATATCTTGTTGCTCTCGTCGCAGGGTTGCACTGAGACTGACGCGTGCAGTCCGCCTTTCGAGTAGATCGTTCCTTGAGGGTCCTATGTCATCTAGGTGCGTTGTTGTGGCTCTGACGGGATGGCTGGCAGGATGTCATGCAGCCTTTGCTGATCCCATGACGCTGGATTTTTCCTGGGGAGGAGAGAAGGGCTGCGTCTCGCTGTTCCCGAATCCGGAGTTTCATCTCCACAATGTTCCCGCAGGCGCCAAACGCCTGTCGCTCACGCTGACCAAAGGCGCCCGGGAGATGGGCGGGCAGGAATTGCCCATTCCCCAGAATGGCATCTTGCCGTCTGGAACTTTTCGAACGTTCGCTCCGTGCAATCCGGGCGTGTACCAATGGACGGCGCAGGTCAAGTCGGCGACCGGAGATGTTTTGTCCGAAGCGAGCAAGGCCCGCTACTATCCCTCGGATGAGCTCGCGCAGCACTAGGCTCGAGCTCCGGTGACGGTCGGATGATGTTGCCTAGCTGGAGCCTCCAGGGAATGTGACCGTCGCATTCTTCATGTGCCGGATTGACGAAGCTCTTGCGTGAGCCACATTGCTGCCGCTTGATGGAACCTGTTAGCGGAACTTAGCAGCCGCAATTGCAGGCACGAATATGCTCATCCATGGGCAACGGTGTGCCCAGTGATGCGGCAAGCGTGCTGTCGTCGCAACCGACATCTTGGAACTTCGGCGGACGAGCGCCGACGACATGGCGTGCAGCCTGCACGATTTTCGCGCCTTGAGCGCCGCGAATATGAGCTGGCGTGTCCGTAGTGCACGGTGGCGGGCGTTCATCGTGAAGAAGCCGCATTTTGAATCGATAGCTTGGCGGTCATCCGGAAACACTGCCGCGCCACATTGTAAGAGAAGATTGCGCAATGAGTGAAGCAATCCGATTTCGGCGGCAGATCATCGAGTTTCAGCGCGCTCCCAGTTTCCGAAAGCCAAGCCGTCATGATGTACGTGTGCGATAGCCCCTCGTGGTTGCGATGCGCGCGATCGTATCGCCGACTTGCTTGGTCGATCACCGGTTGCATCAGCAGGACGAGTAGCTACCGCGCCGGAGCGGCGGCATGACCAGGACAGTGCTGGTCACCGGCGGTGCGGGTTATGTGGGCTCCCATTGCTGCAAGGCGTTCGCCAGGGCAGGCTGGAATGTTGTGACACTCGACAACCTCTCGCGCGGGTGGCGCGACGCGGTGCGCTGGGGGCCATTGGTGGAATGCGATGTTCGCGATCCACCTGCGGTGCGGCGAGCGCTGGAGACTCACCAGCCGGATCTGGTCGCGCATTTCGCCGCGTTCGCCTATGTGGGCGAGTCGGTCGAGGATCCGGCGATCTACTACGAGAACAACACCGTAGGCACGCTTGCCCTGCTGAACGCGATGCGCGCAACAGGGTGTCGTCACATATTGTTCTCCAGCACCTGCGCCAGTTACGGTATCCCCCAGCACGTCCCGATCGATGAAAGCCATATCCAGGCACCGATCAACCCTTATGGCTGGTCGAAGATGATCATCGAGCGGATGCTGGAGGACTTTGGTCGGGCTTACGGTATCGGATCGGTGTCCTTGCGCTATTTCAACGCGGCTGGTGCCGATCCTGACGGTGAGATTGGTGAGCGGCACGATCCCGAAACTCACGTCATCCCGCTTGCGATCGAAGCTGCGCGCCGTACCGATCGGCCGTTTACAATACTTGGCACGGATTTTCCGACGGCGGACGGCAGCGCCATCAGAGACTACATCCACGTCAACGATCTGGCGCGAGCCCACGTGCTTGCAGGCGAAATGCGCGACCAGATCCGGCTGGTGAGTCTCCAGCGCTCGCCGCACCGCAGGTGGATCGCGAACATCGCATTCCACCAATGGCCCCCAGCGCACCGCGT
>NZ_VKHP01000569.1 GCF_010811875.1 Bradyrhizobium uaiense
TTTCTTTCAGGATGCGCGCAGCGTGCGTTGACACGAGGGGCCGGAGCCATAACCTCCGTTCTGCTTCCGGAGGACGGCCCATGCCAAACAACAACAATCAAGAAACTGACGGCTTCGCATCAGGTCGGCCGTCTCGGCGCGGGGCGCTGCAGCTGTTCCTCGGCGGCGCGGCCGTCGTGCTGGCGCCGGAGGGACGCTTCGGCGCAATGACGACGGCGCAGGCTGAGACCGCGTTCGCCGATGGCCTGTCGCGCGGCCGGCCGGACGAGCAGGGCATCGCGCCATCCGCGATCCTCGATTTCCTCGACGAGGTCGATCGCCAGGGTTACGAACTGCACAGCTTCATGCTCTGGCGCAATGGCCAGGTGGTCGCGGAGGGCTGGTGGTCGCCATATCGCGCCGACCGCAATCACATGATGCATTCGCTGACCAAGAGCGTCACCGTCAGCGCGGTCGGGCTCGCGATGGCCGACAAGCGCTTCGGCCTGCACGACAAGGCGGTCTCGTTCTTCAAGGACAAGCTGCCGCCTGATGTCGACGACAAGCTCGCGGCGATGACGGTCGA
>NZ_VKHP01000570.1 GCF_010811875.1 Bradyrhizobium uaiense
AATTGGCGGTCGCGGGCCATCGGCGGGAATTCGGTGATCAGGCCGCCGATGAAATCGGTGAAGTGCGGCCGCTGCGGATGCCGTGCCACCAGCGTCTTCTGCCACGGCGTCAGATTGGCATAGAGGTCAGTCAGCGCCTGCGCCGCCTTGTCCTCGATCCGCGCGACCTCGTCGCCGATGTCGCTGCCGCTTGCGGCAAGCGTGCGCAACTCGTCGATCTTGGATTCAAGCTCGGCGACGGGTTTTTCGAAGTCGAGATAGCTGCGCATCGGGTCGGGCATCAACTCAATATAGGGAGGAACGGTGCGAGGGGCGAAGCGGTTTTGGCGTAGAGAAGAGAAGTTTTGTAACTTCAATTGGTTAACGCGCATTCTGGCGGAATGCCCGCTTCGGGATCGCAGGCAGGTGACGCTCTTTCCGCGGAGACGAAGCGGAAGTCAAGGCGGATCAGGTGACGGTATCGATGTCCAGTAGGAGGCGCCGGACTTACTTCTCCGCCAGCGGATGCAGGTCGCGGACCAGGCTTTTCAGCCGCTCCTCGACCACCCAGATCTACACCCATG
>NZ_VKHP01000571.1 GCF_010811875.1 Bradyrhizobium uaiense
GTCTTCGCAGTGCCTTTGAGGATCGAGTGGGCAAGGTGTGACTGAGGACACAGTGCGGGTCTACCGGCTACGCCGGGGGGCTCATGGTGCAGTGTTGTGGTTTCGGGGGTGAGCCGAGCCGCTGGGTAGGTAGGTAGGCGAGCGGGTGCGCGTTTGAACGTCACATCAGTTATTTTTTTTTCAAGCAGAAGGCGGCATACGAGATAAGGGGTAACGTTCCATGTCGCGTCTTTCCAGGTCGGTGCTGGCCGGTGTTGCTGTCTTGCCTTTCCTTTCCCTCGGTGTGAGTGCTGCTGCGCAGGCCGCCGTGGCCCCGTTGACTGGCGCTGAAGCGCTGCAGCAGTTCAACCTGGTGGTGCTGGGTAATGCCACCTCCAATTCGCACGTGGATGGCCGGGCCTGGATTGGCGGTTCGGTGACGGGCGGTGACTACGTGCAGCACTCCGGCAGCACGCCCGCATCGAACTATGCCGGTCTGACCGTGATGGGGACGGCGAGCGGTCTGCATGTCAACGGACTGGGCTCCTATATTGGAGGCTCCTTCGTCGGCTCCACCGTCAAC
>NZ_VKHP01000572.1 GCF_010811875.1 Bradyrhizobium uaiense
ACCGCCGCGCGGGGAACGCCGGCCGCGCTGCAGATCGCATCCCAGACGCCGGTAAGTTGGAGGTGCGGCTGGAGCAGCGGCAACCAGATCAGGCCGACGACCGCCGACAGTACGGCAACGCCGGCCGTGATGCCGACGCTGATGCCGAACCACGGATTGCGCGTGGAGAACAGCGGATGATCGCTCATCGGCCAACTCCGACATAAACCGCGGGAACATTAGTCTCGCTCAGCGCCATCAACTGCGCGATCGGGAAGCCGTAGTTCACCACGGTGAGACCGACCATCAATGCGAGCCACAGGCCGAACGAGTTGAGCGCGACCGGAATCCGCGCCGGCATGTGCAGCGGCACCGCGAAACGGTAAGCAGCCGCCTCGTCTCGCGCACCGAACTGCCCGCGGATCAACACCAGCAGGAACAGCACGCCCGACAGCAGCAGGATGAAGCCGCCGATCGCCGACATGGTGACGGAAAAGGCCTGCGGCGCGATCGCGGGGTTGGCATAGTCATAGAACGCCATACGGCGCGGCATGCCAAGGATGCCGACATAG
>NZ_VKHP01000573.1 GCF_010811875.1 Bradyrhizobium uaiense
ACCATCCCGCATCTGACGCGGTCATCCCTGCATCGTTGCCTTCAGCGCCACGGCATCAGCCGATTGCCGGAGGTCGAAGGCAGTAAGCCCTCGAAGAAGAAGTTCAAGGCTTATCCGATCGGCTATTTCCACATCGACATTGCCGAGCTGCAGACCGCTGAAGGCAAGCTCTACCTGTATGTCGCCATCGATCGCACCAGCAAGTTCGCCTTCGTGCAACTGGTCAGGAAGACGGGACGGACTTCCGCCTCGGCCTTCCTCGAAGCTCTAATCGCGGCAGTCCCCTACAAAATCCACACAGTTCTCACCGACAATGGGATCCAGTTCACTTTCCCACCGCGCTATGCGGGCGGCTCGACGGCAAGATACGTGACACACATGTTCGATATGCGCTGCCAAGAGAACGGGATCGAACATCGGCTGACCAAGATCAAGCATCCCTGGACCAATGGCCAGGTCGAGCGCATGAACCGGACCATCAAGGAAGCGACCGTCCAACGCTATCACTACGATCGACACCATCAGCTCGAAGCTCACCTG
>NZ_VKHP01000574.1 GCF_010811875.1 Bradyrhizobium uaiense
GTCGGAGCAGATAGCAGAGCTGGAGAAGGGACTACGGGTGCGCGCGAGACAGGACGAAGTCGCCTCTCGCTTGATGACCATTCCGGGAATCGGCGCAATCTGCGCTACAGCGATAGAGGCGTTATCGTCGTCGGCGGAGACCTTCGCGATTTTGCGGCCTGGATTGGTCTCACGCCTAAGCAGAATTTTTCGGAGGCAAGGATAGGCTCGGCAAGATCTCCAGGATGGGCACGGCGAGATCTGCGACGCCTCCTTGTGCTTGGTGCGACCGCCGTTGTGCGATGGGCAAGACGCTATGGATCGCCAGCAGGATCCTGGCTGGCAAGAATGCTCTCGAAGAAGCCTCCAAAGCTAATCGCGGTCGCTCTAGCGAACAAGATGGCGCGTATCGCCTGGGCCTTGATGATCCGCGGTGGCGCTTACCAGGCTCCAGCGTCTGGCGCTGCTTAACGCAAGGCCAGAAGCCGAGAGACGTCGGAAATGTGGTAAGGTCTAACGGAGGGTTATGGGCAATCGGTCAGGGACTGGGATTG
>NZ_VKHP01000575.1 GCF_010811875.1 Bradyrhizobium uaiense
ATTCGGTTCGGGCCGCCGCCGAGAATGATCACCTTCTTGCGGTCCGACGGCGCGCTCTCGTCGGCGAGCTCGCCGGCGAACGGCCGCTCATAGGTCGAATACATGTAGGCGGTGGGCGAAGCGAACTCCGCCGCGCAGGTGTCGATGCGCTTGAACACCGGGCGCACCCCGAGCGCATGGCGCTTGGCGGTGACGTCGGCCTCGGTGCTCTCCGTCAGCACGGCGAGCCGCGCATCGGAGAAGCCCATCGCCTTCAGCATCCGCATTCCGAACGCGTTCGGCGGCAGGCCGTTGTTGCGGACCTTGTCCTCCATCTCGACGATGGCGCGCATCTCCGCGAGGAACCAGGGGTCGATCTTGCAGGAGTTGAATATCTCCTCGTCGGTCCAGCCGAGCCGCATCGCCTGCGCGACCTGCAGGATGCGGTTCGGCGTCGGCGTGCCGAGCGCGGCGCGGATCGCGTTCTTGTCGTCGCCGCGGCCGAGCCCCTCGATCTCGATTTCGTCGAGGCCGGTCAGCCCGGTCTCGAG
>NZ_VKHP01000576.1 GCF_010811875.1 Bradyrhizobium uaiense
TCGTACAGCCGCCCCGGGCTCTTGACCACACGCCGTTGTTGCAGGTGATGCTGGCCTGGGAGAACAATGGCGTTGGGTCACTGGACCTGCCGGGGCTGAATATCGAAGCTGCCTCCGAGGAGATCGATCAGATCAAGTTCGATCTGGAGCTGAGCCTTGGCGAGCATGGCGAGGAGATCGCCGGAACCCTTGGTTATGCCACGGCGCTGTTTGATCAGGCGACGATCGAGCGGCAGCGTGGTTATTTGCTGGCGCTGCTGCGGGCGATGGCTGCCGATGCAGACCAGGTAGTCGGCCGCATCGACATCCTGCCAGTCGACGAGCGCAGCTATCTCTTGGAGGAGTTGAACCGGACCGCGGCGTCCTATCCGTCGGAACGATGCATCCATGAGCTGTTCGAGGCACAGGTGCAAAAAGCGCCGGAAGCGGTGGCGCTGGTCTGCGAAGATGAGCGGCTGAGCTATGGCGAGCTCAACGCACAGGCCAACCGGCTGGCGCATCACCTGATTGCCCTTGGGGTCAAGCCGGA
>NZ_VKHP01000577.1 GCF_010811875.1 Bradyrhizobium uaiense
GCGCAATTTGCAGGTAGGTGTCACCAAGGGCATCGAGCGCAATGGTCAATCCGCCTGAGGCCGAGCCGGTCAAAGCGGCAAGTAGATTGGTCGCGATGGCGAGAGAAACGAGCGGACCGCCGGAGATCGACAGCACCCAATCGCGCACTGACGCAAAGGCCGGTAGCGCAGCGACGACGGCTCCAAAGCCGACCAGGCTTGCGACGCTGAAGATGGGAAGCACGGAAGCGTTTGCGCCGGCATCCATGCTCGCCCTTAGGTCCGTCAGACGGGACCGATTGAGCGCGACGAGCGTCGCCGTGGCGGCGGCGAGAGCGACTGCGACCGACCACACCCCGGCAACGCCGGCAAGGGACGTCCCGCCCCAGCGCTCCTGCGCGAGGAACGAGAAATCGACGCGCGGCAGGATCAGAAGCGACATCAGCAGGTTCACGCCCACGACCACGAGGAGCGGGATGATCGCCGTGCCGATCGGCGGCGGCACATCGCTACGCTTGCCATGGGCTATTTCGGCCGG
>NZ_VKHP01000057.1 GCF_010811875.1 Bradyrhizobium uaiense
AGATCGCAAAGCCGTCATAGCCGTGATATGGACCCGAATAGTCCCAGGAATGCATCTGCCTGAACGGCACGCCCATCTTCTGGAACACGTATTTTTCCTTGATGCCCGAGCCGATGAGGTCAGGCTGGAGCTTTTCGACGAAGCGCTCGAACTCGTAGCCATTGACGTCGTCATAGATCAGCGTGCTGTCCTTTACGTAGTTCTGAGCGGTGCGCTGATAATCGTCGTTGTGGCCAAACTCGTATCCGGTGCCCACGACTTCCATCCCGAGGTCTTCGTAGGCACCAATCACATGACGCGGACGAAGCCCGCCGACATACAGCCTGACCTCATCGGCTCGGGCATCAAGGAAAAATACGTGTTCCAGAAGATGGGCGTGCCGTTCAGGCAGATGCATTCCTGGGACTATTCGGGTCCATATCACGGCTATGACGGCTTTGCGATCTTTGCGCGCGACATGGACATGGCTGTCAACTCGCCTGTCTGGAAAAAGACGAAGGCGCCCTGGAAGGAAACGCCGAGGGCCAAGCTCTTGGCTGCAGAATAGGGCAACAAGTCTCGCTCTCAGCGGAGAGCGGGGCGGTCAATTTCGATAGTAAAAGGATCTTAATAATGGCGCAAAGTGCCGAGCACGTGCTCGATCATCTCGAACTGTTCCGCGGTCCGGAATACCAGCAGATGCTGGACAAGAAGAAGATGTTCGAGGATCCCCGCGAGCCCGCCGAAGTCGAGCGTATCAAGGAATGGACGAAAACGCCGGAATACCGCGAGAAGAATTTTGCGCGGGAGGCGCTAACGATAAACCCGGCCAAGGCCTGCCAGCCGCTTGGCGCCGTATTCGCCTCCGTCGGCTTTGAAGGCACGCTGCCTTTCGTTCACGGCTCGCAAGGCTGCGTGGCCTATTATCGCAGCCATCTGTCGCGACACTTCAAGGAGCCGTGTTCCTGCGTCTCTTCGTCGATGACCGAGGACGCTGCTGTATTCGGTGGCCTGAACAACATGATCGACGGGCTCGCAAACAGCTACAACATGTACAAACCCAAGATGATTGCGGTCTCCACGACCTGCATGGCTGAGGTGATCGGCGATGACCTGAACGCCTTCATCAAGACGTCCAAAGAGAAGGGCTCGGTTCCGGCGGAGTTCGACGTGCCGTTTGCCCACACGCCGGCCTTCGTCGGCAGCCACGTCACCGGCTACGACAACGCGCTCAAGGGCATCTTGGAGCATTTTTGGGACGGCAAGGCCGGAACGGTGCCGAAGCTGGAGCGCAGGCCGAACCAGGCCATCAACATCATCGGCGGTTTCGATGGCTATACCGTCGGAAACCTTCGCGAGATCAGGCGCATCCTGGAACTGATGGGAATCCAGCACACCATACTCGCCGACAACTCCGAAGTCTTCGACACCCCGACAGATGGCGAGTTCCGGATGTATGACGGTGGCACCACGCTGGAAGACGCAGCCAACGCCGTTCACGCCAAGGCGACAATCTCCATGCAGGAGTGGTGTACGGAGAAAACGTTGCAATTCGTGGCCGGGCATGGGCAGGATGTCTTGTCCTTCAACTACCCGATTGGCATATCCGCAACGGATGACTTGCTGGTGGCGTTATCGCGGATCGGCGGCAAGGACATTCCGGAGCAACTCGCACGAGAGCGTGGCCGCTTGGTCGATGCCATCGCCGATTCCAGTGCGCATATCCATGGCAAGAAGTTCGCGATCTATGGTGATCCGGATCTCTGCTACGGGGTAGCTGCCTTTCTGCTCGAACTGGGCGCCGAGCCAACCCATGTGCTTTCCACCAACGGCAACAAGGCATGGCAGACAAAAATGGCGGCGCTGCTTGCAGGCTCGCCGTTTGGGCAGAGCTGCCAAGTCTACCCTGGCCGGGACCTCTGGCACTTGCGCTCGCTTCTATTTACCGAGCCGGTCGATTTTCTGATTGGCAACACGTACGGCAAGTACCTCGAGCGTGACACTGGAACGCCACTGATCCGAATTGGCTTTCCAGTCTTTGATCGGCATCACCATCACCGCTCGCCCATTTGGGGTTATCAGGGTGGCCTGAATGTGCTGGTCAAGATCCTCGACAAGATCTTCGACGAAATCGACAAGAAGACCAACCTTCTTGGCAAAACCGACTACAGCTTCGACATCATTCGCTGATGACGAACAGTGCGCGTGCCATCGCCAAACCCGGCGGTGGCACAAATGCACGGCGGTCAATCTCTCAATTAGTTTGCTGAGGGGAAAACGGATGAGTTCGCTAGCGGCCACGGTCCAGAATATCTTCGACGAGCCGGGCTGCACCAAGAATGGCAGTAAGTCGAAGGCTGATCGCAGGAAGGGCTGCACCAGGCAACTGCAGCCGGGCAGTGCTGCGGGCGGCTGCGCCTTCGACGGTGCCAAGATCGCGCTGCAGCCGTTTACCGATGTCGCTCACTTGGTGCACGGTCCGATTGCGTGCGAAGGCAACTCCTGGGACAATCGCGGCTCGGCGTCGTCTGGCTCAAATCTGTGGCGGACCGCATTCACCACCGACCTGAACGAAACCGATATCGTATTCGGAGGCGAGCAGCGGCTGTGCAAGGCAATCACAGAAATCATCAATAAGTGGGACCCTCCCGCGATCTTCGTCTATCAGACTTGCATCCCGGCGATGATCGGCGACGATATCGATGCGGTTTGCAAGGCTGCGTCTCAGAAGTTCGGCAAACCAGTTATCCCGATCAATTCCCCAGGGTTCGTTGGCTCCAAAAACCTGGGTAACAAGCTTGCCGGCGAGGCCCTGCTCGAACATGTCATCGGAACGCAGGAGCCGGACTACACAACGCCGTACGACATCAACCTGATCGGAGAATACAACCTTTCAGGAGAGCTCTGGCAAGTGAAGCCATTGCTGGACGAGCTCGGAGTCCGGATTCTCTCCTGCATCTCTGGCGACGGAAAGTATCGCGAGGTCGCTTCTTCTCATCGTGCGCGGGCGGCGATGTTGGTCTGCTCAAAATCTATGATCAACGTCGCACGCAAAATGAAGGAACGCTACGGCATCCCGTTCTTCGAGGGGGCGTTCTACGGTATCCAGGATTCGAGTGATTCGCTTCGCCAGATCGCCCGCTTATTGGTCGAGCGCGGCGCCCCCCAAGAGTTGCTCGGGCGCACTGATGCGGTGATCGCGCGCGAGGAAACGCGCGCCTGGGCTGCCATCGAACCGTACAAGCCACGATTCAAAGGCAAGAAGGCCTTGTTGATTACCGGCGGCGTCAAGTCATGGTCGGTCGTGGCGGCACTGCAGGAAGCCGGTCTCGAATTGGTCGGAACCAGCGTGAAGAAATCGACCAGGGAGGACAAGGAACGCATCAAGGAGCTGATGGGGCAGGATGCCCACATGATCGAGGAGATGACGCCGCGCGAAATGTACAGAATGTTGAAAGAAGCGGAAGCGGACATCATGCTGTCGGGCGGCAAATCGCAGTTTGTCGCACTGAAGGCGGCGATCCCCTGGATCGATATCAACCAAGAGCGGTGCCATGCCTATCTGGGCTATCTTGGAATGGTCAAACTGGTGGAGGAGATCGACAAGTCGCTCTCCAATCCGATGTGGGAGCAGCTGCGTCGACCTGCGCCATGGCAGGTCTTGGCGAAGGCGATGGTGCAGATGCGATCACCGCTGGCCGAGATCGCTTGCGATCCTGCGCTCGGCGAAACGGCGCGCCGAGCCAAGGAGATCTGCTTCTGCAACAAGGTCGATCTCGGAACAATCGAGGATGCGATCACCGCGCATGGCTTGATCAGCGTGGAAGCTGTCAGAGAGCACACCGATGCGGTCGGCGGCTGCTGCAACAGACGCATCGAGGGAATCTTGGCGGCCTCACCATCTGCCCTGCCACAGGCCGCAGAATAAGGACCTGTTATGGCCCTCGTCAAAGCGTCTACTAAATCTTGTGCGGTCAATCCGCTGAAGATGAGCCAGCCGATCGGTGGAGCCTTCGCCTTTATGGGGTTGCGTGGGGCTATGCCGCTTCTGCACGGCTCGCAAGGCTGTACATCCTTCGGGCTCACGCTCTTCGTGCGCCATTTCAAGGAAGCAGTACCGCTGCAAACCACCGCTATGAGCGAGGTCGCAACCGTGCTCGGTGGCTACGAGAATCTCGAGCAGGCGATACTCAATATCCACAGCCGAGCCAAGCCAAAGATCGTGGGGATCTGCTCAACCGGGGTTACAGAGACCAATGGCGACGATGTCGATGCCTATCTCAAGCTGATCCGGGACAAGCATCCGCAACTTGCAAAATTGCCGCTGGTCTATGTCTCGACACCAGATTTCAAGGGAGCGTTCCAGGACGGCTGGGAGAAGGCTGTGGCGCGCATTGCGGAGGCGTTGGTCGAGGGGCCGGGCGTGAGTGGACTGCGCGACCCGTCCAAGGTGAATGTTCTTCCAGGATGCCACCTCACCCCCGGTGATCTAGACGAACTCCGGGCCATCCTGGAGGATTTCGGGTTGCGGCCGTCCTTTTTGCCTGATCTGGCAGGCTCGCTTGATGGGCATATCCCCGATGAGTTTACGCCGACAACCATAGGCGGCATCGGCATCGACGAAATTGCGAGCATGGGACGCGCTCAATGGACGATCGCAATTGGCGCACAGATGCGACGCGCGGCGGAGGTCCTGCAGGCCAAGGCCGGCGTGCCATTTCGCCTGTTCGAACGGCTTTGTGGTCTCGATCCCAACGACGAATTTATCACCTTTTTGAGCGAGATCAGCGGCCGGCCCGTACCGGTGAAATATCGGCGGCAGCGTGGCCAGCTCACCGATGCAATGCTGGACGCGCACTTCCATATTGGTGGTCGCAGAGTTGCGATCGCCGCCGAGCCAGACCTCCTGTTCGACCTGTCCAGTACGCTGCATGACATGGGTGCGCAGGTGACCGCAGCAGTGACAACCACACAGTCGGTCGTTATTGAGCGAGTCAAGACCGAGGAAGTCTTCATCGGTGATCTCGAGGACCTCGAGGAGCTCGCCAGAACCAAACAATGCGACCTGCTGATCACGCATTCGCATGGCAGGCAAGCGGCGGCTCGGCTGAAAATTCCGTTCTATCGCGCAGGTTTTCCGATGTTCGATCGGCTTGGTGCAGGACACCAGCTATCCGTCGGCTATCGTGGTACGCGCGATATGATCTTCGATATCGCCAATCTCGTGATTGCTGACCGAGAGGAGAACCACCAGCCTACGCCGGATAGCTGGCGGGCTGCGCCCGCACTGCCACGACGAGCCGGCCACAGCTCGAGTGGCGCAGCTGAGAGGTCGACAGCATGAAGGTCGCATTCGCTACGCAAGATCTTAGACGGGTCGATGCACATTTTGGTTGGGCGAAGAATATCGCAATCTATGATGTCGCGCCGGGCGGGCACGTCTTTCTTAAAGCAATTGAGTTTGAGGGCGATCTCAAGGAAGACGGCAACGACGATAAGTTGGCGCCGAAAATCGATGCAATCAAGGATTGTGCAATTCTCTACGTCGCCGCCATCGGCGGTGCTGGTGCCGCGAGGGTGGTGGCCAACAAGATCCATCCCATCAAGGTGAGCAAGCCGGAAAGCATCCTGATGCTGCTTGAAAAGCTTCAGGACGTACTGAAGGGAACGCCACCTCCCTGGCTGCGCAAGGCCATGGCCAAGGACCAGCGCCGCGCGTTTGAGTTCGACGAATGAGGTGAGATGACCGAAGAAATAGTGCGGCAGGGTAGCGGCATCGACGCGCCGTTCCTCATGGAGCTGATCAAGATTTGGCGCGCTCAGGATGCCAACGGCGCCTGGACGAACAAGAGCGATCTCGACCTACTCGAACCCTATGTCTTGGACAAGGAGAAGCGGCGCGCCCTGCCGATAGTCGGCGATCCCGATCCCGACACGCTGTGGCGGCTTGAGTTGTTCTTCGACGCGGTCGCGCTCTCGATCGAGAGGGTCACCGGCGTGATGGTCCAGCCCATTATGAAGCTGCATCATGAAGGCTTCGGCCGCGTGGTGTTGATCGCAGGGCGCCTGATCGCCGTGAACAAGCAGCTACGCGATGTGCATCGTTTTGGCTTCGTTAATCTCGTAAAGCTTGCACAGGAAGGCGACAAATATGTCAACGACGGAATCGACATGGTTCGCAGATTTCCGGACGTGGCGAACTATTGAGGGCGCTCATGAGTGATCGTGAAGCATTGAAAGCAGAACTGAAGAAGCTGTCAGGAAAGGCGCTGCAAGCCAAAATGGATTTGCACGACCTGTCGGAGGAATTGCCTGTCAACTGGGGCTCGATCATGACGGTGGCGGAGAAGGCGTACGATGCCTATGCCGAACTCGAGCGCAAGAGCCATGATTTGAAGGCGCTGGAAAATAACCAGAGGGGCTGACTTATGTCATTTGCAGCGCGCGATGGCCGCGAGTGGATACCGGAATACTTGACATCGATCGATGACAAGAAGTGCATCGGTTGTGGGCGCTGTTTCAAGGTGTGCGGTCGAGATGTGATGACCTTGAAAGGAATCAGCGAAGAGGGTGAGCTTGTCGATCTAGACGATGACGCGGACGATGAGATCGAAAAGAAGATCATGGTTCTGAACGATGAGGGCGCCTGCATCGGCTGCGGCGCCTGCGCCAGGGTGTGCCCGGCCAATTGCCAGATCCACGCCTCAGCCGGAGCTGAAGTCACGTGAGCGAAGACCGCCTCGTCCAGCAGCAGCAGGGGATAGTGCAATCACATGCGCTACCTGGGCGGGTGACGCGCACGTGATCGGTGAGCTCGCATCTTTGATCAGGCCATCGTGCTCAAACCTCCGAGACTAAGTGACTTGGAAATGATTGATCGGGTGTTTAGTACTGGTCGAGAGCAACAACGTCGAGCGGCACGTCGTTGATCGCCCGTCCGCGCCAAGGGACGCGCGGTTCACCTATCCAGTGGAGCCTTAAGGCGGCCGAGTCGTTGTCTGTCTTCCGGCGGATGCCTTGCCGACCCCGTAGTGGACCGGTGGCGCGGTAAGCTTGTGGTCAGCTAGAGATTGTATCCTCATCGGCAGAGCTTGCGCGGCACGAGCTCGATTGCGTGCAATTCGCCGATAGGAGAGCGATCCGGATGTATGGCAGAATCGTTGGCTCATCCAGCCAGTCCACAAGCGCGAATCAGGCTGATGATTCGAGCGAGGCGGGAGATAGCCCCCGTTTTGCGGCAACAGTTGCGCGCATGGAGCGAGGTGGGTCGTCGTCGGGGGCAGCGGCGCCATACTCTCTGAGTTCCGATCCACCCATTATCAAAATCGACGAACAAGAAGATTTCATGGATCTCGTGGAGAGATACTTGCGTCGCGATATCAGGGACATCGCCGACAACCCACAAGAGTGCTCTGAGTTTGTTTCGAGGAAAGCTGAGTGGGCTGCAACTGTTGCTGGAGCCTATGCCAACACTTACCATGATCCGAATAACCCCGCGAAGTTCTTCAGCTATCAGCTGGGGGACGAAAGTGTCGGCCTGCTAGCAGTGGGTGGCCCGGTCCGGATCAAGGGAGACCGGTTTCGAGAACAGTTCGGGCGTAACGATATCACGTCCGTAGTAGATCTACGCGTTACTCACCCGCTTGTCGAAAACGCAGGCGATATCCTGCTCGAGCATCAATTGCGATTGGACGGCGATCATCCATTGGTATTGTCGCGTCCTGCCCGACCGGGGATGGAGCCCCGTCTAGCTGAAATGGGTTTTGTTCACGTGGGTCGCGATCACTGGGTGCTCGACCCTCACCAGAATCCCGAAGTGTGGACGAAGAACGAGAACAACGAGTGGCAGCGAGTGGGCAAGCCTACAAAATATCTTTCCAAGGTCGAAGAAGCCCGCAGCGGTCGTCGAGAGAGCGTTGAGACGGATTCATCTGACGATGATCCTTCGTTTTATTTGGAGCGTGAACTTCGACGAATGGCTGTTGAAGACGATCCGGAATAATGGGAGTGAGGCGGAACTGATGGGTTTTTCGCCCCGGCTCGCGTACGAGCAGAAGGCGTAGCCTTGAAGGGAGCGCGCGTCACGTCGCGCTCCCTTATGCTTGCCAGATGCCGGTTCGCGAGTTGGTTGGTGGAGTTGGGCCGGCCTTGTGTCATACGTGCCGGGGGGCCTGCTTCGCCGAGCCAGCAGGGCCTTGGTGTGCGGTTTGAGAGAGGACCTGTTTTAATCCGGCTTTTGAGCGGCAATCTGAGGCAAATGCGGGAACCGATTGTGCTCACGATGTCAGTACTTCCGTTGAATCTGGTATCACTGAACGGGTCGCGAAGTTGGCGATCGTGAATATCGTTCTGCGACGGCTGGCGCGAGGTGCCCCATCGGGTGTGCGACCAAACGAGCGTTCCAGCATACGATCGAGCGTCTTGTCGGGCTCGTCCAGCAAATGGACGAAATTATCAGTACAATAGAATATCAGTTTTATAGAGACCCTGGGAGTACCAATGCGCGTACGCTGGGAAGCCGGAATGGATCCCCTACGCCAGGAGCAACGAGCTGCGCATGCGCTTGCGGTTCTGCTAGCCGGTCAAGTCGGGCGGCACCCCTAAGGCTGCGCGTTGGGCTAAGAGAACGCCGAGCAGAACTCCGACGATTCTTGCAGCACAAGGCACAGCAACACTGCAGAGCCCTTGCGATAGGCGAGCAATGAATGCAAGTAGATGCTATTTACGCGATTTGTGGTTTTAACGACATTCCGAGCCGCAAGGCCATGGGATTCCACCTTATGGTCCTCGATCATGACGGCAATCACCGGCCGTGGTCCATCGTTGTGGTACGCTGGGGTAAGAAGGTGCTTGGCTATCTCAATAGATGTCCGCACAACGGCGTTGCTTTGGACTGGGAACGAAACGAGTTCCTCGATCCAGACGGCGTCCGGCTGATGTGCGGCAAACACGGATCCACCTTCGAGCTCGGAACCGGGCTGTGCGTCGATGGTCCGTGCAAGGGCAGAACGCTCACGCCAATCGCCTTGACAGTGCTGGATGGCGATATCTGTGTCGTCGGCGTGCGTCTTGTCGAAGACGGTGCGTCCCGGAACGAATGACGTCCGCGCTCAGACCGGCCGGTTCTCGTTGCGGTTTTTTACCGGCTCCATCCTCTCCAGCCCGTCTTCATAGGAGATCTCGTCGTAAGGTAGGTCGAGAGCCTTCGCCGCATCGAGGAGGTAATCAAGCTTGCCGCCCGCATCCAGCTTCTTGAGGTCGTCCTTGTTGAGCCCGACTAGGTCCATCATCTCCTTCCAAACAGTGGATTCATCGCACGGCAGGACGTGGAAGGTAATGCCACCGAGCTTGATGTGGTACTTCGCCAGCAAATCGACGTTGTTACAGAACAAGAAATAACTGCCGTGGGGGCTTAACGCACCATCAAGCACCGCCGCGACATCAGCAAGATAGGCGAAGGAGTGCAGGTAGCCGGCCAGCACCGGAATAGTGCCTTCTCCGTCCTGCGCGACGGTCAGAACCTGTTCGATCGAATAGTCCGGCGGTCGCTTCTCGTCCGCGACTTGAGTCTGAAATTTTAGTGCTATGTCGCCGCGAAAGCCAAACCGGCCCGGCTTGGTCGTTCCGCCCTTGAGTACAGCATTGAGCAGGCGGCCCTCCTTTTCAAGTCGACCGAGTGCGGTGTTCTCGATTGCAGTCATTAAATTCGTCCTCGATTTGAGCTTTTCACCGGCGCGCTGGCCGATGCCAGATGCAATGCAAATAGCTTGCCGCCGCATCCCTAACGACCCCAGCCTTGCCTCGAAACAAAACGAGTATACGAGAGGCGATCGTCGCAGGCAGCGTTGTCACGAACTCGACACCGGTCCTGAAGCCGACAGATGCGATCAAAAAAAGTAAGCGGGATCAACCTTGTGCACGCTGGCACATGACTTGCCATTGTCAGCCAGACCTAAGCTCATGAGAGGGTAATCCATGATCAACCTGACAGATAGCGCAGTGAGTGCCATCAAAGGCGCGATGGCATCATCGACGCGCCCGATCGGCGGCTTGCGCATTATGGTCGAAGCAGGCGGCTGCAATGGATTCAAATACAAGATGGGCTTGGCCGAGGTGCCGACGCTTGGTGACACCGTGATCGAATGCGGCGGTCTGAAGGTGTTTGTCGAGAGCAAGAGCCATGAGCATCTGGTCGGCACGACCATTGATTTCGTCATGGCGCCGGAGAGCTCCGGCTTCACCTTTCAAAACCCGAACGCCACCGCGAGCTGCTCTTGCGGCAAATCGTTTAGCTGATGAAGAAGAAACATCGCAGCATGCTGGCCGAACCGGAACAAGTATGGCAATCGTCGGCCACTCCGCGACAGCCTCGCATTCGCGGCGCAATCGGACAGATGCGATCGGATCTGCATGGCGATTGTGGCGACTGTCGGCTCATCGGGACCAATAGCCACAGGAACATCATCGGTCTGGCCGGCGCATCCGCGTTCTGTAAACTTCCTAGGCTGACGCTGGGCCGCATTCAGACGAGGCTGGTCGACAAGCTCGGCGAATGCGTTCGTCTCGTCCCGATTGCGGCTGTCGGCGAGGCCCTGGATTGAGTGGGACCCAAGTGCCGATTTACCTCGACAACAATGCAACGACGCGGACCGATCCGTCCGTTGTGCAAGCCATGTTGCCGTTCTTCACCGAGCAATTCGGCAACGCTTCATCCACGCATGTCTTTGGCGGCGAGGTCGCAGTCGCCTTGAAGCAGGCCCGGCGTAGCTTACGGCGGTTGCTAGGCTGCGCATACGATCATGAGATCGTTTTCACCTCAGGAGGGACCGAGGCCAACAATGCCGCGATTCTCTCTGCGCTTGCGACCCAGGAGGGCCGCGACGAGATCGTCACCACCTCGGTCGAGCATTCTGCCATTCTTGCCGTAACGGAGCAATTGGGGGCAAGCGGAGTCAAGACGCATGTCGTACCGGTAGATTCCCGCGGCCGGCTCGATATCGAGGCGTTTCGCAGCGCGCTCGGGCCACGGACAGCGATTGCTTCCGTTATGTGGGCCAACAACGAGACCGGTACGATATTTCCTGTAGAGTTCCTTGCAGGGTTGACCCATGAGGCGGGCGCGCTGTTTCACACCGATGCGGTCCAGGCCGTCGGCAAGATGCGCGTAGACCTTAAGGACAGTGCGATCGACATGCTGTCGCTATCCGCGCACAAACTGCATGGACCCAAAGGCATCGGCGCGCTATATCTGCGCAAGGGGACAAGTTTCCGACCGCTGATCTGGGGCGGATCACAGGAACGACGGCGCCGCGGCGGAACGGAGAATATTCCCGCAATCGTCGGCCTTGGAAAGGCTGCAGAGCTTGCGGCGGAGCGGCTCGAAGCTGAGCGCGTTCGCATTGCTGCGTTGCGCGACCGCCTCGAGCAGGGAATACTGCACATTGGCGAGTGTATGGCGCTCGGCGATATCAGCAACCGGCTAGCGAACACGACCAATATTGCCTTCGACCATCTCGAAGGCGAAGCGATCGCCCACCATCTCAATCGGGCCGGCATTGCTGTGTCGCTCGGATCAGCCTGCAACGCGGGCTCAATGGAGCCATCGCATGTCTTGCAGGCCATGCGGGTGCCGGCGTGGAGCATGCGCGGTGCGGTGCGCTTCTCGCTATCGCGAGAAACCTCATTCGCGGAGGTCGACGAGGTCGTGTGCGCCGTGTCTGACATCGTGGCTCGCCTGCGCGCCACTTCGCGGGAGTCGGCCCGCTTGGCCAGCCATGGTTCACAGTCAAGGAGTTCAACGTGAAAATCATGATCCGCCGGTCTCCGGACGCGGGCCTGTCGATCTACGTACCAAAGAAAGATCTCGAAGAGCCGATCGTCGAGTCCGAATATGAGACCCTCTGGGGCGGGTGGATCAAAATAGCCAATGGCTGGGTACTCGATTTGCCTAAGATGGCGAGCGATACAAAATTACCGATCACAATCGACGCTAAAAAGCGGAGCGCGGACGGAGAGGGTCCGTGAAGGGGCCTGGGCGGATCGACTTTGTCGATGCAGCCGATGCCAAGACCATTCTCGCGGACATCGCTGCCGGGTTAAGGGCTGCGCGCGTGGTGCCCTATCTCGGGCCTGGCCTCACCGGACTGTCCAGATCCGATGTGCCGGCCACGCCCGAGGCGCTGGCCGACTTCTTCGCCAGCAAGATTGCGCTGCCTCGGCGGACCAAAGGCAATGCGTGGGCGTCGGCGCAGCATATCGAGGTCAGCAAACATCGCTCTACGCTGACGACATTGATGGTGCAGGCCTTCGCTCGATCAGCGGAGCCGACGCCGTTACATCATCATTTCGCGTCCCTGTCGCCGGCCGTCATCGTCGATGCATGGTACGATGGGGCGATGCGCGCCGCGCTGGGCAAGCGCGAGGGATGGGGTGAAGTGCAGGGTATTACCCGTGCCGGCATTGGCGAGAATCGTTGGTATCGCTTCTATGATTCCTCTGGCCAAGAGGTCGACAGTGCCGTGGCCGGCAGCTGGGCGACGGTGCTCTATAAGCCGCATGGCAGCGTACACCCGGCCAACAACTTCCTGATCTCCGATGCTGACTATGTCGAGGCCTTGACCGAGATCGACATTCAGACGCCAATTCCGGACATCATCAAGGAAAGGCGGAGCGGACGGACCTTTCTCTTCATCGGCTGTCGCTTTAACGACCAGCTGTTGCGCAGCTATGCGCGGCAGATTATCAAGCGCTCGGCTGGCGCCCACTATGCGATCGTCGATCCGGATACGCTGTCGCGCAACGAGTTCCGTTTTCTACTCGAACAAGGTCTGGCGCCGCTTGCGATTCGGCTCCCTTGCGCGGTTGAGATACTGCTCACCCGTTAGATGTGTGAAGCTCGATAGCCCAACTGGTATCGCCAGTTGTGAGATGGCGCGATGCACGAAACGCCCGCTCAGATGAAGCCGGGTGTTGCGCGCGCTTTGGCACCATCATTGATGCGCCAGCCCGCAGAGTTCTGAGTGAGGATGAGGACGTATCTGTCGCGTTCTTAACAAGCGTATCATTGCCGCTCTTACATGTCTCAACGTCGGTCGGGCCCGATAACGCTATGACATGCTGACCAAATATCGTCTTCTGCGCCGTGGCATGTGAGTTGCTACGCCTCGTCTTGAGGCTCGCTCACGGATGGTCCTGGGAAGCCAATGTGCCTGCGGGGAAGAAAGAGAATGAATGCGATCGTGGGGAGCGGAGGATACGCCAAAGCTGCGCTGGATAACGGCACGATGATGCAGTCTGCCGCCGAGCATAAGGGCTGTCGCACCGCAGCCAAGACCGCCCAGGCAGGCTGCGGGTCACAGACAAGCCAAGGCGATCTGCCGAGCGAAATCTGGGAAAAGGTAAAGAACCATCCCTGCTACAGCGAAGAAGCGCATCATCATTACGCCCGCATGCATGTGGCGGTCGCGCCAGCCTGTAACATCCAGTGCAATTACTGCAATCGCAAATATGACTGCGCCAATGAATCTCGCCCGGGCGTGGTGAGCGAAAAGCTTACCCCCGAGCAGGCGGTGAGAAAAGTGCTCGTGGTCGCGACCACCATTCCACAGATGACCGTGCTCGGCATCGCTGGTCCCGGCGATGCTCTCGCCAATCCAGAAAAGACGTTCAAGACATTCGAACTGGTCGCCAAGGCGGCGCCCGACATCAAGCTGTGTCTGTCGACCAACGGACTGGCTCTGCCGGACCATGTTGACACGATCGTCAGGTCCAAGATCGACCACGTCACCATCACTATCAACACGATCGATCCCGAAATCGGCGCCAAGATCTATCGCTGGATCTTCTTCAACCATAAACGCTACACCGGCATCGACGCGGCGAGGATACTCACCGACCGTCAGCTGCAAGGCCTGGAGATGCTTAGCGAACGGGGTATCCTGTGCAAGGTTAACTCGGTGATGATCCCCCACATTAACGATCAGCACCTGGTCGAGGTCAACAAGGCGGTGAAGGCGCGCGGTGCCTTCCTTCACAATATCATGCCGCTGATCTCCGCGCCTGAGCACGGCACAGTGTTTGGCCTAAACGGTCAATGCGGGCCGACGGCGCAGGAATTGAAGACGCTGCAAGATGCTTGTGAAGGGAAGATGAACATGATGCGGCATTGTCGCCAGTGCCGCGCTGATGCTGTCGGACTGATCGGAGAGGATCGTAGCGCAGAGTTCAGTACCGATCAGATCATGAAAATGGACGTCAAATATGACCTTGCTACGCGCAAGGCTTATCAAGACAGGGTAGAGGACGAGCGGGCCGCCAGCGTCGTGGCCCACCAACAAGAGCTTACACAGTTCGCCGCCGAGACGAGCGCGATCACGGTTCTGGTGGCGGTCGCAACCAAGGGCTCGGGACTCATCAACGAGCACTTTGGGCATGCAAAGGAATTCCAAGTATATGAACTTTCTACATCCGGCGCCAAATTCATCGGTCACCGTCGCGTCGACGTCTACTGCCAGGACGGTTATGGCGAGGAGGACAGGCTTTCGACCATCATTCGTGGCATCCATGACTGCCATGCGGTGTTCGTGGCCAAGATCGGTGGCTGCCCAAAAAGCAACCTGATCAAGGCCGGGATCGAGCCAGTCGATCAATACGCGCATGAGTTCATCGAGAAGTCGACGATCGCCTGGTTCAGGTCCTATCTAGACAAGGTCAAGAGCGGCGATGTCCAGCACGAGGAGCGCGGCGACGCCGCGATCCGCCAGGGAGCTCTGATCTCCGCGGCGTAGGGGGGGTATATGCCATTCAAGATCATCGCCTCTCAGTGTACCAGCTGCTCAGCTTGCGAACCCTTATGCCCGAACGTTGCCATCTCGGAAAAGGGAGGAAGCTTTGTCATCGAAGCGACGAAATGCACCGAATGTGTTGGCCATTTCGACGAGCCGCAATGTGCCGCGGCCTGTCCGGTCGACAATACCTGCGTAATTGACACCTCCTTGCCCCGCTATCAGGCGCCAGCTTAGGACGCGAGCTTCCATGAACGGCATGCCAAGAGCTGGGGCTGAAAAATTTGCAAACTTCGTGCGGCGTGTTTTCAACACCGCAGGTCTCGACCTTCGCGTCTCCCCTCGCGAAGGCGGCTGCTCCGGATGTCCCTGCGATCGTTTTGCTGCTCGCCGGCAGCGGAGCGTTGGCAGGCATTTCATTCGGCGCGGCAGGCCAAAAACGCCTCTCAGCTCCGAGCGTAGGCTTCTGGGCCGCGCCATTATCGTTGATGTGACTGACGAGGTCACGCTGATCGGCGCATGCCCAGCGGGATCAGCCTTACCGAGCCGCAACATCGCGGAATGCGCCGGGCGAGCGAAGCTGCCGATGACCTTCGAGGCAGCAGCCAAGTCGCCATCTGCCGGTCAGGGAGCGCTGATCGCGCGTACTTTGTTCGGCGAAGCCCCGGGCCAAGACCGGTGGACGGTTAACGCGACTGATGCTGCTCTTGATCACGCCGATATCATCATGCCGCGGTTGCATCCCTCCAGGTTGAAGGACTTCACCGGCCTCCCGATATGGGCCGGCAATCTGGAAGGAGGGGCGAGGCCGCGACGAAGCTACTCGAACTCGAACCGGCTGACACGATCGGTGTCGAATCGTTCGCGGACATCCTTTAGCGGAGCAGCCAATCCGATGATCGACCACATTGGCAACGCAGCCCCGGGGCATCACTCCAATTGCGGTGCCTGCGCTCGTCCGTCGCGGAAGAAGGGCTGCCGGCGTTCAGCTATTTGCGCAAATGATCGTGCCGGCAACGTCTCCAGCACTTCTCCTAGCGGAATCCCGCGCTCAGCAACGGCGGCGCTTGGCGCGCAGACGTCGAGGTCCGAGCGATCGTGTCCACGCAGGCTAATGCCGTTGTCTTATCGTCGATGCTTGACGGCTATAGAAGCCTCGTCGCCCAAGCCGGAAGATCGTTTCATACCGGGAAATGATGCCGATGCTGACCGACAAGGAGCTGGCGACGCCCTCGCGCGCCACTTCGCCGCGCAGCTCCGCAATCAATCGGTCTGCGCTGAGGACGTCCAGTTCCGCCACATCGTACCGCGTCGCGCTGCCGTTGCGGGGCTACTTGGTGTAGCTGCGGGCCGATACGCTAGAGCGCGGCTAGATATCGCAGAACGGCTGTCACTCGGAGCACGAACTGCCCTACAGCGACCTACTGGTCAGCACGTCGACACGAACTGGCGAACCGCATTGCGGTGGGCGAATCGGCTGAGTGCGGCGAGGGATGAGCACAATTGTGAAGGATGTCTCCTGGTCGGACCGGCAGCACCCCTGATGTCTACCAGCCAACGATGCATGAGGAGCGCTACATGAGCGGTATTGTTCGCGACAGCGACGTCGTCGAGCTCGACGAGCCGCCTGTCTTCAGTTTTAGCCAAAAGGTACGAGCCAATCGCACCATCCGGAATGATGGCACCTTTCGTGGCAAGGAGATTGGCGACATCTTGGTCAAGAAGGGAGAGGTCGGTTACGTCATCTCGATCGGGACATTCCTGCAGCAGTTCTACATCTACGGTGTCGAGTTTCTGGAAAGCGGCTACCGCGTTGGCATGAAGCGCAAGGAACTCGTGCCGGTGGATGCCTGCGATGAGATCGATGATCTGCCATTGCCGGAGGAGGCCGTGTCGTGAGTGAACCCGGCTTTCTGAAATATCGGCGGGGCCAGCGGGTTAAAACCACAGTCGATATCATCAACGACGGCTCTTTTCCCAATGCGGAGCCTGACGGCGTCTTGCTCGGCGCCGGAGTGGCCGGAGAGATCATCAGGGTTGCCATCCATACCGAAGCGAACGTTCCGATCTATACTGTCGATTTTGGAGAACGGTTGCTCATCGGCTGTCTTGAAGAAGAAATCACAGGTCTTTGAAGGGAGGCTTTCGCGATGAATGCCGGGCTGATGAGGAAGGTCAAGACCGGGCTGGTGGCGCACCCCAACGAGCTTGATCGCAAGCGGATCGAGCGCAGCTTGAGCTCCCGTACGCGCTATCTCTACGTCTCGCCGAAGGTGACACCGGTGAAAGGCGGCTACCTCGTCGAGAGCCCCTGTTGCTCGCGCAGTATTGACAAGGACGGCGCGCTAATCGACGTCGCGCTGATTCTTTATGATCGCGTGAGCGGAATTTGGAAGGTGTTTTGCAAGAACCACGCCCAAGGAATCTGGGAATTTTACAGCCTGTATCACCGCCTGACTTCAGCGATCGACGAATTGAAGGCGGATCCGGAGCGTCTGTTCTGGCAATGAGGGGCGGCTTTTGAGGGGTCACAGAGGAGCCACGATGACGCTCACTGCGCAGGAATTGATTGAAATCGAGCAGCTGCTTGCGGCCGACAGGGCCGAGGAGGGGGCGTTTGTCGAGCTGCGGCGCCGCTTTCCGCAGCTTGCTTGTGTGCGCTGTGATGCGTCGGATATGCCGGATCAGCCATTCCGGCAGTTTGTGCGTTTCGATCTCCATCTGATCGATGGATCGGATCACTGCGTGCAGATTACGGCCGATCCGGCACGGGCGACTGGCATCATATTGGCCAAAAGGAGCGCTGCGCAGTGAGCGGCACTGAGCTCGCAGAGCATCCGTGCGATGGCGCGCACAATGTGGAGAATAATGCATCCTTCATCCCACTGTCGGACCCGGATATTACCGTCGCTGAGCTCTCTGCAGTTGAAACCCTGCTGTGTTCGTCGGAGATCTCCAGCGGGCGGATCACTGAGGCGTTCGAGCAGGCTTTCGCGGTCTATCTGGGCCGCAAACATGCCGTTGCGGTTTCGAGTGGTACGATTGGGCTCCTGCTTGCACTCAAGGCGCTCGGGATCGGAGCAGGACATGAGGTCATCGCCTCGCCCTACGCCTTTCGCGAAACAGCGCATGCCATCAGTCTCGCAGGCGCACGGGTGGTATTTGCCGACGTCGACTATTGGTCGGGAACATTGGTTCCAGCGAAGGTCGAAGAGAGCATTACGGCCTGCACGCGGGCGATTGTCGCCGGCAATCCCAACGGTCATCCTGCGCCATGGGCAGAACTGCGGACGGTCGCACAGCGCCACCGGCTGCTGCTCTTGGAGGATTCTACCGAGGCGATCGGGTCGAGCTACAAGGGGGAACTCGTCGGCCGATTTGGCGACCTGGCCGTGTTCGACTTTGCCGAGCCGGTAGCCCTAAGCTGCGGTGAAGGCGCAATGGTGGTGACGGATGACATCGATATTGCGCTTGGGTTGCGCCGCCATCGCGCCCACCGCCTGGACGAGCGATTCTCAGTCGTCGTCGCGAGTACAGCACCTTACCAGGCTGGCATCAGCGATCTCACGGCTGCCTTGGGGCTGGCGCAGCTGAAGCGTCTCAATGAAATCCTGGAGCGGCGTCGGCTCATCGAGCAGCTCTATAACGCGCATATCCAGTCATTTGAAGGCATCAAGCCGCCTTATGTCGGTCCCGATGTGACAGATGTGAACTGGATGCTTTATCTCGTTCAATTGGGGACACGCTTCACGCGATCCGGTCGGGACGCCATCATCGATGATCTGCGCGCCGCCCAGATTCAGTCCGCTGCCTACAGCCAGCCGTTGCATTTGCAACGCCACTATTTTGACCTCGGCTATCGCCGTGGCGATTTCCTGGTTACCGAAAAGGTCGCCGATCGCGCTTTAGCGCTGCCGTTTCACACCCATCTCACGAACAAGCAGATCGCGTTTATCGTGGAGACCATGAAAGATGCCTCGATCAACGTGGGCGCAGGTGCGGCGATCTACTGAGATGATCTTTATGCACAGGAGGATTGATTGAGCACAATCGTAGCTCTGGGCGTGCGCGAGATGAGAAATCAATCGAGCGCATGTCATGCGATGCCCCGCGGGCGGACAGATATCCGCATAAATGCGGAACACGTCGCATGCCGCTGCATCATGTACTGTTCGGGAAGCTGCGGGAGAAATGCTCCAGCCTCGCGCTCGCAGAAAGCCTGCTCGATCGTCGCAAAGTGTCGTGCCCACGCCGTGGTTTAAGGCCTACGCGCCAAGATGCTCGAATCCGAGCACGCCATCCTCGGTTTCGGCTGGGGTGTCTCGAGTTAGTCAAACAGAGATTACTATGAACATACAAGAAGTCATCATTCACGTCCGCTTCGCTCCGAATGGAAGGGTGGTCCAGATCAGTGAGCGCCCGGCAAAGCTCACGCCGAACCAATGGTTTGAAGTTCTCAACGCCCGCGCTAGCTCGGCATATCGACCGCTCGCTCGTGGCCGTGGCATCTTCCGATTGAGCCGTACTACGGTCGAAGCCTTCAAGCAGGAAACTGCGAGGCCGGGATGAGCCAAGCGATGATCGGGAACCCAATGGGCGATCAGATCGAGGTTTTTACCGTCTGTCCGGCCGATGCCATCGAGCGGAGTGGCGCCAGGGGCTTTAGCCTGTCGCGTATCGATGATAGCGGCGAAAGCCGGTTGTTTTCCATTATTGTGGTGCGCACCTTCGGCGACGACTATTTTGGCTATGTGAACCGTTGTCCGCATGACGGCGTCTGGCTGAACATTGGCTCCGGCGAGTTTTTCTCGGCAGACCACTCCTTTCTTAGATGCGGCCGGCATGGTGCAAGGTTCGAGATCGAGACCGGAGTGTGCATCGAGGGTCCCTGCAATGGACAAGCGCTTGAGCCGGTAGCGCTCGCCGTGATCGAAGGTGACGTTTGCCTATGCGGCGTCGAGCTGCTGGAGGAAGATCGGGCTTCCGAGCGCTTCGAGGACAGCGAAGAAACAATGGATATCACGATCCATCCGGATTGACGGCGTATCATTTGGCTGCTGTTCAAGTTGGCTGAGGGATTTTATCGGAGGACGAAATCGTCGCTCCTAAGCGTTGGTGCAGATGGGTATTATGCTCTCTTAGCTTGTCAGAGCAAACGGCAGTCCAACGCCTTGCTGCCGGGCGCCAGCGAGCTCTGCCGTACCAACAAAAGGTGCTCTTACGTCAACTCGCCAAATGGATCTCGCAGGCGGGACCTGCTTCTTGCTGCCGGCCGATAGAACATGTTCAAGAAATGTCCTCGGCGGCTGGAAATCCGCCGAGGACACCGTCTGGGCTGCGAGAATGGGGAGACCCAGACTGACAGGATCGTTTGGGAGGAACAATGACGATCCTGTGTCAGAAGCTTTTGGCCGTCAGCGACGGCTGGCTTATTTTCTGGGCTGCAATTGCGATGCCAAACGCCTCAATGCGACCTCTCAGCGAGTAGCGCCGCGATCTTCGGGGGCCGCCGGTTTACGGACGCATGCATGAATGAACACGCATTCGCTGTTCGGCATTGAGGCGGCAAGTGCGCCTTGACGGTATCGTGGAGGGCTGTGGGCGCGATCCAGGATCGCTGTGTTGCCGGTTTCGTGACGGCCGATCAAGTCCAGGCAGCTTAACCTATAGCCTTGAACGCGGGTCTGCGTTCACTCTGACTGTCGGGGCGTTTGCGCCAGGCGCTATCCTGTTGAGGTAAACAATAGATCGGAAACAGCGGAGCGCACATCATGCGTGCGAACGGCTGAAGCAGAATGGGGGGCGTCAAACGCGAAGCCGACGATTGTCCTGTCCAAAACAGAAGAGAAACGACATTGTCGGAACTCCAGCATCAACGATGAGGAGCGCCTCGGCAGAACAAGAGATGTCGTAAAAATGCGAGGATTCTGCATTTGGTGTGGAACTTGCTTTGCAGCAATCGGATGGTTGAGCAATGTAGGAGCGAAGAGATTGCGATGGTAGGAGAAGACGTTGAGATGGTAGGAGAAGACGTTGAAACGAATCAGGAAGATTGTGCCAGACGTGAGTCATCTGTGGCTGATCTTCAGCGTTTACAATTAGTGTTGCGTTCGCTCATTTCGCCTGCGTTCGCAGGCGCGCATCGAAATCATTAGCATCAATCTATCGATGCGGCGTTCGACAGCAAGAGACCCTGTGAGGGCGATGCGAGCCCGGGCCATGTCTCCTTCGGAATCGCTCGCATTGATCACAGGATAAGCGCATGGACTCAGAAACCGAATTCGAGCTCCCCCAAATTTATAGGCATCATGTCTTTGCCTGCAACACGCAGCGTCCGCCCACTCATCCGCACGGCAGTTGCGGCGCCTCTGGCGCGCAAGCATTGTGGGATCGAATGGGCAAGGCGATCGAAGCGCAAGGCCTTAACGATATCGGTTTCACGATGGCTGGCTGCCTCGGCTATTGTAACTCCGGTCCCTTGATGGTCGTCTATCCTGACGGAATCTGGTACCGCGCGACTACGCCGGAAGACGTCGACGAAATCCTGGAATCCCATCTCAAGCAGGGTAAACGTGTCGACCGCCTCGTGATGGTGCTAAAGCGCAGCTAAAAAACGCCTTGCTTCGCGCCGCTTGGCCGGGCAATCAAGCAT
This sequence comes from Bradyrhizobium uaiense, assembly GCF_010811875.1. GTDB lineage: Bacteria > Pseudomonadota > Alphaproteobacteria > Rhizobiales > Xanthobacteraceae > Bradyrhizobium > Bradyrhizobium uaiense. The sequence goes on from NZ_VKHP01000057.1 coordinate 21,415, forward strand.
GGACGGCTTCTCCGTCGATGAGCTGTTCCCTCGGTACGTCGGTCGGGTGGCCCTCAGGCGTCAGGACGTGCGAACAGCGCGTCATGGAGCTTGTCGTTATGGCGCTCTTTGAGATGTTCGGTGAGACGGGCCCAGATTAGAGCGCTGCTCGTGCCCGTGCCCTGAACCTTGAGCGTCAACTCCCTCGTCAGACTATCATTGTCACGGCGCAGCGCGGAGCCTTGAATCTTCAGACCCGATCGGCAACTGGCACGGTCGCAACGCCTGACAAAGCAAGAACGTGTTTCTTTCGATGGCTGTTCGATCAATCTGTTCGCGTCACTTAATACTGTCCCTACGCAGCACGCCGCAAGCGCAAGGTGCGGATGGCGCTCGCTTTCTTCGCGAGACGACGCGTCTTTGACACGCCATCTCGCTCGCGGATGAACTGCGGTGCGGTTGAAGGACGCGCTCGATGGCTCGCCGCGTCCGGATTGATCAACCTTGTCTTCTTCTCTGGATCCTGTTCTGACGTCAGAACTTGTAAGCGATGCCGCCGCTGATGAGCCATGGGTCGATATTGGCGCGCCCGGAGACGGGAATCGCATTGTTTACGGTCGCAGAATAGTTGGGCCGCAGCCACAGCTTCTTCACGTCGAAGTTGAGGCCCCAATGACGGTCAAGCATGTAATCGAAGCCAAATTGAACCGCTGCGCCGAACTGGTTGCTGATGTGCAGATCCGTCACGGTAAGGCCGGCGAGCGACGTATTGGCCGCCGACTGATTGAAGAATGTGGTGTAGTTGATGCCTGCGCCGATATAAGGCTTCAGTGGGCCGAAATCGTTGAAGTGATATTGTAGGGTCAGCGTCGGCGGCAATAGCCAGGCTTTGCCGATATCGAGTCCATTAAGCGTACCAGTGCCGCTGATGTGATGGCGGGTCACGCCGAGAATGAGTTCGGCCGCGATGTTCTTTGTAAAGAAATAGGTGATGTCGAGCTCCGGTATGGCTTGATCGCTGATCAACAGACCGGAGTTGGGAGAAGACAGCGAGGGTACCCCGGAGACGTGGACTGAACTGCCTGCGGTATCCGGCAAAACGCCGAGCACTCGCAGGCGGATCATCCATGGATTGAACGGTTCGATCGGGGGTGCTTTGTAATAAACCGGTGCCGGACCGAGATCTGCAGCCTGTGCCGAGATGCTGGCCAGCGAGATCGCGAGCGTGAGGAGCGACGTCGTCGTCAGAATTGTTGTTGTTCTCATCGAATTCTCCATTCCAAAAGTCGCGCGATAAGGCGCGCGAGATCTCTGTCACACATGACGAGCGGCGGAGGATTTGATGCGGATCAAAATAGTGGCGGGCTCACCGCAATTATGCGGCTCAGTTGCATAAGAAGCACGGCTATCGAAGCGTCGTTGTCTTTGCTTGATAGCTGTTCGATTCGTAGTCCGTGCTGAGTCCGATCTCTTCAGGAGATTGTTTGTTGGCTTGAAGCCTCGATCCAATCCATGCCCGTTGGGCCATGCAAAATCAAAGTGGCAATGCAGCAACCCCGCACATTGCAGGGTCGGTAGAGGCAGCATTCACCCGAGGCGCAATATCGGCAGATCCGTGTTCCGGAACAGCCAGATTGGCCTTCTCAGCAAGGGTCCGAGTCGGCGGTCACGAACCAAGCCGGAAGCAGAAAAATGTGGTTCTTCGCATCAAAACCTTCTGTCCTAGCCTCACGTTTGCGGACAGCGCGTCTCGTTTGCGTCATGCACACATCCCTCGAGATCATCTGGGGTCTTGCGGCCAAGCAGCGACAGCACGAGCTCATGATCGAGCCCGGCGCATCGTGATCCATCGACGTCGATCAGAGGTCTGCGTATCAGGAGCGGATCGTCTAACATCAACGCCAGTGCGCGCTGGGCGTGAATCATGGCGGGATTGACTTCGCCTGATTTGATACGGGGGGCCGCTTGGTTGAACCAGGAGGCAACCGGGGTATTGCCGAAGAAGCGGCGCAGTTCTTCCGAAGCCCACGGCTCCATCAAAATATCTTTGGCTATGATGTCGTGACCGGCAGCGTTGAGCGCTTGAAGCTGACGCGCATTGGTCGCGCAGCCGGGCTTTTGATAAAAGGTGATTGTCGCCATGTCATACCTATGTTGGCAGCGCTGAGCTGAACAATGGCCATGTCGCTGCTGCGTTCGACGCCCATTCAATGGTCTTGCCGATTATCTTCAATGTCAGTTGGCTAAGCGCCGCTGGCATCCGCTGTCCGGTCAGTCTGGATCGCAACCGACATTGTCGCACCGCTCAAGTCCCAGAGAGCCGGTTCACGAGAGGAGTAGCAAGTCCCATTCCGTGGCTGAAGATATAGGACAACCGATGCAAATGGGCTTCGCGTCAGCGGTTGCCGCTCTTGTTCGTTTTCTGACAGCCGCGCTGACAGATAGGTTCCAAAACAGCCAGGCGCACTCGCGGGCACGTGGCTTTTTAAATGTAATCAAAGACTTGGGCAGCGCTTACGAGCGTTGGCACGGCGGTTGCTAATATCGGGCAGCAACACTGAGTGAGGGCTGAGTGCACGCCGACGCGTAAGACGAGCGATGTGCTCCTTCCCTTGAACCCGTGTGCCCCGTTTCTGAGAGAGAGAAACAAGCTCGCGCGTCAGAAGCGCGTAACTTTTGGCAAATCGGTTGATGGAGAGCAACATGTCTTCACTAAGGCAAATCGCGTTCTACGGAAAAGGTGGCATCGGCAAGTCGACGACTTCCCAGAACACGTTGGCGGCGCTGGCCGAGATGGGTCAGAAAATCCTGATTGTCGGGTGCGATCCTAAAGCGGACTCGACGCGCTTGATCTTGCACGCCAAGGCGCAGGACACGATTCTGAGCTTGGCGGCGAGCGCCGGCAGCGTGGAGGATCTTGAACTCGAGGACGTGATGAAGGTCGGCTACAAGGACATCCGTTGCGTGGAGTCCGGTGGTCCTGAGCCGGGCGTCGGCTGCGCCGGTCGTGGCGTCATCACTTCGATCAACTTCCTCGAGGAGAACGGCGCCTATGAGAACATTGATTACGTATCCTATGACGTGCTCGGCGACGTCGTTTGCGGAGGCTTTGCGATGCCAATCCGTGAAAACAAGGCGCAGGAGATCTACATCGTGATGTCCGGTGAAATGATGGCCATGTATGCCGCCAACAACATTTCGAAGGGTATCCTGAAATACGCCAACTCGGGCGGTGTGCGGCTGGGCGGCCTGGTCTGCAATGAACGACAGACGGACAAGGAGTTGGAACTGGCGGAGGCGCTAGCCAAGAAGCTAGGCACTCAGCTGATCTACTTCGTGCCGCGCGACAACGTGGTGCAGCATGCCGAACTCCGCCGCATGACGGTGCTCGAGTATGCGCCGGATTCGAAGCAGGCCGATCACTATCGCAATCTCGCTACCAAGGTTCACAACAATGGCGGCAAGGGTATCATTCCGACACCGATCTCCATGGACGAGCTCGAGGACATGCTGATGGAGCATGGCATTATGAAGCCGGTCGACGAATCCATCATCGGCAAAACTGCCGCCGAACTCGCGGCCTCGTAAAGGTCGTGAGTCGCGGCCTTGTGAAGGCGCGCGACGGATGCCGGCCTCCTCACCCCCCATCCGGGGAGGCCGGCATTCTGATCAGCGCTCCCGGCCGGGACCAGGACGCGGCGAGGCAAACCTGGCCGCTATAGAGACCCACAAAATCATGTCCGAAGTGCACGTCCTTCCGTTTATGGCTGCTTGTGAGCCTGATGCGAGCAGTTCCAACGGAATTGTAGCCTACCGCCTCCTCACCGGCGTACCTCCTGCGGATGCCGACATTGCCAGTGACAGTCATTTCGACCGCCACGCTTTGGCATCTATTCTGGCGGCTGCCACGATGGATGGTGGCGCTCTTCCGGAGAAGACTGGCCTATCGGGCGATGAACTCGCGGCTTTGCTCGCGCAGTACTTTCCCTCACTTGAGGTCGAACTTCCCGATGAGCTCCTGAGGTACAAATGCAACGAGAACGACGAAATCGCAATGGTGCGCGATCTTCTCCTGAAGCACCGCTCGACGGAAGGAGATCTCGGCCGCTGGCTGGCTGCCATGATCGCCCGACGAGCCATCGAACCAGACCATCTATGGGAAGATCTCGGATTGCGCAATCGTGGCGAGCTCTCTCGGCTGCTCAGCCGTCACTACGCGCCGCTCGCCGCGCGCAATGTCAACAATATGCGTTGGAAGCGTTTCTTCTATCGCATGCTTTGCGAGGATGAAGGCCTCGCGATGTGCACAACACCAGTGTGCACGCAATGTAACGACTTCAACCTTTGTTTCGGCGAAGAAAGCGGTGAGAGCCGGATTGCCGAGCGCCGGCGCGACCAGTTGCTGGAGGCGGCTCGCCAGCAGGTCACCGCTGATTGGCCCATCTGACTTGCCACAAATGTTCTCGTGCGTTGCAGCGCGACAACGCTTCCAGGATCTGGCGATCCCCGCGGCATGTCATCGTGCGGATAAATGCCGCTTTAATGCGAGCAAGTGACCATGGATCCAAGACATTCCGGCCTGAATTGCTCCGGGATCAATCGCCAACCTCGCGGCGCGCTGCAATCGCCTTGGCTTTCGAACTCGACTTGGGAATGGCAAAAGCGCCCGTTTCATGAGCCAGTCGCGTTTGCGGCAATCCATTGGCGGGAGGAGGTTAAGGAAGGAAGCGTAGATTTTCAATCCGTTGGCAGGGATAGCGCAGTGGCATGCGGGTTGCTGAAGGGGATGTGGTCAAAGATAAGGAGCCAGCCTGCGTGATCGCCTCTAGCGAAGAACCCTCATGGTTCGATCAAGAACGCGCGAAGCCGACCGTACTTAACGATACGACGCTAAGGGACGGGGAGCAGGCGCCCGGTGTTGCGTTCACCACGAAGGAAAAGCTGGCGATCGCGCGGGCGCTTGCGCGGGCCGGGGTCACGGAGATCGAGGCGGGAACGCCCGCGATGGGCAATGAGGAAATCACAGCAATCCGCGCCATTGTCGAAGCAGATCTTCCGCTGACGACGATAGGCTGGTGCCGGATGAGGAAAGCGGACGTCGATGCGGCGATTGAAGCCCGGGTGTCCATGATTAACATGTCGACCCCGACTTCCGATGTGCAGATCGCAGCCAAGCTCGGTGGTCATCGCAGCCTGGCACTGGAACAGGTGAGGCAATTGGTCGGCTATGCTCGTGAGAAGGGGCTTCAAGTTTCTGTTGGTGGCGAGGACGCTTCGCGCGCCAACGTCGAGTTTCTGATCCGGTTGATTGCAGTCGCAAAAGCCGCAGGCGCGTGTCGTTTTCGTGTTGCAGATACGCTCAGTGTGCTCGATCCCGACGCAACCTACGCGCTGGTCAGGAAACTGCGTGTGACCACCGATTTGGAACTCGAATTTCACGGCCACGACGATCTCGGACTCGCAACCGCCAATACACTCTCAGCCATCAAAGCTGGCGCGAGCCACGCTTCGGTGACCGTCATCGGGTTAGGCGAGCGGGCCGGAAATGCGCCGCTCGAGGAAGTCGCGGTCGCACTCAAGCAGCTCTACGGGCGCGAGACCGGCATCATACTTCCGGAGCTCGAGAACGTCGCCGCACTGGTGGCTGCGGCGGCCGCGCGTGCCATTCCTCTGAATAAGGCCATCGTTGGAGAGTACGTATTTACGCACGAATCCGGCATTCATGTCGATGGCCTTTTGAAGGATCAGCGCACCTATCAGTCGCTTGATCCGGCTTTGCTTGGCCGCCGCAACCGCTTTGTGATCGGCAAGCATTCCGGACTTGCGGCGATTACGGCGTTGCTCGATGAACTCAAGCTGGCCGCCAGCGCCGATCAAGCCAGACAGATCCTGTCGCAAGTTCGCAAGCATGCGATCGAGCACAAGCTGCCAGTCGAGCGCAAAACGGTGGCGGCGATCTGGCGCGACGTGTGCGGATGCCCAGCCACCCAAAGCGGCGGGTGAAGAGCCGTGCTTAGCAACGTTTGCGCCGACTATTCGAGAGACCAAGTGTGTCGCAAGGAGGCTATCCGATGCCACTGACCGGCGCGAAAATGCCCCTCTTCCTCAGGCCAGGCTGCCGGCCGCAAATCTCCGCTCCAGACCATTCCAGCATACATGCTGTGATCTGCAATCCACAGCGAGCGGTCCGCGGACTGCCAAGCGACGTCTTCTCTTGAGGCTGCCGTCCCGCCCGACCACCGGTCGGACGAGCATCAGCACCGATTGCGGTTTGGCCGTTCATACCCCTTCCTCATCCGGGCTGACGTCGGCGCCCGCCGAGCCTGCAGATCTGGAGAGCGAAGTTGAGCGCATCGGCGTTCCAGGGGCGGGCGTTGGCGATGCGCACCCGCTGTGCGAGGTAGAACCGCGGCAATATCATCAGGCGCTAAGAGTATCTTATTTGGCGTCCGAGAGCTGATCCAAAGGAGACCTTTCGATGATCAACTCGTCCCCGGCAGCCCCTATCCTGGACCGGCTTAGCAACGCCTCGTCGGCAGAGGAGTTCTTTTCGCTGCTTGGCGTCGATTATGATCCGAAGATTGTAAATGTCGCGCGCCTTCACATCCTAAAGCGCATGGGACAATATTTCGCCAAAGAGCAATTTTCTGGCGCCACAGAGCCGGAAATCAGAGCTCGGTGCAAAGCGATGCTGGAGCAGGCTTATGCTGATTTCGTGGCATCGCGGCCGATTGATCAGCGAGTATTCAAGGTGTTGAAGGATGCGGTTGCAGGCCCAGGCAAACCGACAGCTTTTGTTCCGTTGAGCGAGCTGAAGTGACTTCGCGCTCCGCCGTAATGAGGTGTTCTCTAACGATTGCCGTGCGGTCTGAAAGCTCCTTCATCCAGATCATCTCTCCGCCAGCCATGACCCGAGCGACGCTGTCGCATTCCCGACCCATGTCCGGACTGATCGTGTCCAATGCCCTGAGCGAGCATTTAAGTTTCTGTCAAATCATTGCTTCCGCCTGACTTTCGATGGTTCTTGCAAGTGGTACGACACTTGCTGTTGTCGTGCCTATCCCGTCATCGATGCTGACAGATGGCGGTCGTCCGAGATGAAAAAGGAACACCTATGACGCTGCTTCTACCGCCCACCGAGCGATGCGGCATGATCTCGCGGCTCACGCTCGCGCCCAGTCCGTTCGATATGGCCTTTGATGCGAACGAAGCCGACACCGACCGTGAGATGGTGGTCAGTGGCTAAGTCGTCCGTTGCGCAACATCTGGAGAGGGCATGTACATAGTCGTCAGCGTCGAGCGAGTCCGCGGATGCGCGCAAAGTGGCATTCGTCGCAACGCGGATAGCAACATGCGTCCGGCGGAGGCGCCAAGCTCGGCCGATGCAAGGTGCCGGGGCTGGAGGCTGACCACGCAGTGCATGACAGGTGCGCAGCTCCGATGGCTTTGGTGGGCGCACCCGGTGCAGAGCGCTGGGCCGAAAGCGAGGCGCCGATACTGCAGAGCAGGCGGACGCAACAACTCTTCCGGGCACAGATGCCGTAGCGGCGTCGCCGGCACCGTGGCGCTTGTCGAACCGAGCGCGCGAGGCACTACCGTCGAGGACATCTCTGGCTCTGGCCCGCCCGGAGCGTCTACGTCGATGACGAGTTTTACTGCCTGGTCGGTTTGCACTAAGCGGGCCGGGCAGCCGAGCAGCCGGCCACTTGCTGATCAGAACTGATCCTCAGTCAACTGAATCTAGATACAAACCTGTGGTGCGGGCGCGCGTATTCTTGAGGGGACTTTAAAGCATGAGCAATGTCACCAAAACGGCTGTGCCTGCGGCGGCCGGCCGGGCAGCAGCCAAGAAGGAACTGCCGGAGCACTTTAAGGCCTACAAGCATGTCTGGGTTTTCGTCGAGCTGGAGCGCGGCCAGGTGCATCCGGTTTCCTGGGAGCTCATGGGAGCGGGGCGCAGGCTTGCCGACAAGCTGAAGGTGAATCTCGCCGCGGTCGTTGTCGGCCCGGAGGGGCAGTCCACCCGTAACGCCGCGCTTGAATCCTTTTGCTATGGGGCCGATCTGACCTATCTCGTGAGCGACAACGTTTTGGCGGATTACCGTAATGAATCCTATACCAAGGCGCTCACCGAACTCGTCAATACCTACAAGCCCGAGATCCTGCTGTTGGGCGCGACCACGCTGGGGCGCGATCTCGCGGGTTCCGTGGCGACGACTTTGTCAACGGGGCTCACTGCCGACTGCACCGCGCTCGATGTCGACGCCGATGGTTCTCTTGCGGCGACGCGTCCGACCTTTGGCGGCTCGTTACTCTGCACGATCTATACCTTGAATTATCGTCCGCAGATGGCAACAGTGCGCCCGCGGGTCATGCCGATGCCTGAGCGCGTCGAACGTAATGCTGCCCGTATCATCGTCCATCCGCTCGGCCTTGTCGAAGACGATATTGTTACGAAAGTTCTGTCGTTCCTTCCAGATCGTGATTCCGAGACATCAAATCTGGCCTATGCCGACGTCGTGGTTGCGGGTGGCTTGGGACTGGGATCGCCTGAGAACTTCCGGCTGGTGCGCGAGCTCGCAACTCTTCTTGGCGCTGAATATGGCTGCTCGCGTCCTCTGGTGCAGAAGGGGTGGGTTACGTCTGATCGGCAGATCGGTCAGACCGGCAAGACGATCCGGCCAAAGCTCTATATTGCGGCCGGTATTTCCGGCGCGATCCAGCACCGGGTGGGTGTCGAGGGGGCGGATCTGATCGTCGCCATCAATACTGACAAACGTGCTCCGATCTTCGACTTCGCCCATGTTGCGATCGTCAGTGATGCCATGCAATTGCTGCCGGCGCTGACGGCGGCATTTCGCGCTCGGCTCTTGCCGAATTCGCGCGCCCGGATCGCGGTCTAGAGGAGATGATGATGATTGAAGAGAGGTTCGATGCCATCGTGGTAGGAGCCGGTATGGCTGGTAACGCGGCGGCGCTGTCCATGGCCAGGCAAGGCATGAAGGTGCTGCAGCTCGAGCGCGGCGAATATCCTGGATCGAAAAATGTGCAGGGCGCAATCCTCTACGCGGACATGATGGAAAAGCTAATTCCCGAGTTTCGCGAAGAGGCGCCGCTCGAACGTCATCTGGTTGAACAGCGGTTCTGGATGATGGACGACCGCTCGCATGTCGGGATGCATTACCGCTCGGACGACTTCAACGAGGAGCGGCCGAACCGTTACACGATCATACGCGCGCAGTTTGACAAATGGTTCTCGTCAAAGGTGCGTGAAGCCGGCGCGACCGTGCTCTGCGAGACGACCGTGACGGAGCTCGTACGGGACGAGCGTGAAAGGATTGTCGGCGTTCGTACAGATCGCCGCGACGGCGAAATACATGCCGATGTCGTCGTGCTCGCTGAAGGGGTCAATGGTCTGCTTGGGACGCGCGCGGGCCTGCGCGCGCGGCCGACACCCGATAACGTTGCGCTCGCCGTCAAGGAAATGCACTTCTTGCCTCGCGAGACTATCGAAGCGCGTTTCAATCTTAAGGGCGAAGAAGGCGTCGTGATCGAGGCGGCGGGCACCATTTCCCGCGGTATGACCGGAATGGGTTTCATCTATGCCAACAAAGAGTGTATTTCGCTGGGCATCGGTTGTCTCGTCGCCGATTTCCAGCGCACCGGCCAGACGCCCTACGGCTTGCTCGATCAATTCAAAAGGCATCCCTCTGTGTTGCCTCTGCTAGCAGGTTCCGAAGTCAAGGAATATTCGGCGCATCTCATCCCTGAAGGAGGCTACAAATCGATCCCGCAGCTCTACGGGGAAGGCTGGGTGGTCGTTGGCGATGCAGCGCAACTCAACAATGCCGTTCATCGCGAGGGGTCCAATCTCGCGATGACCTCAGGTCGCATAGCGGCCGAAGCGATCGGCCTGGTTAAATCGCGCGGCGAGCCGATGACAGCGACAAATCTGTCGCTCTACAAGAAGATGTTGGATGAGTCCTTCGTCATCAAGGACCTCAAGAAGTACAAGGATTTGCCGCCCCTGATGCATACTCACTCACAAAACTTCTTTCTCACCTATCCGCAGCTCATCTCTAGGGCAATGCAAAACTTTGTGCGGGTCGATGGTACGCCCAAGGTTGAGAAGGAGAAGGCGACCTTGAAATCCTTTGTCAAGGCGCGCTCATGGATGGGGCTGTTCGGCGATGCATGTCGTTTTGCGCGAGCCTGGCGCTAATTATCAACAGTGTGAGTTCCAAGTATGGAAGGACAAAGCATGGATGCCGAGCCCTCGGTGCGCGTGGAAGACAAGCTGTATTACAACCGCTACCTTGTCGACATTGGTCGTCCGCACGTCAAGGTTCGCGCACACACGTCCCCATCGCCGCAGCTAGTCGCGCTTTTGAATGCGTGCCCCGCGCGATGCTATGAGCTGAACGATGAGGGGCGGGTCGAGGTGACTGTTGACGGCTGTATCGAGTGCGGTACCTGCCGGGTGATCGCCGAGCCCACCGGCGATATCCAGTGGAGTTACCCGCGCGGCGGATATGGGGTGCTGTTCAAGTTTGGCTGAGGGTAAGGTGAGGATGGAACGAAGCCGTGGTACGAACCGCCCCTAAGCGTCGGAATATTAGCATATTCGCGCGTTCCGCCTCTGGCACGGTGCGAGCAATTTGAGCTAGACACGTATCAAGGTAACAGGTGTGGCGATACGGAACGGCACCACACCCTGTCGATCGGATGGCAGAGGAGGAATCAGCCCGTTGCCTGGGATGGGCTCGGCCGAGCGGCCTCGATTGCAGTCGCCACTGACTGGACGATAGCAGCAGAGCGCACGGCAGTGAGGATCACTTCGGAGCTGACGCCCGCAGCTCTCAGTGTCTTCTCGTGGGCATCGATACAAGCACCGCATCCGTTTATGGCGGAGACAGCAAGTGACCATAGCTCGAAATCAGACTTGTCAACACCCGGACTGCCAATCACGTTCATGCGCAGCCGTGGCGGCATTGTCTTGTATTCCGGATTGGAGGCGAGGTGAACGAAGCGGTAGTAGACATTGTTCATCGCCATCACAGCGGCGGCGGATTTCGCTGCGGCGATCGCCACGGGCGTCATGACGGCGGCCGCGGCGGATTCCATTGCGGCAATTACGTCTGCATTGCGGGTGGCAATTGCGCTCGCCAGCAGAAGCCCGTATTGCCGCTGCGGCGAGAGTGTCTCATCGGCCATCAGGGAAGTCAGATTGAGCCTGACGTCCTTGGCGAAATCGGGGATCTTTTCGTTCAACTGTTCAATCGACGACATGCTGCCTCAAGCGACCTTCAGGACTTCGCCGCCGATTTCGCGATTGCAGGGACAGAGCTCGTCGGTTTGGAGAGCGTCCAGCACGCGTAGTGTGTCCTTGGGGCTGCGTCCGACGTTGAGATTGGTCGCGTAGACGTGCTGGATCGTGTTGGCGGGGTCAACAATATAGGTGTAGCGATACGCGACCCCTTCGGGGGAACGCACACCAAGGCCATCGACCAAGGTCCCCTTCGTGTCGGCAAACTGCCAGATTGGCAGATTTTGCAAGCCGACATGTGAGCGTCGCCACGCAAGCTTGCAGAACTCGTTGTCAGTCGAGCCCCCCAGTATCACTGCATCGCGGTCAACGAATTCCTTGGAAAGCCGGGCAAACTCGGCGATTTCGGTCGGACAGACGAAGGTAAAGTCCTTGGGATAGAAGAAGATGATCTTCCATTTTTCTGGAAAGCTAGCTTCGGTCAATGTCTCGAATGCACTCTGCCCATTTTCTTCGTGCGCGTGAAAGCCAGGCTTCACGCCTGTGATCTCGAACGGCGGCAATTGACTTCCAATTCCAAGCATGCGGTCCTCACACGTTTGTTTTCCGGACATGGTGACCACGCTGATGAAGCAAACGATATGCCATCAGTTTCAAGAGCCGATTGTCCCTAGTTGCGCCGCGCAGCGGCTTGGCTGCGAGATTTCCCCTCGCGCATTAAGCCCGCTCGAAACGGCAGGAGCTCACCAAGCTGCAAGGATTTGCCGCACCCGAAACGAGAATGATAACCGACCAGGCTCGCGGCGGCAGCAACGAAGGCATGAAGTCTACGTAGCGTCAGGTTGTAGAGCTTCAATCGTACATGCGGCATGGCGCTGAGGCTTCGTGAGCACGAGGAGAGGCTTCAGTATGTCAGGTCCTTTTATGGTGCGCGGGAGTATGCGCTGTGCAGGTACGACCCGGTTGGTTGTAGCTAATGTGAGACGTAAACTGAAGGGTCGAGACAAGGCAGAATCTGCAGTGCTAGTAGCAGATCCGGGGGGCAGCGGTAATGGCGCGGCCCGCTTTCTATCGCGATGTGCCGCATGCGACCCTAGCCGGGCGGGTGCCCGAACGCCTTGCTTTTCGAATGACAAGTATCTGGCTTTCGTTTCTCCTGGTTGTTTTGAGAGTATCCAGCAAGCACCTATTGCCTTGGAGGCCGGAGCACGCTCTGCAGCAGCCAGGGCCGGGCAGATAAGAGTGATGCGTGCGCCCAGGGAGGAGCGCGAGGACAGTCGCTTTTGTTCAATTTGACGAGCTTGGCGTCCGGCTTCCTTAGGCCGGAGGCTCCGTGATTAGTGCACCGGAGCGCGAGCTGGTGCAGCTGTGAAGAGTCATCTTATCGAAGGAGAATGGTGTGGAACCGGTCTATAACGATCCGAACTATTGGATGTTGGTACGCTGAGCAGCAGGAGTTGCAGCGCGCGCAACAAGAAGCAGAGGTCGGTCGACTTCCTGTTCTTGCCGGTCAATGATGCCAGCGCGACGGACCTCGATCATGCGGCTCCCATTGGTCGTTGTTGCCGCTGGACCGCCGCGATCGCGCCAGGCCGGTTGCCCACCACTACGACTCCGCGCAGGGATACAACGACACACCTGCAGCAATGCTCGTAGCGCGGATGGCTGCAAGACGCCTCCGTACGCCAGCAGGGGAACGGCTATGATTGCGGTGTCTTTGTGGTCGACGGGACGCGGGCGCTGGTCAGGCGGTCGGCGGGAAGACGGCAGCCAGATCTGAACCTTAGCGACCTCGTCGTCGATCGGCAGGCACTGCAGAACAGACTGAGGGGCTGATGTCGGCTTCAACCGAATAGCGTGCGCAGCTGCTTGAACTGCGACTCCCCGCCGATTAAACGTCCGCAATCGGAGCGTTCGCAAAGCATAATGCATCATGGTGTCTCGTAACGAGGAGCGGAGGCCCGAGCTAAGGCTGTTTTCAGAGACGGCGAAGGAGCCCGACGGGCTATTTCGGAGCGGACGTATCCGCTGGTCGTATAGTCGTCATCAAACGCTCCGGTATCATAGTACCTAAATCTTCGCGGCTGGAGATGAAAGCCCAGCTGTGCCCTAGGCGCGAGGGGAAATCGCGCCACCATCGCTGAACGATTTGGCGACCGCAAAGTAGCAACGTGCCAACATCACCCGTGCAAGTTCGCCGGGCGGCAAGGCATGTAACTAGAACGGCTATCATAGGTGGTACGCCACGGCCAATTGGGTTAGCGAATTCGGCGCGCAGGCTGCCGCCAGCTGCTTGCTGCCGGCAAAATGTGCTCGTCGCGAGGAGATTGACCAGGTGGCGAAGCGCTCGGGAAACGATAGCTGCGGCCTTCGCAAGTCCACTTGTATCGAGCTTATAAGACAAGACTGCGCTGCCGACTTGCTCGCAAATCGAGATTTGTTGCCCTGACGTAATGTCCCCTCCGACCAAGCAGGGCGTACCGTGTGCGCCCGCCAAACGTCGCCGGATGATGCCGCCGACGCGTACGCCTCGCCGCGTGAGATCCTGGGCCAAATCGGCCTGCTGCATATCTACATTGTCTGGCCAGTCGAACACGGCCGCAATATGCTTCGGATCTATCTCATCAAGATTGCCGCTCACTGTCGTACTCCGATTGCTGTTCGTTTCTCGTATCGGCGCTCGTCTGTCGAACGCCTCCTGCTGATGTGGAAGGCCTTACGAGCAACCGCTCTGGGACTACGACCGGCAAGGCGCGCGCGACCTCGGCGAATACGTCAGTGCCATTGCTGAGCCGTAGCGCATCAAAGGAGCGACGCGGGATGCGGGCCAGAAGCGGTACGCCCGAACGGCCAGTTTCGAGGGCCAGGACCAAGGTGACCTCGGCATCGTCGAACGGCAGAGAAGCCTTGATGCGTGCCGGAAAAACATTGAGGATAGAGCTGGCGCGCGGCGGCTCGCAAGCGATGCTGACATCGTCGGCTGCGACGCGCAGCCGCAGCTGCGCGCCCGGCCTAAGAGGCGCTCCAGGGATCAACAGGCGCGCTCCTTTGAGGCGGAGGATGACGAGCCCATAGCGCCCGTCATAGCCGCCGACCACGGTATCAAGGCAGACCGCCGCACCGCCGCGCGCGGCAAGCGCCGGGGCGCTCTGAACGACATTGAGTGGCCCGGCCGCAGTCACAATGCCATCTTTCATCATGACGAGATGATCGGCAAAGCGCTCGATGTCAGCCATGTCGTGGCTGACATAGATCATGGGCAATGGGAGCTTTTCCCGCATGAGCTCGAGAAATGTCAAAATTTCGCATTTGGCGGAGCGGTCGAGCAAAGTGAGCGGGTCGTCAAGCAAAAGTAGTCGAGGTTGTGCTAGCAGCGCACTGCCCAGGGCAAGGCGCTGTCGCTCGGCGCCAGAAAGATGCGATGGCGAACGCTCGAGCAGTGGGGCAAGGGCGAGCAATTCGACCACCCCATCAAAATCGATCAGTGTCGGTTTCGATTTCGATGCGTTGAACAGAAGGGTACGCTTGACGGAAAAATTAGAAAAAAGAATTGGGCGCTGGAATACATAAGCGACCGGACGCAGATGAGGCGGCCGAAACGTCGTTTGATCTTGCCAAATCTCACCATCGATTGCGCAAAATCCATCCGGCAGACGCTGCACGCCGGCGATGCAGCGTGCGACCGCGGTCTTGCCGCAGCCAGGCGGCCCGAAAATTGCCGTGACGCCTTTCGCGGGTACGCTAAATTGGGCCACTAACGGGATGTTTGCGATAGAGCCGTTGAAGGCGAATTCGATAAAGCCAGGTTTTGCTTCTCTCACGTGCCCGCGCCTGTGATGTATCTTTCTACCAAGATCACGAGCAGCATCGCCGCGATCACCATGCCTCCGAGAGTCCAGTCTGTTGCGTTCCAGCGCGGTGTCTCCTCCCCAAGGGGGCCATAACGCGTGGCTGCGGCATTACAGATCGATGGTGTCACGATAAGCGGCTTGTTGAGTATCTCCGAGCCGTCGATGATCGAGGCAATCGGACGCTGCCCTGCGCGCTTGCCGATCACGCAGGGAGAGCCCAATTCCAGCATCGTGGAATGCTCAGCCGGCTTGGCCGGGTGGCCGAGGGTGTTCGTTGCAAGCTGAATCGGCGCCGCTTGTGATGTTTGACGGGAAGGCTGTCGGCTCGCGCCAGAGCTCAAGATTGGCTCCGCGGCCGAAATCCCCTCCCATGACGCCATAGTTTTGGTGGCAGATGTGAAGGCTACGCCGGCGCCCCAAATCGTGGCTTCTGCGCTCCCGGGTGCAAGCAGCATCAACGTCAGATCGATCAAGATCAACCGGATAAGCCTCATCTTTGACTCCGCGTCCGCTGCGGCGGCCTTCTTCGCGCCAGCACGCTAATCCTTGCCCAGCAATCCGTGTGCCGTTGCTGGGAATATGGTGCGCGGCTGGCGTGACAAAGGGGCTTCGCATCGGTCTCCGCCCGACGTCAAAGATGGTCGTATCTTATGGTAGGGTTTTGGACGCTCGCGTCATCAACCGCACATGCAGGGCGATGAGATGGGAGCTGGGCGGGGTACCATCGTCACTTGCGCTTTGGAGATGGTGCGTTGGCGAACAGGCGACCGTCAAACTCGCTAATAACGCATAAAGCGATATGATCCAGTTTGTCAGACCTGATCCCCCGGAGGAGAAGGTCGGCTCATTCGCAACCTGGGGAGCTTGACTTGGCTGTCTAGAAGCTTTCGTGCTCGAGCTCCTGCGTTCTCGCTAATCACACGGAGTGTTGCGATCGTGACGGCCTATTTGTCTAAAGAGGGCCTTGGGGTGACGTTGGTGCGTGTGGGCAGTATCGGATAGTCGATCTTCGGAAACTGCCCGGTAAGCGAGTTTAGAAAGGCGACAATTTCGTCAGTTTCTTTGTCACTCAGTTTTATACCGAGTTGAACCTCACTCATCACGCCAACCGCTTGTTTGAGGCTCCAGACCTGACCGGAATGGAAGTAGGGAGACCGCAATGCGACGTTACGCAATGGCGCGGAGCGGAAAACATACTCATCGCTAAGATTCTTAGTGAGGGCAAAGCGTCCCCTATCGTCTCTCGGAAGCAAGTTTGCGGCGGGCCTTTCAATCACGCCGAACGGGAAGTAATCCTGTCCACCGACATTAATTCCGTTGTGGCAAGAGGAGCATCCCTTTTCGATGAATAGCTTTAGCCCGGCTTTTTGGTGGTCACTGAGAGCATATCCATCGCCCTCAAGGTACTGATCGAAGGGGGCGGCGGGTGTGATCAAGGTCGCCTCGAAAGCCTCGATGGCCTTGGCAAAATTTGCAAAGGTAACGGGCGCCGCATCGTTGGGGAACGCCTTACTGAACATAACGACATATTCCGTCATTGAGTTCAACGTGCTGAGCACGCGATCGGGCGTCGCATTCATTTCGACTCCGGCCTGGATAGGTCCCGCGGCCTGCGCCTTGAGGTCTGCCGCGCGCCCGTCCCAGAACTGTGCCACGTTGAAGACCGCGTTGAAGACGGTTGGCGCGCGACGTGTACCCTGTTGCCAGCGATGACCGATCGAAGTCGGACCGGCATCTACCCCGCCCATCCCAACGTTATGACACGTGTTGCAGCTAATGACCTCGCTCGCCGAAAGCCTCGGATCGAAGAACAAGGATTTGCCAAGGGTGATCTTTTCGTGAGTGATCGGGTTGTCCTTCACCGCTGGAACCATTGAGGGGATCGGCTTGAATAGTCGCCTGGCGGCGCTCATTAGATCATCATTGGCACCTGCCGCTGACGAAACCAGAATGGCAATAGCCACGACAAATGGCTTGCCTACGATGTAAAGCCCGTCTGCCGCTGGTTTCCTCATATTAAGCCTCGTTCGTCGTAGATTATGCAATCGCGAACATAGAGCGGTGCGCGCGAGGCAGTCCGTCCGAAGAACGACTCGCAGCAATCAACGACGAATGATATCTTCAGCGTTGCGGCTAGGCTGCGCCCAGCTCGCGCGCCGAGTAGCAACTGCCGTGCCAACGGGGCTCAAGGTCGAAGCCGCTGAGCTGGGGTCGAGCAGTTGCAAACCTGGAATAGCAGCAAGCAATCTAAGCCTGCGGAATCCACGGTAAGATCATTGGCTCGGACGACGAACAAGCCAGCCGACTCGGCGACAACTTCTCGCCGATCGTCCCAGCGGGTGTCCTTTGCGCCTTCAATCTCAACACCAAGCCGAGCGATCATCGACCAACACCGGTGACGTATCGTACACTGAACCGGTGAAGCGTGCAGCTGGCGGGAGTTCGTCCACAATGCGGATGTGCCTGTCTCAGGGCGTATTTATGCTCGCTAGACGCTCAAAATGCTTGAATCGATCGTAGCGTCAGGTTGTAGGCATTGCGAAGTAGAACTCTCGCACCAGGGGACGCCACATTGGGAACTAGCTTCGCGAATGTCACAAAGGCTGGAGCGCATTGCGCGCGCTGCAAAGCGCAACCGACCTCTCGGTCTTCGCAGTGAACGTGTTGCGCGTAGTGAGACGATGATTCGGGAGACCGTAA
This sequence comes from Bradyrhizobium uaiense, assembly GCF_010811875.1. GTDB lineage: Bacteria > Pseudomonadota > Alphaproteobacteria > Rhizobiales > Xanthobacteraceae > Bradyrhizobium > Bradyrhizobium uaiense. The sequence continues at coordinate 39,211 of NZ_VKHP01000057.1, forward strand.
TGATTGCGGCGGCGCCACGACGGCTGCTGCCGAGCTGCCGCCTGGTTCCTGGTAAACAGATGATGCTCGTTGGGAAAATAACAATAGTGAAGGATATGCGGCTTAAGAAGGGTTTGGTGAATCAAGAGCGACGAATGGGGTGGACTTACAATGGCCGCTGCGCAACTACCCTTGCTGCGATCGCGATCGCAGCCATGTGGTGCACAGGATACGCTTGCGCGCGAGATCGGCGGGCCGAAGAGGTCCTCACGTCGTGCAGACCAGACGTAATGCGCTTCTGTGAGCGCTTCACAGGACGGAGGGATGTAGACGCAGCCATGTTTTGTCTTAGGGACAATTTCAAAAGCTTGGGCGTCGAATGTCGCCGCGCGATGCCAATTGCGGCGGACAGAAACGCCGGACCGAAACGACGCCTCAATAGGGTTCCGATCGTCCTTCATCGACAGTGAGCCGTTCGAGCAGAAGTTACAGAGGTTGACGCACGGTGCCGTGTTCCAGGCTGATTGGCGCCGGACTTTGACCAGCTTGCTGTTCGAAAGTCTATCGCGCTGGAACGTCACGCTACCGAGTCGGAGCTCATCCAACCGCGGCACTGGGCTTCGATTGACCTCGTTCGGCGATCGACTGGGCCACCACGCGTGTTACGAGGTCATGGTATAGCGCGACAATCAGGGGTTCTTCCGCATATTTGGTGCAGGGTGCAGGATTCACGGACGGTGCGAATACGGGCATAAGGTCGGAATCGCAGTTGACGCCGTGATTCGCCTTGCTCCAAACCTTCCGCTCACTGGTTTCCCCC
>NZ_VKHP01000578.1 GCF_010811875.1 Bradyrhizobium uaiense
CACTGGCAGAATTGCAGGAAGCGCGAGATGGCTGAAGACAAGCTTTTTGGAGAGCTGCCCGAGCAGCCGAAGCCGCGAACTGATGCGGCGCCCGCGGGCGAGCCGCGTCTGCGCAAGCCGCAGCGGGATCAGATTGAACTGCGAGCGGTGGATATCGAGAGCCTGATCGGGGAAGATCATCCGGCGCGGGTGATCTGGTCCTATGTCGACGGGCTCGACCTGGGCGAGCTTGAAGGTCGGATCAAGGCGCGGGGCGAGAGGCCGGGTCATCCGGCGACGTCGCCACGGCTTTTGCTGGCACTGTGGCTTTATGCGACCAGCGACGGGGTAGGAAGCGCTCGCGCTCTGGAGCGGCTGTGCGAGAGCCACGATGTCTATCGCTGGCTGTGTGGCGGGGTCTCGGTGAACTACCATACACTGGCAGACTTCCGGGTCGGATGCGCCGATCTGCTCGACCGGCTGCTTGCCGAGCATCTTGCGGCCTTGGCGGAGGTGGGTCTGGTCGATCTCAACAAG
>NZ_VKHP01000579.1 GCF_010811875.1 Bradyrhizobium uaiense
ACTGGTCACGGCCACGCTGATACCTTCGGTGGCACGGGCGCCGTCGACCTACGTCGTCGGCGCCAAAACGTTTGCCGAGCAATATGTGCTCTCCGCGCTGATCGAGCAGCGGCTGCAGGCGGCGCGATTGCAGGCCTCGACGCGCGAAGGCCTCGGCTCCAGCGTGATTTTCCAGGCGCTCGCGGCCAACAACATCGATGTCTATGTGGATTATTCCGGCACGCTGTGGCTCAACCAGTTTCACCGCACCGATATGCCGCCGCGCGAAACATTGCTTGCCGAGTTGAAGAAGATCCTGGCGAAGCAGGACATCACCCTGCTCGGCGCGCTCGGTTTCGAGAACGCTTATGCGCTGGTGATGCCGCGGCACCGCGCCGATGCACTCGCTATTCATTCAATCACTGACCTGGCTGCGCACGCGCCGACGCTGTCGATTGCGGGCGACTACGAGTTCTTCTCGCGCCCCGAATGGACCGCCCTGCAAAAGGCTTACGGCCTCTCATTCCGCACGCAA
>NZ_VKHP01000580.1 GCF_010811875.1 Bradyrhizobium uaiense
GCGTGCACCGAGGCGCCGCCGAGCTCCTCGGCGGTCACCACCTCGTTGGTGACGGTCTTCACCACGTCGGGACCGGTGACGAACATATAGCTGGTGTTCTTCACCATGAAGATGAAGTCGGTCATCGCAGGCGAATAGACGTCGCCGCCGGCGCAGGGCCCCATGATGACCGAGATCTGAGGGATCACGCCCGAGGCCTGCACGTTGCGGCGGAATACATAGGAATAGCCCGCGAGCGCCGCTACGCCCTCCTGGATGCGCGCGCCGCCGGCGTCATAGAGACCGATGATCGGCGCCCTCGCCTTCATCGCCATGTCCTGAAGTTTTGTGATCTTCAGCGCATGGGTTTCCGACAGCGAGCCGCCGAACACGGTGAAGTCCTTGGCGAACACGAAGGTCTTGCGGCCGTTGACCGTGCCCCAGCCGGTGACGACGCCGTCGCCGGGGATCTTGCTCTTCTCCATGCCGAACTCGATCGAGCGGTGCTCGACGAACATGTCGA
>NZ_VKHP01000581.1 GCF_010811875.1 Bradyrhizobium uaiense
GCGCCGAGAGCGTGTTTCGCTGGACCGCCGAGGGCAAGTCGGTCGAGCGGCGCGGTGCAGGCCCGATGGATGCTTCACTGTTCGGACGCGGCGCGGGCGAAGGCCTCGGTGTGCATATCTGCACCGGGCCGGTGTTCGTGCGCGGCGCCGAGGAAGGCGACGTGCTCGAAGTGCGCATCATCGACGTGGCGCCGCGGCCCTGCGCCAATCCGAAATATTCCGGCAAGGCGTTCGGCAGCAACGCCGCCGCATCGTGGGGCTTCCATTACAAGGATCTGCTCACCGAGCCGAAGCCGCGCGAGGTCGTCACGATCTACGAGGTCGACGCAACCGGCGAGCGCAACTGGGCGCGCGCCGTCTACAATTTCACCTGGACGCCGCAGACCGATCCGTCCGGCGTGGTGCACAAGACGATCGATTATCCCGGCGTCCCGGTCGATCATTCGACGGTCACGGAGAACCACGGCATCCTGAAGAACGTGCGCATCCCGGTGCGT
>NZ_VKHP01000582.1 GCF_010811875.1 Bradyrhizobium uaiense
CCGCTACCGAAGACCGGGCGGTCGCGGCGGGAACGCGCCAAGCTCGATTTGAAGCACCAGTTCGGGCGGGATTAGCCCCGCCGTTTCCGCGACCAACGATGTCGTCCTGGCGAAAGCCAGGACCCATTACCACCGCAATTTATTGGCTTAAGGACAACTCGCCGCTTGCCCCTTTCGAGGGCCGCGGCGTATGGGTCCTGGCTTTCGCCAGGACGACGGCGGTGTGTCGGCTACCGCAGGCGCGCGGCCGTTACGCCGCGCGGATGTTCGCCATGAAGCGGTCGAGCTCCTCGCGCAGCCGCGAGCTCTCGATCGACAGCGAGCGGGCCGAGTTCAGCACCTCTTCGGAAGCAGCGCCCGTCTCGGTCGCGCCGCGGTTGACCTGCGTAACGCTGGAGGCGGCTTCCTGGGTGCCTTGGGCGACATTCTGCACGCTGCGTGCAATCTCCTGCGTGGCCGCGCTCTGCTGCTCGACCGAGCTTGCAATGTTGGTCGCG
>NZ_VKHP01000583.1 GCF_010811875.1 Bradyrhizobium uaiense
GTCACGCCATCGTCGGTCTCATCCTTCGGCCGCCGTCTCAGCGGTGCCCACACTGCCGAAAACAAATCCTTGAAAAACACCGGTACAAATAGATTCTGCCAAAGTAGTGCTAAGGCGTGTACCCATAAATCCGCTCGCCGAACGAAGCCCGCATTACCGTCAGAAGCGGACAAAGAAGCGCGCTTGGTCATGTCGGCTAAGGGGCCAGAAGCAGACCAAATCGCATTTCAAGGTTTGGCCCACTCCGGGCCAGTGCCGGTAAGGCGGCACTCACGGGCCCTGAACTCGTTTTTCATGCACTTTGCGGTACTAAAAATGGCCGTTTGCTTTTGCGCGAATTCTTTGGACCACGCGCGCATGTCTGCCCTCGCGACTGCTTCCAACATAATCCCGCGCACAGGATCGTCTCGAAGCGTTCCGAGAACGATACCCTGTCCGACGCCAACGCGGGTACAGCCTCCGATGTAGACAAATATCCTCAAGTACTTGGCAT
>NZ_VKHP01000584.1 GCF_010811875.1 Bradyrhizobium uaiense
TCAGCACGAGGCCGAGCGGCGCCACCCGCCGCCGCTTCTCGGCCTTCCAGCTCTGGTAGCGGATCTGGATCAAATGTTCGCGCAGTACCGCGCCGGCGATGGCGCGCAGATGCTTCGGCTCCTCGGTCGCGCCGAACCAGCCGGGCGCGTCGAGGTGGAAGCGCTGCTGCATCCCTCTCGCGTTCGGGCGCAGGTTCTCCGGCAAGGCCGCCATCAGCTTGGTTTGCGCCGCCACCATTGCGGCGTCGAGGCCGAGCGCGGCGGCGGGACCGGGCAGGCCGGCCATGAACAGCGCCTCGGCCTCGCCCTGCGACAGCCCGTTCAGCCGAACGCGGTAGCCGTCGAGCAGACGATAGCCGCCCTCGGCGCCGCGATCGGCATAGACGGGGACGCCGGCGGCGGCGAGCGCGTCGATGTCGCGATAGATCGTGCGCACCGAAACCTCATTGGCTTCCGCCAATTCGGGCGCGGTGACCCGCCCCCGTGCCTGC
>NZ_VKHP01000585.1 GCF_010811875.1 Bradyrhizobium uaiense
GCGACAATCCCGCGATGAAGGACGTGCTGCGTCAGCTGTTCAATCGCTGATATTCCCGGATATTCCGGCCAAGATCGAAGGGTGACTCGGCTAACCATGCACCCGGAGGGGCCGCCTCGGCCCGCCGATCCGTGCTAAACAGCGACAGATCCAATGGCGCACTCGACTGATTGGAGGGGACGGACGAGGCTGGATGAACGCGGCTACGGACAAGGGCAAGAACTGGTTCCTGCGCGGCGGCCTGTTCGCCAAATATGTCCTCGCGCTGGTCGGCCTCGTCGTGTTCGTACTGGCTGTCAACGGCGCGCTCGAGACCTGGATCAGCTATCGCGGCATCAAGAGCACGCTGACGGACGCGCTGAGCGAGAAGGCGGATGCCACCGCCAAGCGCATCGAACAGTCGATCTCCGATCTCGAGCGCCAGATCTCCTGGGTGACCCGCGCCTGGTCCAACACGATCGACCTGCGCCGCGCCGACTATGCCCA
>NZ_VKHP01000586.1 GCF_010811875.1 Bradyrhizobium uaiense
CGGATTTGCCGTGCGGGAGACCTAGCAACGCAGTACCCATCCGCGAGTCGAACCATTTGACCCGTCATCCTGAGGTGCGAGCGGAGCGAGCCTCGAAGGATGACGGACGGTCGGGCTGCGAGCTCGGCTCACTCGTCGTCGCCCGCGGCAAGCTCCGCGAGCTTTGCGATCGTGTTGATGTTGCGCGCGGTGCCGTTGGCGGCGGCGGGGATCTTCAGCTTGGAGCGGCCCATGCCGCTGCCGTAGGCGACATAGATTTCGCGCTTGCCGAGCCGGATTTGCTCGTCCTGCTGGCCCTTGACGTCCTTCAGGGCGTCCTTGGGTGGCGGCTCGTCGAGGAAGATCGCGACGGTGAAATTCGGCGGGGCTTTCGGAAACGGATTTGCCTTCAGCACCGCGGCGATCTCGTCCGCGCTCCTGATCGCAACGCCGACCGGCTTGCCGGCATAGGCCTGCAGCCGCTTCTCCAGCACGGCCTTGACCTTC
>NZ_VKHP01000587.1 GCF_010811875.1 Bradyrhizobium uaiense
ACGTCTCGTCCGGCGGCGTCATCCAGGGCACCATCAGCGGCACGGCCGGCACGGGAACGTTCGTTGCAGCCGGCGGAACGCTCAACGTGCTGGCCGGCGGTTCGGCCAGCATGATCAACGTGTCCGGTACGCTCAATGTGCAGGGCAAGATCACCAGCAATGTCAGCATTCAAAGCGGCGGCCACGAAATCGTCTCGGCAGGTGGCTCCGTCACCGGCGTCACCGGTTCGGGGACCGCAATTTCCGGGTTGGTCGACGTTCTCTCCGGCGCGTCTTTCGACCATGCGACCGTCTTCAGCGGCGGCGACCTGAACGTCTCGTCCGGAGCGACGGTTGACCATATCTCCGTCTCGAACGGCGGCATCTTCAACGTCGGCGGCACGGTTCTGAGCAACGTCGCGGTCTTTGCCGGTGGCGTCGAGAACGTGTTCTCCGGAGGCGTGGTCACCGGCGTGACCAGCTCCGGGACAGGGATTTCGGGC
>NZ_VKHP01000058.1 GCF_010811875.1 Bradyrhizobium uaiense
ATGCGGCTCCGCTCCAAGTAAGGTGAGCACCGGCAGACGGGCTCCCTCTCCCCTTGCGGGAGAGGGTGGGGAGAGGGGTATCACTCGGCGCGCTCTCAAGATGAGCTTCGATGACGCGCGGTTCGATATTGCGCGAGCCGCGCGTCTATTGATCATCGCGCCCGGGGCTACCCCTCTCCCCACCCTCTCCCGCAAGGGGAGAGGGAGCCTGACCGATGTGCTCACCTTACTTGCCGTGTGCGATCAGCCGTTCCGGCTGAAACTCTTGCACCGCCACCGCGGCCCATACATTGCTCCGAGAGCAATTCCAGCATGGCTGCGCGGCGGATGGCACGCTAGAAGTGTGTGCATCCCCACGCGAGACCCATCATGCCCCACACATCCGCTTTGCTCGGCTTTGCGCTCGTCTGCCTCGGCATGGTGCTGACGCCCGGGCCGAACATGATGTACCTGATCTCGCGCTCGATCACGCAGGGGCCGGCGGCCGGCATCGTCTCGCTCGGCGGCGTCGCGCTCGGCTTCGTGTTCTACATGTTGTGCGCGGCGTTCGGCATCACCGCGCTGCTGTTTGCAATTCCCTATGCCTATGACGCGCTGCGCTTTGCCGGCGCGGGTTATCTGCTGTGGCTGGCGTGGCAGGCGCTCAAGCCCGGCGGCCGCTCGCCGTTCCAGGTCAAGGCGCTGAAGGTCGACGGCCCGCGCAAATTGTTCGCGATGGGCTTTCTCACCAATCTGCTCAACCCGAAGATCGCGATGCTGTATCTCGCGCTGCTGCCGCAGTTCATCGATCCCACAGGCGGCAGCGTGCTGACGCAGTCGCTCGCGCTCGGCTCGATCCAGATCGTGATCAGCGTCAGCGTCAACGCGATGATCGCACTCGCCGCCGGCTCGATCGCGGTGTTCCTCGGCACCCGCCCGACCTGGCTGCTGGTGCAGCGCTGGCTGATGGGCACGGTGCTCGCAGGGCTTGCGATGAAGATGGCGCTCGAGGCGCGAAGGGCGTGATCTTCTTACCTCGCCCCGCTTGCGGGGAGAGGTCGGATCGCATCGTTAGATGCGATCCGGGTGAGGGGGACTCACCGCAAACTCAATTCTCACCGTCGTTGCGGCACCGCCCCTCACCCCAACCCTCCCCGCAAGAGCGGGGCGAGGGAGAAGAGGATCAATCCAGCTTCGCCTCCATCCCACGCTTGGTCGCGGGGCGGGCCATCAGCGTCTCGTACCAGCGCTTGACGTTGGGGAAGTCGGCGAGATCGACCTTGTGGCGCGGGTGGCGCCAGGCCCAGCCGAGGATGGCGAAATCGGCCACCGAGAGATCGCCGGCGACGAAATCGCGGCCATCCAGCCTGCGGTCCAGCACGCCATAGAGCCGTCGCGTCTCGGCCATGTAGCGCTTCAGGCCGTAGGCGCGGTCCTGCTCGTTTTCCAGCGCGATGAAGTGGTGCACTTGGCCCGGCATCGGGCCGAAACCGCCCATCTGCCACATCAGCCACTCATAGACCGGGATCCGCTCCGCCAGCGGTTTCGGCAGGAACTTGCCGGTCTTCTCGCCGAGATAGAGCAGGATCGCGCCGGACTCGAAAATGCTGACCGGCTTGCCGCCGGGGCCATCGGGATCGACGATCGCCGGGATCTTGTTGTTCGGGCTGATCGCGAGGAAGGCGGGCGCCATCTGCTCGCCCTTGCCGATATTCACCGGGATCACCTTGTAGGGCAGCCCCATTTCCTCGAGCGCGACCGAAATCTTGCGGCCATTGGGCGTGTTCCAGGTGTGCAGCTCGATGGTCATTTCCGCTTCCCGTGCAAGTGTTTGGCCGAGCGTTTGGCGCCTGCTTACGGGGAATGGAACGGCCGCACAACCGCGCTTTCCGCACACGGCTGCGCTGAAAATGGCGGCGCGGGCACTGTTGACGGCGGGATATACCCGCTGGAATGTGCCGGTAACCGCCGATAGATTGCCGGCCGCCTGAGACCCCAAGAAATCCCAACACCCTCCAAGGGAAAACGCCTTGTCCAAATCAGCTTCCCGCGCCCGCCTCGCCGAGATCATCCGCAAGCGTTCGTTCGGCCGCGGCGAGATCACGTTGGCGTCGGGCCGCAAGAGCGACTTCTATTTCAACCTGAAGCCGACGATGCTCGATCCCGAAGGCGCTGCATTGCTCGCCGAGCTGACCTATGAAGCACTGAAGGACGACAGGCTCGATCTCGTCGGCGGGCTCGAGATGGGCGCGGTGCCGCTCGCCGGCGCCATCGCACAGCTCTCCTGGCTGAAGGGCCACCCGATCGCCGCCTTCTTCGTGCGCAAGAAGCCGAAGGAGCACGGCGCGCGGCTTTCGGTCGAAGGCCTCGCCAAGGGCGAGACGCTGGTGGGCAAGCGCATCGTGATCGTCGAGGACGTCACCACGACAGGCGGATCGGCGCTGAAGGCGGCGGAAGCCGTGCGCGAGGCCGGCGGCGAGATCGCGCTGGTCTTCACCATGGTCGACCGCGAGGAAGGCGCGACCGAGACATTTACCGAGGCCGGCTTGCCGTTCCGCGCGCTGTACAAGGCCAGCGAGTTCCTGAAGGACTGAGGTTCTCTCCTCACCTCGCCCCGCTTGCGGGGAGAGGCATAGGCCGCCTGCGGCGGCCGTATCTCAAGGACGCCGAAGCAAAGCTTCGGCTATGTCGCATCGTAAGATGCGATCCGGGTGAGGGGGTACAGGTCTAACCTCGTTTGCAATTCGCGGATGCAGCCCCTCACCCCGACCCTCTCCCCGCAAGAGCGGGGCGAGGGAGAAGAGGGGTTCGCGCAACCCCGCCTTCTTCTTGTGACGCCGTCACGCCCGATCAATCGCTCGTTTACCATCCCACCCTATGGTGAATCCGCCGGGGCACTTTGTCGCCGCGGCGCGTCGGGTGGAGTTGGCGTTGCGTACAGAGTTGAGTGATCGGCGCATGCGGCGCCGCGTGATCCTTGCCGCCGCAGCCGTTGCGGGTTCCGTGCTGGTCGTGCCCGCACCCGTCTCAGCCGAAGGGCTGTTCGACTTCTTCTTCGGCGGTTCCCAGAAGCAGCAGGGCCGGCAGGCCCCGCCGCAAGCCAATTTCTTCGCCGATCCGTTCGGCCTCAACCAGCAGCCGGAACGGCAGACATCCGCACCTCAATCGGCAACGCGCGTGGCCGGTTCCGGACCGGCCTATTGCGTGCGCAGCTGCGACGGCAAGTATTTTCCGCTGACGATGCGCGGCAACGCGACGCCGGCGCAGCTCTGCCAGGCCTTCTGTCCGGCAAGCGCCACCAAGGTCTATTACGGCAGCCATATCGACAGCTCCGCCTCGAGCACCGGCGAACGCTACGCCGACAGCGAGAACGCCTTCGCCTATCGCAAGGCGTTGCGCGCCGACTGCACCTGCAACGGCCGCGACCCGGCAGGGCTCGCGCCGGTCGACCTCACCCTCGACGCCTCGCTGAAGGCCGGTGACGTGATCGCGACCACCGACGGCCTGGTCGCCTATACCGGCATCCGCGTCGGCAACGAGCAGTCGTTCGACTTCACCCCGGTCGCCTCCTATCCCGGGTTGACCGCGGCGGTCCGCGCCCGGCTCGGCGAAATGAAGGTCGCTCCGGTCAGCGCCGAGCTCGCGAGCGACGCGCCGCTGCCGGAAACCAGCCGCGATGTCGCGCCGCCGGCGCCGTCGTCGGTTGTGCCGAAGGGCAGCGCCGCAAAGCCCGCCAAGCGGGCCGAGGCGAACTGAGGGTTGCGAGCTGTGCGGGCGCCTGTCAGCGCGCCACGATCACGCCGATCACGTTCGGCGCAGCCAGGTACTTCTCCTCGATCGCGGCCCGCGCAGCGGCGCGGTTCTCCGGGTTGAGGAGGCCGCGCTTCTCGGCGAGGATCATCCAGCAATAGCCCCACCAGTCGGTCAGCATGCCGTGATCGTCGACGAGGTCGTAGCCCTGCTCGCCGGCGAAGATCCGCGCATGCGCTTCGTCGAGCGTATCGAGCCAGGCGTGATCCTCGAGCGAAAACAGCTCGTCGCTGAAATCATCCGTGGTGTAGCCCCAGATCGACATGCAGACCGCGTTGAACTCGCGATCGAGCTGGTCGTCGTCGATCGGCTGGCGCCGCGAGGCCTGATGCAGCCGCGACAGCGAGCGGGCGAAATCCGCGATGCGGGTGAGAGCGAATTGATCGAAGGCGATGGTGGACATGTAGTCCTCGCGGAGGCTGGGAGACCCTAGGTATTGTATCGGCGCAGCGCCGAATCATAATGATATATCAAAGACTTGCTAAAGTGTTCTTAATTCGTTCTGATTGGTTAAGGACTGGAACTTTCCTTCCGTCAACTCCATCCCCTCTTGGTCAGAAGCGGGCCAACAGTCACCGCGATCAGTATCAGCGCGAGGAACAGCATAAAAAGGATGAAGCCACAGACCGCCCCGAAGGATCTCTCAGGAGGTGGAGGTGGAACGTAAGTCATGCAGGCCCCTTAGTTGCGACTTCCAGATAGTCGCCGCCCAGTGTCTCAATTGCCGGTTGCGAGTGTCCTAACTAGGACAGTACCGGTTTATGGATCATTTTTAAGCGTCGTCCTGGCGAAAGCCAGGACCCATTACCCCGATAGGCTGAGATATCGCGAGCTTTGGCCACGTATGAGCACCGCCGGCAGCTACTACGTCTACATTCTCGCGAGCCGGCATCACGGCACGATCTACGTCGGCGTGACGAACGATATTCGCCTGCGGCTCGAACTGCATCGTTCGGGCCGAGGCTCCAAGTTTGTCTACAAATACCGGGTCTTCCGTCTCGTTCACATCGAAGAATTTGCCACACCGCAGGAAGCGATCGCCCGCGAGAAGCAACTGAAGTTCTGGAAGCGCGATTGGAAGATCAAGCTGATCGAAGCGGACAATCCGGATTGGAACGACCGGTCCGACCTCATTTGACAGTCGGGGTAATGGGTCCTGGCTTTCGCCAGGACGACGATGTGGCGCGAGCGAGCATCATCGCCCCGTCGCGCGCGGTCGCCGTCCCCGAAAGCAATTCGGGCCGCTGACTAAGTCAGCGGCCCGTTGAAAATTGCTTCGGTATGAAATGCGTCGGAGCTGGAAAAATGTGCCCGCCCCACGAGCGACAGGTGTGGTTGTAAAGGACTTGTTAAGCCTTGGAAATCCGTATCACCACGGTGTCCCAACCGGCGCATGAAAGCGCATTGCGCGTGTTCAATTCGCTGCGGACAGCAGCTTGTCGCCGCAGGCGTTCGCGTAGAACTTGCCACCGCATTGATGCTTGATGGCGGCGCAGCGCGCGGCGGGCGAAGCGTTCTGCGCCACGCTGAAGCTGCACGTCAGGCCGTCCGCGCTGCGGCCGCCTCTGCCTGCTGCGTAGGCTGCGCTGGTCGCCGTGATGCACACCACGAGCAATGCTGCGGCCGCGATTTCGATCAACAATCTCATCACGCATCCTCCGCCGATTGTCGGAAAATCCCGGCTTTCACAGCGCGATCGTAGCACCGGTGCCAGCAGGCCCGGAAGGTTCCCGGAGCGGCCCGGTCCTTGCATAAAATCGAGGCAGCGCCGGGTTTGGCCTTGTCCCGGACAGTTTCGGTTGCCATGCAAGGCGCGTATCATTGCGTTGGAACATGATCGAGAAACCGTGGATACCGGATTTCCGAGGGGATCATGCTCAAATCTGAACGGCAGGGATTGGGCGTTGCAGGAACAGACAAACTACCCGGCATTGAACCAGCCGATCGACGAACTGGCGCTGACCGAGATCAAGGGCGCGATCCTGGCCAAGCTGCGGCTTGCGATCGGCAAGGACGCCACGGTCGCAACCAGGCGCGACTGGTACAAGGCGGCGGCGCTGACACTGCGCGACCGCATCGTGCACCACTGGCTGACGGCCGAGAAGCAGACCTACGACGCCGGTGCCAAGCGCGTCTATTATCTCTCGCTCGAATTCCTGATCGGCCGCCTGTTCACCGACGCGCTGAATAATATGGGGCTGCTGCCGCTGTTCGAGGCGGCGCTCGGCGACCTCGGCGTTGATCTCTCCGACCTGCGCAAATGCGAGCCGGATGCGGCGCTCGGCAATGGCGGCCTCGGCCGGCTCGCGGCCTGCTTCATGGAAAGCATGGCGACGCTGGCGATCCCGGCGACCGGCTACGGCATCCGCTACGATTTCGGCCTGTTCCGGCAGATCATGAATCACGGCTGGCAACAGGAATATCCCGACGAATGGCTCGCCTTCGGCAACCCCTGGGAATTCCAGCGGCCGGAGGTGGTCTACAACGTCCATTTCGGCGGCCATGTCGAGCATGTCGACGAGCGCGGCCGCGACCGCGCTACCTGGCACCCGGCGGAAACCGTCGAGGCGATGGCCTACGACACGCCGATCGTCGGCTGGCGCGGCCAGCACGTCAACGCGCTGCGGCTGTGGTCGGCGCACGCGCCCGATCCGCTCCAGCTCGACGTGTTCAACTCAGGCGACTACGTCTCGGCCAGCGCCGAGCAGGCGCGCGCGGAAGCGATCTGCAAATTCCTCTATCCGAACGACGAGAGCGCGGCGGGCCGCGAGCTCCGGCTGCGCCAGGAATATTTCTTCGTCTCGGCCTCGTTGCAGGATCTGGTGAAGCGGCATCTCGCCTCGGACGGCGGCCTGCGCAACCTCGCGCAGAAGGCGGCGGTGCAGCTCAACGACACCCATCCGAGCCTTGCTGTCACCGAGTTGATGCGCATCCTGGTCGACCTGCACAGCTTCCGCTGGGACGAGGCCTGGAAGATCACGGTCGCGACGCTGTCCTACACCAACCACACGCTGCTGCCGGAGGCGCTCGAGACCTGGCCGGTCGAACTGTTCGAGCGGCTGCTGCCGCGACATCTCGAGATCATCTACCGCATCAACGTGGCCCATCTCGCGCTCGCCGAGGAGCGCTTCCCCGGCGACATCGAATACCGCGCCTCGGTCTCGCTGATCGACGAGCGCAGCGGCCGCCGGGTGCGGATGGGCCAGCTCGCCTTCGTCGGCTCGCACCGCATCAACGGCGTCTCCGCGATGCATTCGGACCTGATGAAGGAGACCGTGTTCCACGACCTCCACCATCTCTATCCCCAGCGCATCACCAACAAGACCAACGGCATCACCTTCCGCCGCTGGCTGATGCTGGCCAATCCGCGGCTGACCGCGCTGCTGCGCGAGACCTGCGGCGAAGCCGTGCTCGACGACTTCTCGTTGCTCGAGCGGCTGGAGACCCATTCGAGCGATCTCGAATTCCAGAAGCGCTTCCGCGACGTCAAGCATCACAACAAGCTGGCGCTGGCGCGGCTGATCGGCGAGCGCAACCACATCAAGGTCGACCCGTCGGCGCTGTTCGACGTGCAGATCAAGCGTATCCACGAATACAAGCGGCAGCTGCTCAACATCCTGGAGACGATCGCGCTCTACCACGCGATGAAGGACGATCCGGGTGCGAACTGGGTGCCGCGGGTCAAAATCTTCGCCGGCAAGGCGGCGGCGAGCTACCGCTACGCCAAGCTGATCATCAAACTGATCAACGACGTCGCCGAGGTCGTCAACAATGACGCCTCGCTCGGCGGCAGGCTGAAGGTCGCCTTCCTCGCCGACTACAATGTCAGCCTCGCCGAGGTGATCATCCCCGCCGCCGACCTCTCCGAGCAGATCTCGACCGCCGGCATGGAGGCCTCCGGCACCGGCAACATGAAGCTGGCGCTGAATGGTGCGCTGACCATCGGCACGCTCGACGGCGCCAATATCGAGATCCGCGACGCGGTCGGCGAGGAAAACATCGCGATCTTCGGCCTCGAAGCCGGCGACGTCATGGTCCGCCGCAAGCAGGGACTCGATGCCAGCGACGCGATCCGCAACTCACCGCGGCTCGAGCGCGCGATCCGCGCCGTCGAAAGCGGCGAGTTCTCGCCCGGCGATGCCGCGCGCTTCGCCTCGATCGGGCATGCGCTGCGCTATCTCGACCACTACATGGTCTCGGCCGATTTCGATTCCTACTACGACGCACAGCGCGGCATCGACGCGCGCTGGCAGGTGCCGCCGGCCTGGACCCGCGCCTCGATCCTCAACGTGGCGCGCATGGTGTGGTTCTCCTCCGACCGCACCATTCGCGAATATGCCGAGGACATCTGGCACGTGCCGGTACACCCAGGCGCCTCGCCGCTATTGGGCACCCAGCGTGAGGCGAAGGGGTAATCCCGGGGCGCGGAAATCGATTACGTTCGACGTCATTGAATTCGGCGTGGTCGCTGGGGTACTGCTTGTCCAAACGCAAACGTCATTGCGAGCCAACGGGTCGCGCGAACGCGCGCCCGATGACAGGCTCCGCGAAGCAATCCATCGCACAGCATATGCGGAAGGATGGATTGCTTCGTCGCTTCAGCGCAAAATTGCTTTGCAATTTTGTCGCGAGCTCCTCGCAATGACGGCTGGACAGATTTGCAGCTAGGAAATTGCATGCTCACCAAGACGCCGCACCTTTTCGATGAAGCAACTGCCGTGACTGCCGGCGACAGCCGCTGGCAGGGACGGACCAGCCCGGATTACTGGGCGTTCGTCGGCCCGTTCGGCGGCTGCACGGCGGCGACCATCCTGCGTGCCCTGATGCAACACCCGCAGCGCGCGGGCGATCCGCTGGCGCTGACGGTCAATTACTGTGCGCCGGTCGCCGAGGGCATGTTCGATCTCGACGTACGCCTGGTGAAGGCCAACCGCTCGAGCCAGCACTGGTCGGTCGAGATGACGCAAGGCGGCGGCGAGGTCGCGACGCTGGCAACCGCCGTGTTCGCCGAGCGCCGGCCGTCATGGTCGCACCAGCCGGCCGAATTTCCGGGTGCCGTGCCGTTCGAAGAGCTGCGGTCCTATCCGAAGCTCAAGATGACCTGGGCCAACCAGTATGATTTCCGCTTCGCCGCGGGCGAGCCGAAGCTCGGCGGCGCTGCCGCGAGCGAGCCGTCGAGCCCATATTCGAAGCTCTGGATCGCCGATCGCGTGCCGCGCAAGCTCGATGCGCTGTCGCTGATGTCGATGTCGGATGCGTTCTTCGGCCGCGTCTTCCACGCGCGCCACGAGCTGGTGCCGTTCGGCACGGTGTCGCTGACGACTTATTTCCACGCCGACGCGGCCGATCTCGACGCCGAGGATACCACCCGCGTGCTCGCCACAGCCGACGCCAAGGTGTTCCACAAGAGCTACGGCGACCAGCACGGCGAATTATGGTCACCCTCCGGCCGCCTGCTCGCGACCACGACGCAGATCGCCTATTTCAAGGTGTAAGCAGGCCGCGACTATCCACATGGCCGGATTGGACCGGGTTGCCTATTTCAAGGGTTGAGGGAACATTGGCGCGTCGCTTCTGTTCCACGCCCTTGGGAGCTCAGCCGCATGTCCGAAGCCGACAATTCCAAACCGTCCCGCATCGCGCTGCTTGGCGTTCCCATCGAAATCGGCGCCTCGCAGGCCGGCCCGCTGATGGGACCGGACGCGCTGCGCACCGCGGGCATCGCGCGCCTGCTCGAGCAGCTCGACTTCCGCGTTGACGACCATGGCAACCTTGCGATCCCGCAAGTCGTGGCCGACGGCCCCGTGCCGGCCAACACCAAATTCTACGACGAGGTGAAGACCTGGACCCGCGCGCTGTCCGAGCGCGCCTACTGGCTGGCGCATTCCGGCGCGATCCCGATCTTCATGGGCGGCGATCACTCGCTGTCGATGGGCTCGATCAACGGCGTCGCGCGCTACTGGCAGGAAAAAGGCCGGCCGCTGTTTGCGCTGTGGGTCGACGCGCATGCCGACTACAACACGCCGGCCACGACCATCACCGGCAACATGCACGGCATGTCGGCAGCCTTCCTGTGCGGCGAGCCCGGCCTCGACGATCTGCTCGGCGGACTGCCGCGCGCCTCGATCCCGCCCGAGCAACTCGACCTGATCGGCACCCGCTCGGTCGATCCGCTGGAGCGCAAGCTGCTGCGGCAACGCAACGTCTCGATATCAGACATGCGCCAGATCGACGAGTTCGGGGTCGCCGTGCTGACCCGCCGCGTCATCGACCGCGTCAAGGCAAAGAACGGTGTGCTGCATGTCTCGTTCGACGTCGACTTCCTCGACCCGGAGGTCGCACCCGGCGTCGGCACCACGGTGCCGGGGGGCGCGACCTATCGGGAAGCCCATCTCATCATGGAGCTGCTGCACGATTCCGGACTGGTGCGCTCGCTCGACATCGTCGAGCTCAATCCTTTCCTCGACGAGCGCGGCCGCACCGCGCGCGTCGCCGTCGAATTGATCGGCAGCCTGTTCGGTCTGCAGATTACGGACCGGCAGACGCCGAGTAATGCCGTGCTGCCGGAGATGGGGGAGTAGCGGAGCGCTCTTCCAGTCCCGTCATCCTTAGGTGCGAGCCTTGCGGCGCAACTGCGCCGCTGGGCGAGCCTCGAAGGATGCACGGCCACAGTCGGGCCGTCGACCCTTCGAGACGCGCTTCGCGCTCCTCAGGGTGACGGGATGACTTAGCATCGCGCGGCGATAGAGAGATCGAAAAACAGAAAAGGCGGCCACGAGGGCCGCCTTTTCAAATCACGAAATCAGCGCGAGCCAGCTACTCCGCCGCGAGCTTCACTTCCGGCGCGGCGGCGCGGACTTCGGCGTCGACCTGCGCTTCGAACTTGGCGAAGTTCTTCTGGAACATGCCGACCAGCGCACGCGCGGTCTTGTCGAACTCGGCCTTGTCGGCCCAGGTCTTGATCGGATCGAGAAGGTGCGGCTCGACGCCCGGCAGCGAGGTCGGCACCGCGAAGCCGAAATACCGGTCGGTGCGGAAGTCGGCATTGCGCAAGCTGCCGTTCAGTGCCGCGGTGAGCAGCGCGCGCGTCACCTTGATCGGCATGCGGCGGCCGGTGCCGTACTTGCCGCCGGTCCAGCCGGTGTTGACCAGCCAGCAATCGACATTGTGCTTGGCGATCAGCTCGCGCAGCATGTTGCCATACACCGACGGATCGCGCGGCAGGAACGGCGAACCGAAGCAGGTGGAGAATTCCGGCTGCGGCTCGTTGCCGAGACCACGCTCGGTGCCGGCGACCTTCGCGGTGTAGCCGGACAGGAAGTGATACATCGCCTGCGCCGGCGTCAGCTTGGCGATCGGCGGCATCACGCCGAAAGCGTCGGCCGCCAGCATCACGACGTTCTTCGGATGCGGCGCGCAGCCGGTGCGCGAAGCGTTCGGGATGAAATCGAGCGGATAGGCCGAGCGGGTGTTCTCGGTCTTGGAGCCGTCGTCGAAATCGGGCACGCGGTCGCGCTCACCGAGCACGACATTTTCCAGCACGGCGCCGAAGCGCTTGCTGGCGGCATAGATCTCCGGCTCGGCTTCACCCGACAGCTTGATGCACTTGGCATAGCAGCCGCCTTCGAAATTGAAGACGCCGTCCTCGCTCCAGCCATGCTCGTCATCGCCGATCAGCGTACGCTTCGGATCGGCCGAGAGCGTGGTCTTGCCGGTGCCGGACAGGCCGAAGAAGATCGCGGTGTCGCCGTCGGGCCCGACATTGGCCGAGCAGTGCATCGGCATCACGCCCTTCTCGGGCAGGTAATAGTTCAGCGTGGTGAACACGCTCTTCTTCATCTCGCCGGCATATTGCGAGCCGCCGATCAGGACGATCTTGCGGGCGAAATCGATCGCGACGACGTTCTCCGAACGCACGCCGTGACGCGCCGGGTCGGCGCGGAAGCTCGGCAGGTCGATGATCGTGAGCTCCGGCACGAAGCCCGCGAGCTCAGCGGTCTCCGGGCGAATGAGCAGCGTGCGGATGAACAGCGAGTGCCAGGCGAGCTCGGTGAAGACGCGCGTCCTGATGCGATGCTTCGGATCGGCGCCACCGTAGAGATCCTGCGCGAACAGCGTCATGCCTTCGGCATGCTTGAGGAAGTCGGCATGGAGCGTCGCAAACTGCTCCGAGGTGATCGACTGATTACCGGCCCACCACATGCTCTTGTCGGTCAGCCCGTCGCGGACCGTGAACTTGTCCTTCGGGCTGCGGCCGGTGAACTCACCGGTGTCCGCGCAAAGCGCGCCATCGGCCGAGAGCACTGCTTCGCCATTGCGCAACGAGTGCTCGTAAAGCTGAGGCGCACCGTAGTTCCAATACACGCCCTTGAGATTTTTTAAGCCGAATTTGTCGGCGCCAAAGGCACCGTTATGCACGCCCGTCTCTTGCACGAAGAACCTCCTCGAACCCGCGTATCCTTGTTCGCGCGAATGTCGCTAGTCGCGCCCCGTCGCGGTGATGACCGTCATCAGAATATAGCCTCTCGGCCCCGGTCCGGCGACCTAATAGTGGGGATCGCCGGGCTTGCCAAGCCAGTCGAACGGCTTTTGGTTTATTCCAAGGCGGGCACATCATCTGGCGCAAATACCGCAGCGCGAAACGCTTTCGCTTTGCTTTCGTTTTCTCGTTGTTTTCGCCGCGCTCGGACGACGTTTCGTCGCCTTTCCTGCTGCGAACAAGGCGTTGCGATGCACAAAGAGTGCCAGCGAACAGCATGTGCCCAGCGCCGTGCAAACCAAAAGGCATCGAGAATGCCGGGTATGCATTTCGCGCTGAGGATGTGCCGTTGAAACAAGCTGCCACGAGTTGACGCCGTCCACGATCGCGTTGCACATGGCAGGCACCGTTGGTCGGCAATGAGCAGCAGATGAGCAGGTTCGATCAAGCTCAACACGCCAGCGTCGAAGCTCGATCATCTCAATGCCTGGCAACGGCGAAATGTTCCGCAACGCAATCATGTGCAGCGTCGATGAGATCGTTGACCGCAACGATCGATGGTAACGCAATCACCGCGTCGCATGCGCGCGTCGACGCGGCCGGCACGTCGCGGTCAGCGTGTGCAGCAGCGCCAGAACTTCGCGCGCGCATGAAGCCGACCAGCGATGACGTGAAGTGCACGCACGAAATGATTGCGCTGTCACGCACGCTGCGAAGCGCGCGATGGCGGTTGGAAGCACTCTCGCTCCGCCTCGGCGAGCGGGCAGGCAGCCACGGCCATGCGACACCATGCCTCGCCGGACGCAGCACCGCCGTTCGGAGCGAGCCGGTCGCTCCGCTATCCCTTGGCGCGCGCCTCGCCGGCGAGCCGCACCAGCATCTTGCGCAGCTCGGTGCCGTTGGTGACCCGTTCGGGGAAATCGAGCCGCAGCGTGTTGCGGCCGGCCTGCATGTCCATGCCGTCGGGGTCGCAGCCGGTGCAGAGCCAGTCGGCGCTTGGCGCGCCGAGCAGCCGCGTGGCGTAGAGGTCCATGGCCTCGCGGTGATCCTCGTTCATATGTGCCACCGCGCCCGCCTCGGCCTCCAGCAGCGCGTCGGCCCCGGTGAGATCGGTCAGGAATTGCGCGGGCTTGAGGTCGACGATGCGGCCGAACCCGGCCACCAGATGGGCGCCGCTCGGCCGGATCACGAAGAACGAAAAATCCTTAAATTCTACAAAGGCTTCCGCCGATGGATGGACGCCGAGATAGCGTCCCCTGACGAGGTCGCGCTCGGCCTCGGTGACCTCCTCCGCCCGCCCCGCCAGCATGATCCGGGCGCCCTCCAGCGGATCGCCCTCGGCGCGCTCGTCCAGCATCAGCGACACCCTGTTGTCGGCAAGGATATTCTTGGTGTGCACCGCCAGCCGGGAAATCAGCAGGATCGGCGCGCCGTCGGGATGGCTCGCCAGGCTGACCAGCGAGCAATAGGGATCGCCGGTCCCGGCCATCAGGGTAGCAAGCGCGCCCTGGCGGCTGCGGCGGAGCAGCGAGCGGGCAAGGCGGAAAGGGTCGAAGTCGTCGGTCGGTTGCATGGGCCTATCGGGGTCATTTTGGGGCGAATCGGGCCGGTTCCCTTTGAAAAAAGGGCCTTTTCTCACGGTCTCAGGGTGCTATATGGGGTCCATCGCATGGGTCGCAGAGCGTTATTTGCGGAACTCGGTCACACTTCAGCCCAGCTTGCATTGCTCGTTGACCGCGCTCGAAGCCCATTTCTAACGGCGAGTCGCCTGAGTGCCCGCCGTTTAAGCCACTCTCATTGTGAAAGCAGCTCATGCCCACAATCGCCTTGGTCGACGACGACCGCAACATTCTCACGTCGGTCTCGATCGCGCTCGAAGCCGAAGGCTATCGCATCATGACCTACACGGACGGTGCGTCGGCGCTGGATGGATTTCGCACGTCGCCGCCCGATCTTGCGATCCTCGATATCAAGATGCCGCGCATGGACGGCATGGAAACGCTGCGCCGGCTCCGCCAGAAGTCCGACCTGCCGGTGA
Source organism: Bradyrhizobium uaiense (assembly GCF_010811875.1). GTDB lineage: Bacteria > Pseudomonadota > Alphaproteobacteria > Rhizobiales > Xanthobacteraceae > Bradyrhizobium > Bradyrhizobium uaiense. The sequence goes on from NZ_VKHP01000058.1 coordinate 14,307, forward strand.
TCTTCCTCACCTCGAAGGATGAGGAGATCGACGAACTGTTCGGCCTGAAAATGGGCGCCGACGATTTCATCCGCAAGCCGTTCTCGCAGCGCCTGCTGGTCGAACGCGTCAAGGCCGTGCTCCGCCGCGGTCAGCCGAAGGACCCGGCCGCCGCACCGAAGGAGCCGGACGCCCGCGCGCTCGACCGCGGCCTGCTGCGGATGGATCCGGAGCGCCACACCTGCACCTGGAAGAACGAGCCGGTGACGCTCACCGTGACCGAATTCCTGATCCTCCAGGCGCTCGCCACCCGCCCCGGCGTCGTGAAGAGCCGCAACGCGCTGATGGACGCAGCCTATGACGACCAGGTCTATGTCGACGACCGCACCATCGACAGCCACATCAAGCGGCTGCGCAAGAAGTTCAAGGTGGTCGACGACGACTTCGAGATGATCGAGACGCTGTACGGCGTCGGCTATCGCTTCAAGGAAGCCTGATCTGCGCCTCCCGGGCGGCTTGTTGACTGACAGGCTCCGCACGGCTGGGGTAAGCTCGGGCAAACATCTGCTTCGCGGGACGACATCCATACCAACCGGCAGCTTTGCCAGTGCTTGATCGAACGCAGCTCGAGCAAGGCCAGAACACCGAGGACGCCTCGCAGCTCCTCGATCAAGAGGCCGTGGCCGACGATCTGGTGCAGGACAAGGGCTGGCGCCGTCCACTCGGTTGGCTGCGCCGTGCCGGTCAGTTCTTCTTCGCGCTGTCGTTCTCGAGCCTGACGCGGCGCATCGTCTCGCTCAATCTCGCCGGCCTCGTCGCGCTGGTCGCAAGCATCCTCTATCTCTCGCAGTTCCGCGCCGGCCTGATCGAGGCACGGACGCAGAGCCTCCTGGTCTATGCCGAGATCATCTCGGAGGCGATCGCGGCGTCCGCGACCGTCGAAGGCAATACCGTCACCATCGATCCCGACCGGCTGCTCGACCTGAAGCCCGGCGAGAGTTTTGGCCAGCCGGATGAATCGGCTGATTTCTCGATCAATCCCGAGCGTCTCGCGCCGATCCTGCGCCGCCTGATCGCGCCGACCAAGACGCGGGCCCGCATCTTCGACCGCGATGGCGGCCTGATCCTCGACAGCCGCAATCTGTTCGCGCGCGGCGACGTGCTGCGCATGGAGCTGCCGCCGCCGTCGGAAAAGCCGTCGCTGTATGAGAAGAGCAAGGCCACCATCAAGACCTGGCTCAACCGCGGCGACCTGCCGATCTACCGCGAGCTCGGCCCCGAAGGCGGCCGGGGCTATTCAGAAGTCGCGCAATCGCTCGATGGCATGAAGGGCAGCGCGGTGCGCGTCACCGACCGCGGCGCGATCATCGTGTCGGTTGCCGTTCCCGTGCAACATTTCCGCGCCGTGCGCGGCGCGTTGATGCTGACCACCCAGGGCGACGACATCGACCAGCTGGTGATGTCCGAGCGCCTCGCCATCCTCAAGATCGGCGGGGTCGCCTCCGCCGTCATGATCGTGCTGTCGCTGCTGTTGGCGAGCACGATCGCAGGCCCGGTGCGGCGGCTCGCCGAAAGCGCCGAGCGGGTCCGTCACCGCATCCAGACCCGCGTCGAGATTCCCGATTTCACCGGACGCCGCGACGAGATCGGCCATCTCTCCGGCGCGCTGCGCGACATGACCAACGCACTCTACAGCCGCATCGAGGCGATCGAGATGTTCGCCGCCGATGTCGCCCATGAGCTGAAGAACCCGCTGACGTCGCTACGATCAGCAGTCGAGACGCTGCCATTGGCGCGCAACGAGAACAGCCGCGGGCGGCTGCTCGCCGTGATCGAGCATGACGTCAGGCGGCTCGATCGCCTGATCTCCGACATATCCGACGCGAGCCGGCTCGATGCCGAATTGCAGCGTCAGGACATGGCGCCGGTCGATCTGCGCCGGCTGCTGACGACACTGACCAGCGTCGCCAACGAGACCAGGCTCGGCCACGACGTCGCCGTCGAAGCCCGCTTCGAGGGCCGCGGACCGACCGATTCGCTCTCGGTGCCCGGCCATGATTCCCGGCTCGGCCAGGTGATCTCGAACCTGCTCTCGAACGCGCAATCGTTCTCCAAGCCTGGCGACAAGGTGCGCATCGTCTGCCGCCGCACCCGCGGCGAGGTCGAGATCGTGGTCGACGATGATGGGCCTGGCATCGGCGAGGACGCGCTGGAGCGGATCTTCGAGCGCTTCTACACCGACCGGCCGCACCAGGGTTTCGGCCAGAACTCCGGCCTTGGGCTTTCGATCTCCAAGCAGATCATCGACGCGCATGGCGGGCGCATCTGGGCGGAGAACCGTCCGGGCCCTGCGGACGAAGACGGCAAGCCCACCGTGGCCGGCGCACGTTTCGTGGTCAGGCTGCCAATACTATGAGCGACAATTCAAGCGTGCACGCATCCGCCGTTCTGGTCGGCGAGCGTGCGGTGCTGATCCGCGGCCCGTCGGGCTCCGGCAAGTCGCGCCTCGCCTTCGATCTGATTCTCGCCGGACGCTCCGGAGCACTCCCGCCGGCCGTTTTGGTGGGGGATGACCGTGTCCATCTCGACACAGCCGGCGAACAATTGTGGGTTCGCCCGGCACCGCAATTGGCCGGTTTGATCGAGATCCGCGCCCTCGGAATCCGCCATTGCCCGTTCGCAAGCGAGGCCGTGGTCGGGCTGATCGTCGACCTCGCCGCCGACGATGCCGAGCGGCTGCCGCCGCCCGAGGCGCTCAGGACTCGCCTTAATGGCATCATACTACCGCGAATTGGCGTGCCGGCCCGCTTCCAACCCCTGCCGCTGGTTGTCGCTGCGCTGACGACAACCTGAAAGTTCATGGTCCCGTAATCTTGCGGCTAATTGTGGGAAGGGAATTGGTAACCATATCACATCCACTATCGCGTCGGATTTTGCCGGCGCAGCCTCCCCTCTCTACCGCCAGGAACCGGGAGACTAGCCAAGATGCCCCCTTGCGCGGGGCCTCTGGATGGTCAAAGTGGCGCGTTCGTGCGGTGCACCAAAGGGCGCCCGCGAGGAGTTTCCGATGATTGGTCTAGTGCTGGTGACCCATGGGCGCCTTGCCGACGAGTTCCGAGCTGCGCTCGAACACGTCATGGGTCCGCAGAAACAAATTGAAGCGATTACGATCGGGGCCGAGGATGATTCCGATCTCTGTCGAAGCGACATCATCGAAGCGGTGAATCGCGTCGATAGCGGCGACGGCGTTGCGATCCTCACCGACATGTTCGGCGGCACGCCGTCCAACCTTGCGATCTCCTGCATGAGCCGTCCCAAGGTGGAAGTGCTCGCAGGCATCAATCTTCCCATGCTGGTCAAGCTTGCCAAGGTTCGCGAGGAGCGTTCGCTGCCCGACGCGATCGCAATGGCGCAGGAAGCCGGCCGCAAATACGTCACCATCGCCAGCCGCGTTCTCGCCGGCAAATGAGCGACGAGGCCCCGGGCGAAAACCATGTCGGCCCGGGCGTGCCAGCGGGCGCCATCTCGCGCGAACTCCTGATCGTCAACAAGCGCGGCCTGCATGCGCGGGCATCGGCCAAATTCGTCCAGACGGTCGAGCGCTTCAACGCCGAGATCTGGGTCACGCGCGGCGGTGAGACCGTCGGCGGCACCTCGATCATGGGATTGATGATGCTCGCCGCAGGGCCCGGCACCACGGTCGTGGTCTCCGCGAAGGGCGCCGAAGCGGAGCAAGCGCTCGACGCCATCGCCGAACTCGTCGCCAGCAAGTTCAACGAGGAAGGCACGTAACGGCGATCCTCAGCCGCTACGCTGAGCGAAGCCTCTCCCCGTCATCCTGAGGAGCGCGAAGCGCGTCTCGAAGGATGCACGGCCCGACCGGTGGCCGTCGATCCTTCGAGGCTCGCAAGAGCTCGCACCTCCAGCGACAATGGCAAAGCCATTGCGCGGGGATGACGGGTCTATCCTCGTCATTGCCAGCGAAGCGAAGCAATCCATAGCGCAGCAAGTACAGAGATGGATTGCTTCGTCGCTGTCGCTCCTCGCAATGACGATGTTGATAGATTCGCGGACTCTGAGCGGCGCTACTTCGCCGGCGGCACCAGATAGACCTTCCACACCGTCGACGGACCGGGATGGCCGTTGAAGAAGCGCGTGGTGTTCATCACCAGCGGCTCGGCATTCTTGGCATTCTCGGCCATCCACGCCTCGCATGGTTGCAGGAACACCGGATCGGTGGTGTCGCAGACGCCGATGAAGCCGAGGCGCCTGGCTTCCTCAAGCGACGTCAGCCCCGACGACCACGCTTCGCCCGGCACCAGCGAGGCCGGATGATCCGGACTGTAGAACGTCATCGGCTCACCGATGTCGGAACGTGCGACGACCACGGCCCAGCGCGAATGGAATTTGTTCTGCCAGGTCTCGGTGAGCTCGCGCGCGAGCTCGGAGCGCGCGGCGTAGGTCGAGCCGCCGATACGGTTGGAGGCGATCTCCTGCGTGGCGATCGAGGGCGCGGCAATCAGCGTAACCATCGTCGCCACGAACCAGACTGCCGTGATCGAGAACAGCGCCATGCGCGGGAAACGAAGCGACGGGATCGCAACCAGCGCAAGCGGGACCAGGAAGAACAGCGGAATGCCCCAATCGGTCTTGATATAGACGGTGAACGCCAGTGCGCCGAGCGGCGGTCCGATCGCGACGATCGCCTGGATGATCCAGACGTTGAGCGCCTGCGTAAGCTTGACGCCGGGATTGGGTCCGCGCGACCAGATCCGCGCCAGCACGTCCGACGGCCGCCAAGGCACCGATCCCAGCAGCAGCGCGACGAGGCCGAGCACGGTCGGAATCGCGAGCAGCCCGAGATTGTGCATGACGTAACCGATCACGAGCTGCACGTTGAGCGCGCGGCTCGACAATGCGTAGACATCACCGGCATAGGTGAACGGGACGAAGTTCACCTCCTCCAGCCAGACCAGATGCGGGATCATCGCCACGAGCATGGTGCCGATCGCAACCCATGGCACCGGCGAGCGCAGGAACTGGCTGCGCTGCGGATGGATCAACGCGGCAAGCCCGATGGCGCCGATCATCGTCACCACCCAGTATTTGGTCATCAGCGCCAGCATGCCGGCAAAGCCGAGCCAGAGGCCCGATTTGACGCTGCGCCTCTCGAACGCGTTCAGATAGGCCAGCACCAACAGCGGCAGCGGCACCAGCTGCGCGAGGTCGGCGTTGTATTTGAAACCCTTGAAATTGAAGATCGGGTAGAGCGCGAGCATCACCACCATGAAGAACGCGCGGCGGCGATCGACGACACGCAGCGCGATCAGCCAGCACACGACAAGCGCGAAGCTGACGGTGGCCATCGCGAGCGCATAGGTCGACCAGTTGGTGACAGGGAAAATCCTGAACCAGACCCCGGCGATCCAGCCCGACAGCGGCGGATGCTTGCCATAGCCGAGCAGGAAGCGCTGACCCCAGGCATAGGCCTCGGCGACATCCATATGGACGTCCTGCGCGGCCTTGAGCTTGACCAGGATCATCGTCCACAGCACCGCGTGGACCAGCGCGAAGCCGATCACGAACCACAGCCCGGTCTTGGGATCGGTGGCGCGCGAGGCAATCCAGGCGGCGATCCGCCGGATCGTCAGTCTGCGGGTGGTGCGCCGGGCGGAGGGGAGTGTGGACGCGGTCGACATGGCCTGTGCCTGAGGCATGCCCCGGAAAAGTGGAAAGTGGTTTTCCGAAGGGATCACGCCGAATGGAAGTGGAGGTGCGATGAGTAAGCGCTCACCAGCATTTCCCGCGCTTTAGCGCGTTTTTGTGACCAGTAAAATCAGCTTGGCGTGAGAATGTCTCCAGAGCGGGCTGACTTTTCTTCGAATCGCCACCCCGCTCTGCCTCCTAGTTTTGAGCATGATCTTTTCGGAAAACCGCTGCACACTTTTCCGGATCATGCTGCAGCCGGCCGATTCACTGTTCGAGAAGCTCGGGCCGGTATTCGAAATGCATGGTATCGTAGTGATACCACTTGCCGCCCCAGATGAATCCGTGGCGCTCGAAGATGTCGACGATCTCCCGCGGCATTCGGTTCTTGTAGGGGACGGTTTTACCCTTGCTTTCCCCCTTGCCCGCCCACAGCCAGTAATCGGAAACCTTCAGGTTGAGGTCGATCGCGGCCGCATAGCCGTGCATGCTCATACGCCCGGTATCGGCGACGGCGCGACAAGACAGCACACCCGCGATCGGAAACGCGGCGGCGCGCAGCGCCGGATCGAGCGCCTCGATCTCGGCGGAGACCTGCCTGAGCCGCTCGGCGACGCCATTGACCCGCGTGACCTGAACCGGCTTGCCCCAGGACCGCGGCAGCCAGGTGATCGTCACCAGGTTCCGCCCGACCTCGGCCGTATTGCAGTCGCCGTACATCTTCTTGAAGAACGCCTCGTTGCGGAAGCGGCCGGGATCGACGTTCTGCGCCGGCGGCGCCGACGGCCCGGACGGATAGGGCTGCCGCATCTGATCGAGGATCGATGCGTTGCGCAGCATCTGATCGAACGACTTGCCGGAGACGCCGTCGTCGACCGGCATCACCGTGCCGTCGCGCCAGGTGATCGTGGTGTCGTCGTGGGCGGACAGCGCATCGGGATAGGCGCGCACCAGCCGGTCGAGCAGTTCGCTTTTGCTCTGAGCGCGCGCAAGCTGTGGCAGCAGCGCCAGCAAGGCAGCAAGACAGGCCGTCCATCGCGCGGCCATTCAGCGCTTTCCGAGCTGATCGATCAGCGCGACATTGGCCTCTTCGATCGCGTTCAGCCGCGGATTCCAGCTGTTCGGCATACCAGGGGAAGTGCGCGAAATACGCCTTGAGATCGGCGGAATCGAAATAGCGTCCCCTGCGGGCGAAGATCTCGTTGCGTGCGATCCGCAACTCGTCCCGCGACAGCCGCCGCAGATCGGCCGGCGTCAGCAGGCGCCGGTCGGAATCCGGGAAGATGAAACCGGCTGGCGCAGTGCCGCCGGATTCGAAGCGATCGATCAGCGCGATATTCGCGCTCTCGATCGCATTGAGCGGCGGGTCCCACGAGCGCGGCACATACCACGCAAACCTGCTGAATCGCGCGGTCAGGTCCGGCGCGTTGAAGTAGCGGCCGCGCCGCGCAAAGATTTCATTGCGGGCGATCCGCAGCTCGTCCTTGCTCAGCGCGCGGAGATCGCTCTCGGACAGCAGGCTTTGCTGCGGCGGGATCACCGTTGCCGGCGGATCGGCGGTCGCAACTTGCGCCGGCGCGTTGCCCGCGAAATAGAACGAGCCGGCGATCGGCGAGGTCGAGACCCAGGGCTGCTGCGCGCTGCCGGTGGCGCGCTTGACCACGAGGCCGACCTGATTGAAGGCCTGCAGCACGTCGAGCCCGGGCTTCTGCATGGTGTCGACGAGCGCGCGTGTAGGGGCTGTGGCCGTCATCGCCATCGAGCGCGACGTTGCCCGGCTGGGTCGCATAGGACAGCGGCGTGCCCTCCGGCGCGCGGATCTGGGCGAGGCCGCCGTCGGCAGCGCGCAGGCCGCGGCCGCCGAACGGATTGTTCCGGCAGGCATCCAGGATGACGATGTTGAGCCGCGTGCCCGCGCCTTCCATCTGCCGCAGCACCAGGCCGACATCGACCATCTGGAAATCGACATCGGCCTCGCGTGTCGGATTGGCCGACACCGGCACCAGATAATTCGTTCCGCGCACCTGGATGCCGTGGCCGGCGTAGTAGAACAACGCGACGTCCGCGCCCATCAGCTGGCTGCCGAAGCGCTGGATCGCGGCATCGAAACCGGCCTTGTCCAGATCGACCTAGGCCTGCCCGCCGACCAATGCAAAGCCGAGCCGCTGCAACGTATCGGCCACCAGCTGCGCATCGTCCTTCGGGTTCTGCAGCCGCGACACGTTCTGATAGGTGGAGTTTCCGACGACCAGCGCCACGCGCTTGTCGGCGGCCGCGGGCGCCGCGAACAACATGGCCAGCAATCCGGCGGCGAGAAGGGTCCAGCGCATCGTCAATTCCACGGTTTTGGGCCGCCAGACCTAGCAGAAACATGCCCGAAAATCGATCATTGCAACCCCGCGGGAAACACCCCCGTGATTCGCCGTCACACCCCTGCAAAATACCGCAATATGGTTGCCCGCGCAGGGGTGCGGATGCTATCCCGCGCCCATGACAACTGCCCCGATTTCAAACATCCGCAACTTCTCCATCGTCGCCCATATCGACCATGGCAAATCGACCCTTGCCGACCGCCTGATCCAGATGACGGGCGGCCTGTCGGATCGCGAAATGGCGGGCAAGGAGCAGGTGCTCGATTCGATGGATATCGAGCGCGAGCGCGGCATCACCATCAAGGCGCAGACCGTCCGGCTGAACTACCGCGCCAAGGACGGCAAGGACTACATCTTCAACCTGATGGACACGCCCGGCCACGTCGACTTCGCCTACGAGGTGTCGCGGTCGCTGGCCGCGTGCGAGGGTGCGCTGCTGGTGGTCGACGCCAGCCAGGGCGTTGAAGCGCAGACGCTCGCCAATGTCTACCAGGCGCTCGACAACAATCTCGAGATCGTGCCGGTCCTCAACAAGGTCGACCTGCCCGCCGCGGAACCCGACAAGGTCAAGCAGCAGATCGAGGATGTGATCGGCATCGACGCCTCCGACGCCGTGATGATCTCGGCCAAGACCGGCATCGGCGTCCCCGATGTGCTGGAAGCCATCGTGACCCGCCTGCCGCCGCCGAAGGGCGACCGCGACGCGACCTTGAAGGCGTTGCTGGTCGATAGCTGGTACGACGTCTATCTCGGCGTGGTCGTGCTGATCCGCGTGGTCGACGGCACCATGAAGAAGAACCAGCGCATCCGCATGATGGGCACGGGCGCGGCCTACGACGTCGAGCGCGTCGGCTTCTTCACGCCGAAGATGGAGCAGGTCGAGGAGCTCGGTCCCGGCGAGATCGGCTTCATCACTGCGGCGATCAAGGAAGTCGCCGACACCCGCGTCGGCGACACCATCACCGACGACCGCAAGCCGATCAGCGAGATGCTGCCGGGCTTCAAGCCGGCCATTCCGGTGGTGTTCTGCGGCCTGTTTCCAGCCGACGCCAACGACTTCGAGACGCTGCGCGGGGCGATGGGCAAGCTGCGCCTCAACGACGCCAGCTTCTCCTACGAGATGGAGACCTCGGCCGCGCTCGGCTTCGGCTTCCGTTGCGGCTTCCTAGGGCTGCTGCATCTGGAGATCATCCAGGAGCGGTTGTCGCGCGAGTTCGACCTCAATCTGATCGCGACCGCGCCGAGCGTGATCTACAAGATGCATCTGACCGACGGTCAGGAGATTTCGATCCACAATCCGGTCGACATGCCCGACGTGGTCAAGATCGCCGAGATCGAGGAGCCGTGGATCGAGGCCACGATCCTGACGCCCGACGAATATCTCGGTAGCGTCTTGAAGCTGTGCCAGGACCGCCGCGGTTCACAGAAGGAGCTGACTTATGTCGGCTCCCGCGCGATGGTGAAATACGACCTGCCGCTCAACGAGGTCGTGTTCGACTTCTACGATCGCCTGAAGTCGGTCTCCAAGGGCTACGCCTCGTTCGATTATCATTTGACCGACTACAAAGTAGCCGATCTCGTCAAAATGCAGATCCTGGTCAACAACGAGCCGGTCGACGCGCTGTCGATGCTGGTGCACCGGACCCGCGCCGAGGGCCGCGGCCGTGCCATGGTCGAGAAGATGAAGGAGCTGATCCCGCCGCACATGTTCCAGATCCCGATCCAGGCGGCGATCGGCGGCAAGGTGATCGCACGCGAGACCGTCCGCGCGCTGCGCAAGGACGTCACCGCGAAGTGCTACGGCGGCGACATCACGCGCAAGCGCAAGCTTCTGGAGAAGCAGAAGGAAGGCAAGAAGAAGATGCGGCAGTTCGGCAAGGTCGACATCCCGCAGGAAGCCTTCATCGCCGCGCTCAAGGTGGACAGCTGAGGCGACGCCAGTCGCGCCCTATCCGAAAATCTCGAAAACAACCCCATGCAAAGTAGCCTGAGGTGGATAGCCGACGCGCTGCCGCAGGCGCGCATGATGTCCATCCCTGTCTCAGCAACAAAACGCACCATGATTTGAATCGCCATCGCACGGCGACCCGACTAGACACCGGTCATGTTGCGCATCGTGTCCCTCCTTGTCGTCATCCTCGCCTTGCTACAGCCGGACCTGAGCTCGGCCGCCTCGTCGAAAAAGCGCCACGGCAGCACTCGCTGGCATGGTTATGGCTTCCTGCCCGGCTACCGGCAGCCGCCCAACGAAACCATTCCGGTGCTCGGCCCGCGCGGCGCCGCCCGTGGCTACCCGGACTTTTCGCCGGAATATTGGTATGGCGGGGACTGGCACTACTTCGGCCGTCCCGGATTCCATGGCGGTGGACGCTACAATGGCGGCAGCTACGGCCCGTGCTGGAGCTGGACGCCGATCGGCCGGGCCTGGAATTGCGGGTAGAGCATGATCCGGAAAAGTGCGAAGCGGTTTTCCGAAAAGATCATGCTTAGACAACAAGCTAAAGCGCGATGACGGTTTATCCTAATCTCCTCGCGCTTTAGCCGCGAGGCGCCGCGACATCTTGCGCAACTCACAATCCGCTGATCCCGGAATGAGAGGCATGTTGCCCGTCATATTGCCTCTGGACCTCGGATAGGCCACCATCCATCCCACGCGGACCACAAAAACAACAGCGCCGGGGAAACGCATGAGCAAGGCCGCTCGGTTCGACTATGGCTGGGTCGTCGTCGGCGCGGGCGCGCTGATGACCTGCGTCGGCTTCGGCACCATGCTGTCGCTCGCGGTGTTCCTGCAACCGATCTCGGATGCGATGGGCTGGTCGCGCGCCGGTGTCTCCGCCGCAGCGACGCTGGATTTCCTCTTCATGGGTTTTGCGGCGTTCGCCTGGGGCGCGCTGTCCGACCGCTTCGGCACCCGCATCGTGGTGCTGGCGGGCAGCGTGCTGCTCGGGCTTGGCCTCGTGACGGCAAGCTACGCGCAGAGCCTGTGGCAATTCCAGCTGTGCTTCGGCGTGCTGATCGGAATCGCCGCCGGCAGCTTCTATGCGCCGATGATGGCGCTCGCGAGCGCCTGGATCGACAAGCATCGCAGCCTCGCCGTCGCCCTGGTGTCGGCCGGCATGGGCGTGTCGCCGCTGACGGTCGCACCATCCGCAAGCTGGCTGATCACGGCTTATGACTGGCGCTTCGCGATGTTCGTGATCGGCATCGCCGCGTGGGTACTGCTGATCCCCGCATCGTTCCTGGTGCGCCCGGCGCCGAAGGGAACCGAGGTCGCGAATACGACCACCGCGAGCGCGCCGCAAATGGAATGGACCGTGGCGCAGGCGCTGCGCACGCCGCAATTCATCACGCTCGCACTGGCGCATTTCGCCTGCTGCGCAGCGCATTCGGGGCCGATCTTCCACATGGTGTCCTACGCCATGGTCTGCGGCATCGCGCCGCTCACCGCAGTCACGGTCTACAGCCTCGCCGGCTTCTCCGGGCTCGGCGGCCGGCTGCTGCTCGGGGTGCTCGCCGACCGGCTCGGCGCCAAGCCGGTTTTGGTGGGCGGCCTGCTGGTGCAGGCGCTGTCGATCGCGACCTATCTGGCGGTCGCGCAGCTCGGCGAGTTCTACGCGCTGTCTGTCGTGTTCGGCCTCGCCTATGGCGGCGTGATGCCGCTCTATGCCGTGCTGGTGCGCGAATTCTTCGGCGCGCGCATCATGGGCACGGTGTTCGGCGCGGTGTCGGCCTTTGCGAGCCTCGGCATGGCGCTCGGGCCGTGGGCCGGCGGCTACGTGTTCGACACCTTCCACGGCTACACGTGGCTGCACGCGGGATCGTTCGCGATCGGCCTTGCCGCGGTCGCCGTGGCGCTGAGTTTCTCGACCAAGCGCCAGCCGTCGCTCGATCTCGGCCGTGCCACCGCCTGAGCAAAGCTGCGTTCCTCACGCGCTGGCGACGGATGGCTGATCTGCGCCGGCACCGACCCGCCTCGCCTTGCCCTCCCTTGCCGGATGAGCCACCATCGCCTGGCCGCCCAACAAGAATGACAGAAGGCGCCGAGGATACGCATGAACAAGCCGCAGGGATTTGACCTTGTCGAGCGGGCGCGCGCGCTGGCGCCGCTGATCATCAGCGAAGCCGATGAGACCGAACGGACACGGCGGCTGACACCTTCGGTCACATCGGCTCTGGTCGAGAACGGGCTGTATCGCGCGCTGCTGCCGAAGCGTTTCGGCGGCGCCGAGGCGACGCTGGACGCCTTCATGCAGATGCAGGAGGAGATCGCCAAGGCCGACGCATCGACCGCCTGGTGTCTCGGCCAGTGCAGCGTCTGCGCCATGACCGCGGCCTATCTCGAGCCCGACGCGGCCAACGAAATCTTCAACACCGCGCCCGGCATCCTGGCCTGGGGCGCGATCGCCCACGAGGTGCGTGCCGAGCCCGGCGGCTACCGCGCCAGTGCGCGCTGGGATTTCGCCTCGGGCTCGCGGCAGGCGAGTTGGCTCGGCGCCCATGTCCGCGTCGTCGAAGCGGACGGCACGCCGCGCAGGAAGGCCGACGGCGCGCCGGAGATCCGCACCATCCTGTTCCCGATGTCGCAAGCGACGATGTACGACGTCTGGGACGTGATCGGCCTGAAGGGCACCGGCACCGATTCCTACTCGGTCGACAATCTCTTCATCCCGGACAAATTCGCCGCGCTGCGCGACGATCCCGCCGCCTGCCGCGAGGGCGGGCCGCTCTACAAGCTCTCCACCAACATGGTGTTCAGCATGGGCTTTGCCGCCACCGCGCTCGGCGTCGCCCGCGCCATGCTGGATGCGGCGACCGAGCTTGCTCGGGCTAAGACCCCGCAGGGCCTCAAGGTGATGCGCGACAACAATGCCGTGCAGGGCCAGATCGGCCGCACCGAGGCAAGCCTGCGCGCCGCGCGCGCGTATCTATATGCGACCGCCCACGACGTCTGGAGCGACCTCGCCCGCGGTGAAGCGATCAGCGAGGCGCATCGCATCGCGATCCGCATCGCCTCGACCTGGACCATCCACCAGTCGGCTTCCGTGGTCGACATCGCCTATCACATGTCGGGCGCGACGGCGGTGTTCGCGAAGAATCCGTTCGAGCGACGGTTTCGCGATATGCATGCGATCGCCCAGCAGATCCAGGCCCGCGACACCCAGTATGAGGACGCCGGCAAGGCGATCCTGGCGGGCAATCTCGCGGCGCCGCCGACGACGCGCTAAGGCGCGATGCAGTCAGATTGAACCAGGGCGTGTACATCCGCCGGGTCGGCTTTGCCCCCTAACACCGGATATCGCCGTGTGATCACCGCATGTCGGCTTTGGGGCCAGAAACGGACTTGGGGTATTGCCAATAGCCGCGCTGGTCTCCGCACGATGTTGCGCTTGTGAAATTGGCTAACGATTGGTCAAGGCGAAGCACCAAAAGCTCGTCGGACACCTGCCCTTTGCGCAACTTCTGCTTGCTACGGGATGGAATGCAACAGGGCCTCGACCGCGATTGCCGAGCGTGACATGACACCTTCCATCTGGACGTACGTCCTCATTTTCCTTGGGCCCGCTATCGGACTTGTGCTGCTGATCGACCAAGTGTGGATTTTCTTCGCTCGCAAACGCGCGAACCTTGAGGCCATCCTGTCCATCGGGAAGGGCGTGAGGATGATGATTATCACGTTTTTTGTAGGGGCTGTCATGGTGCTCTGTACGGCGGCTGTGGTGGTTGTCGAGGAGGTGCAGGCTCTTCGCGACCTTTTCGCAGGCACGAGTTTTACCAAGTCGGTCAAAGTCACCAGTCCCGGCGAGGATCGCGGCTACTATTACCGGTTCAAGGCCGGCCTCGCTTACAAGGGCGAGCCACTCGATTTCGACATCGTGGTCGGTTGCAATGTCAGGGTCACGACCTCCAGGGACAACGACCAAACGGTCGAGGTCGGCGTCGCGCCGATGTTATATGGCCTCAAAATGAAGGACGGGCGCGGCGTCGTCGTGCGAGCGCCTGAGGCGTGTCAAGGGGAGACGACGGAAAACGGCAAGGTGCCAGTATCACTGCTTCCGCTCGTCGTGACCTATGAGAATGCGGATCAGCCTTGGTTAGGCCTCGCCTACGCGTCGGAGGATGCCTACGCGAGTCCGATTTCTGAACTCAAGTTCTTCGGCGCCACCATTAGCAAGGCGACGCGCGAAGAATGGCAAGACTGGCGGCGCACCGAGGCGCCGAAGAATTTCGTCACCTATGAGCTTCTGGGGATAAACAGGAAGAACATATGGGATCACCCGCACTGGAAGCCAGGCTATCGGGCCATGCCCTCCAAATGTAGAGGCTTCTCTTGGGTCGTCCTTCCCGAGCCGGTGCGCGAAGCCATTCGTCCCTATTGGCCCGCGAGCAAGCCCCAATATTGGTATCCGAATGGAGATGCGCAGAGAGCCCTTCGAGGGGTAGGTAATTTTGACGGATACTACGACCGAAGAAAGCAGGGGATGCTCTTCGACGGACATCCGCTTTACTCATACTTTGGCCTGCCGCCCAACATGCCGGAGGTGAAGTTCTTGTCCAAGAACAGCGCGGTTGGCGCTCTCTACCCCGCAAGGTCTGACGTCTCGTTCAATCGCCTTGATGGTAGCGGCGAGTTATCGGCGGAGGTTAAGGCGAAATCGAGAAAGAGCTGGGCCGACGCCAACATCGATCCGCAACTCAAAGGCTTTGCCTATTGTGACCTCGTGGACAATATCGTCGGTACGCCGTCTGCCGTTTCGTATGTCCAACTCCTCGATAGTCGAGTAAATGGCGAGCCGATCAGCGAGGAAGCGGTGCCCCCCTATCATGAGTGGCAATTTGTTTTCGCCTTCGAGCGAGACGAGTATGTCTTCTTCTCCCGGACCTATCCACTAGTGAGTCTCTTTGGGGGCCTATGACGTTATCGGCGCTCGCATGACATTTCCGCTTTGGGGTCAGAAGCTGACGAAGCCCGCCTCCTCCGACGATTGAAGCGTGCCTCGCCGCGACAACGAGGCGGATCTGCATCGATGGCCTCAACCTGGCCGATCAGATTTCTACTTCAAAGGCGGTATTGGCGCGTGCCCATTCCGCCTGTCGCGCCTTCAGGCGGCAAACAGCGAAACGCTTCGTCCTAGCGCTTCGTCTTGTGAAGTACCACCCTGCCCTTTGAAGCAATGCCACCCCACCTGGCAGACCAACCGACTTCCGAGGTGGCGGGGCGTTCGGTGCGCGTCTGATCCCAAGCCCCCTGCAACGCAAAGAGGGCGCCTTGCGGATCGACACATCGAGCGATCCAGCAACCATCGGGTAACTCGATCGGACCCTGGAGGACCCGGCCTCCGCCAGCATCAACGCGCCTCGCGGCCACGCCGATGTCGTCGACGTTGAAGTAATAGAGCCAACTGGGCTGCGATACGCTCGGAAGCTTGGTGAGCATGCCGCCGATCGTCTGCCCGGCCGCCGAAAACAATTCATACACGTCTGCCGGATCGGCTTCAGCATGGGCCTTCTGCCAGCCAAGAAGCTTGCTGTAGAATGCAAAGATCTTGTTCCGGTCTTCAGCCAGCAACTCGTGCCAGCCCACGCGTCCGGGCTCGTCCAACCCGCCGGGTTGCCGTTGGCCATATGTCAGTCCGGTGACCAGCGCAAACGTCGCTCCCTGCGGATCGGCGACCACTGAAATTCGGCCGATATTGCTGTCGGTCGGCGATACCAGGATGGCGCCGCCAAGACGGCGGATCTGCGCGGCCTTCGCATCCGTGTCATCGACAGCGACGTAGCCGACCCATCTCGGCGTTGCGCCCAATCGCAGCCCCTCTTCGGGGAGCTCCATGAGCCCGACCACCGGAGTGTCGGCTGCAGTAAGCACCGTATAGGCCAGCTCCGGCGTCGATGCATCTTTCGTCGCCCAGCCAACGACCTTGCCATAGAAGGCACCTGCTGCCCGCATGTCCGTCGTCAGGAGTTCATACCAGGCGAAGCGTCCGGGCTGATCGACCAAGCTGATTTCCCTGTTCAAGCGCCGGCAATTGCCGCACTGCATCAAACCGCACCCGTCGCGATCTGCTCACGGGCGCGGATATTCGGCGCCATCGATTAAACTGCGGCGACATTGTTCATGAAGATGAATGCAATCCAGCCTCATTACATTTCGTGACTCCGTGAATCTTGCCTGCCTTGTTCGCTCGACGTAGGATCACGGCCTACGGAGTTCGTTCTTCCAACTTTGGAGGATGCGGCCATGCAGCGGGCGAAGCAAGCTTCGAAAAAGAAGCGAATGACCAAAGCCGCGGTGCCGGCGCTGGGAGTAGCCGGTCTGACTTTTTCGCTGGCGGGAAGTGCATCGGCTTCGGTCGTGCCAACCGGCGACATTCAACACAGGCCGAACTTCGCGCCAGGCCAGGTGACCGCGCTCAGCGAGGAAGAACTCGCCGACGTCAGCCTCGCTACCTTCCATCTCAATCTGCTCGACCATGGAAGCGTCGCGAGCGGTGTGCTGCTCGCGCGGGGATGCGGCGGTTGTCATGGCTGCGGAGGTGCCAGAGGTTGCGGAGGCTGCAGAGGCTGCGGCGGATGCAGAGCGTGCAGAGGTTGCCGCTGCGGCGTCGGTTGCGGTGGATGTGGCGGCTGCGGCGTTGGTTGGATAGGGGTAGGCGTGCCATGGGTGTCATGCGCAGGGTGCTGTGCATCGTGGGGCCGCTGCCGCTGGTGCTAGGAAGCAGCGCGCCCTGACGCAGCGCTCCCTGACTATGCATCGACACGTCGCGATTTCATTGGCCGGGCCCGCGAGCGACCCGGCCGATTTTTTTCTTGCTTTGCAACGTTCGCCGCGCCCGGCCGGTCAGCTTGCCGATGGCGGGCGAGTGTGATCCAACTTATTCGAAGAATGCCAATGGTCGAGCTCGGCGCACAAGTTGGGCGGGGCAGTGGTTTGCCGTGCGCCGGCAACCGGCAGTGACGGGAACAGGATCAGCGTGCTGACCCGATGACAGTCAATCGCAAGAGCCGCGCTGCGAGGCAGACCCGCAAGGGCGTTTTGCGCTTCGCGCCGAACTTCACCGCCTATGTCATTCCTCCCAATGTGGTCTGTCTTTATTCCGAGAATCGCAAGTTCTTCCTGCACGGCGATCTGTATTGTGCTGTAGCCACGGCGATCGGAAAAAACGGAAGGGCTGCGCCAGAGATCGTTCGCCAGCTTTCAAGGAGTTTTCCCGCCGACAAGATCGAGGAAGCGATCAAGCGGCTGTTGGAGCGCCGTTACGTCGTTAGCGGAGCACCGCACGCATTCGCGGGCGCCGTTGATGGATATTGGGCGAGCCTCGGCCTGCCTCCCGAGGTCGCGGAGCAGAATCTCCGCAATTGCCCTGTGCGGGTGGAATCGATCGATGTCAAAGGCGGCAGGGAACTGAGCACTGCCTTGAGCAAGCTTGGCGTTCAGATCACCAAGCGGTCGCCCAGGCTCATCATCACGCTGGTGAACGACTATCTTGATCGACGGCTCGCCGAGCTGAACGCGGAGCGCGTCGCCGATGGGACGCCGTGGCTCCTGGTGCAGCCGTCCGGCGTGATTCCGTTGGTGGGACCTGTGTTCAAGCCGGGCGAGAGCGCCTGCTGGACCTGCCTGTTCGATCGCATGATACGCAATCGGGAGATCAAGGGATTTCTCGACCGCGGACCGGCGCAAACCGTCGCCGTATCGCCCCTGGTCCACGACACCGTTGGACAGACCGCGGTTCACTTCGCTGCCGTGGAGATCACGAAGGCGATTGCCTCGGGTTTTCGCACCGACCTGCGCGATCACATCGCAAGCTTCGACCTGACTGGTGCCGTCATTGCCAAGCACTACGTCGCGAAACGCCCGCAATGTCCCACTTGCGGCAGCAAGAAGCTGCAGAGCCCGCGCCGGGCGGCAACCTCGATCGAGATTGCCGAGGGCAGAAAGCTCATCGTCACCAGCGGCGGATACCGCACCGTGACATCGCGAACCACCGTAGCGCGGTTCCGCAAACACGTAAGTCCGCTGACCGGCGTCGTTTCGCGGCTCGAGCGGATCGAGGCCGATCTGCCGATGAATACGAATTTCTTCGCCTACCACAACTTCTCCGCGCCGGCCTGGAACGTTGACCAGCTCAGATCCGGACTGAGCGGCGGCAGCTTCGGCAAGGGTTCCACAGCCGAACAGGGCGAGGCCAGCGCGCTGATGGAGGCGATCGAGCGCTATTCGGGCATTTTCCAGGGCGACGAGATCAGGACGAGGCGCCGCTTTACCGATTTCGCTCCCGGTGACGCTCTTCTTCCCAACGACGTCCAGCTCTTCAGCGACACGCAGTTTCAGAACAGGCATGCCCCGCAGCCGGAGGATTCACACCCGGTTCCCGAGCCGTTCGATCCCTCGACAAGAACCGAGTGGTCGCCGGTCTGGTCGTTACGCGACAAGCGTTTCAAATATCTTCCGACCGGCCTGCTGTACTTTTTCTATGGCGGCTTCCACACGGATTCCAACGGATGTGCGGCCGGCAACACCCGCGAGGAAGCCATCGTTCAAGGCTTCCTCGAACTGGTCGAACGCGATGCCTACGCCATCTGGTGGTACAATCGGCTGCAACGTGCCGAAGTCGACCTCACGCAATTCGACGAATCCTATGTGCGGGATCTGCAAACCCAGTTTGCCGATGTGGGGCGCAGGCTTTGGGTGCTCGACATCACCAGCGATCTCGGCATTCCCTCTTACGTGGCGATCACGCACTGGATGCAGAACGGACACGAAAATATCGAGTTCGGCTCCGGCTCGCATTTCGATCGCCGCATAGCCCTGCTGCGTTCCCTCACGGAGCTGACCCAGTTCATGTCGATCGGCATGATGGGCGGCGGAAGCGGCGAGAAGCCGACGCTTGACGGTGTTACGCCGCTGCGACTCGACGACTATCCCTTCCTGATCCCCAGCGACAATCCGATCGTCCCGCCGGCACCGAGCCTCAAGGTTCACGATAATACGAGCGACCAGGTCAATGCCTGTATCGAAATTGCCACCGGCGCGGGACA
The DNA here is from genome assembly GCF_010811875.1 of Bradyrhizobium uaiense. GTDB lineage: Bacteria > Pseudomonadota > Alphaproteobacteria > Rhizobiales > Xanthobacteraceae > Bradyrhizobium > Bradyrhizobium uaiense. The sequence continues at coordinate 33,407 of NZ_VKHP01000058.1, forward strand.
TGATTTCCTCGTGCTCGACCAGACGCGGCCCGACGTCGAGGTCCCCGTCGTCAGAGTGCTCGTTCCGGGCCTGCGGCATTTCTATCGCCGCTTCGCGCCCGGCCGGCTTTACGATGTTCCGGTGAAGCTAGGATTATTGGATCGCTCGCGACTGGAAAGCGAACTCACTCCGTTTCTTCCACACACCTGAAGGTCGGCTTCCGTGCGCGTTCTCCGGAAAAAACCGGCCAAGAAGATCGCACCAGTCATCGCCGCCCGATTGAACGGTCGTTTTTCCCTTCATATGCAGGCCGACGGAAGCATCGCCGCTGCCCTCGGCCACTATACGGTCAATCTGGGACAATTCAGCGCGGCGGCAATCGACCGTGCGGGACATCTCACCTCCGGCCTGCCGCTCGCCTCTTTTGCCGGCAAAAGTGCCCTCGCGAGGCAGGTTCATGCCCTGGTGCAGCGACTGGCGCGGCACGGGCTTATCGAATACCGCCTATCCTCTCCGCGCGAGGAGCAGGACCTCGTGGTCATCGAGCCGCAGGTCGCCGAATACTGGCCGCAGCGCGCAAAGCTGGGGAACGGTGATACCATCGTGTTGTCGCGCTTCGCCTATCTGCGCCGGCGCGGCAACGAGATGGTGCTGGAATCGCCGCGTGCCGGGGCGCTGTTTCGGATTTGCGATCCCGCCATCGCTGCCACCCTTGTGGCCCTGTCGCAGCCCCAGCAGGTCAGCAAGCTTCGTCGCCACGCGACCTCCTTGAACCTCGATCTGCTCGGATTGCTGCTCGACAGCCAGATGCTGATCAAGCTCAATGCGAAAGACGGCGACGGCCTTCGGGTGAATGAAGGCGACGGCAACCTCGTTCTCTGGGATTTCCACGATCTCGTATTTCACACGCGGAGCACGGAGGGCCGGCATGCCGATCCGGTTGGCGGCGCGTTCACCTATGCGGGCGTCGTTCCACCGCTGCCTGCGATACGTTCGCGTTGGCCGGGCGAGAAGATCGCCCTCGACAAATTCTCCACGCGGGAGCCGATCTCGCCCTTCGCGAAGCTGTTGCGTGAACGCCATTCAATACGAGACTTCGACGACCAGCACCCGGTCACGCTCGCCGAACTCGCACAGTTTCTCGACACCACCGCCCGCGTGCTATCGGAATGGAAGAGCGGAGCGAGTTTTGACGACGGTCCCGAAGTCACCTACAGCGCGAGGCCCTATCCATCGGCGGGCAGCGCTTATGAGCTGGAATTGTACCTGGCGGTCTCGAACTGCGAGGGGCTTGCGCGCGGATTTTACCATTACGATGCAGGCGATCACGCACTGGTAGCGATCGGCGCTTCCGCCCACCAGCTCCAGGCGCTCTCGACGGCGGCCGAGTTTGCCATGGACGCGCCCGGCCCGCCGCAGGTCCTGATCACGATCGCCGCGCGTTTCGGGCGGGTGTCCTGGAAATACAGCTCAATCGCATATTCGCTGATCCTGAAGGATGTCGGCACCATGATCCAGACGTTCTATCTGGCGGCGACTGATATGGGCCTTGGCGGCTGCGCCATCGGCACGACCAACATCGATCTGTTTGCGAAAATCACCGAGCTCGAATTTCATGTCGAGAGCCCGGTCGGTCAATTTGCCCTCGGACGCGGCAAGAAACCGCTGGCTGCGAGCTAGAGAGCCAGCTCCGCGTTTCAGGCGGACACATTGAGCCCGCTGATCGTGGCATGTCTTGCGTCCATTCGGGCCAGACCCTGCCGCCGAAGAGCGCTTCTTGGCTTGCAAGCGCCCATCGTTCGAGTCAGGACATGGTCGGGAGGTTCACCATGCTGCTTGAAACCGGGCTTCGCGGTGGCGCATTGGCGCTCCTCGGCATGCTTGCGATCATCGGATTTCCCGGCACGCTCCGATCGCCGATCGGTCGCGTCACACTGCTCTTCGACCTCTGTGTGATCGCGTTCCTGATCGAAACGGCGCCCGAAATCCACGAAATGCTCGCCTGGTGGATCGTTCCGCTGCGGATCCTCAGCAATTCGATCGCAGGCGTGTTTGTCGCCTGGGCCGAGACAGCCTTTGCCGACAGCAACCCGCCGACGCGCTGGCGGTGGGCCGGCTTCGTTGCCATGCTGCCGCTCGCAGCCGCGGCCACCTTGTCCGGCTCGGTCGTGGCCTGGAACGCGACGCATGCCGCGACGCTGATCCTGGTGATCTTCGAGACCGCTCGGGTGCTTGCCGGGCGCAAGGCAGACCTGGTCGAGGGGCGCCGGCGCGTAAGGATCGTGTTCGCCTGCGGTATTGGTTTCGTCATCCTTGGCACGACGGTGCTGGACGCCGCCGGCGTCCACTGGCTGCCCGAACTCTCGGCCGTGCTCGGCCTGGCCGTGGTCGCGGTTCTGATCCGTCTGCGCGCGCTTGTGCCTGAGCCGGCACTCCAACCGGCACCCTCCGCGCCAACGACGCTGGCGACGGCTGTGACGGCGGAGATGGGCCCGGAGGAGCGCCAACTGGCAGAGCGGCTGCGGCAGGCGATGGAGCACGAGCGCGCCTACCGCCTCCGGCGGCTGATCAACCAGCGGCTCGGCCACCGGAACTTCACCGAATTTGTCAACCAGTACAGGATGAAAGAGGCGCGGGCGGCGTTGTCCGACCCTGCGCAAGCGCGTGTCCCGGTGCTGACCATCGCCCTTGACGCCGGTTGGGGATCGATCGGTCCGTTCAACCGTGCCTTCAAGGCTCAAGCCGGCGAAACGCCCACCGAGTTCCGCCGCCGGGCATTGGCCGATTTCGCAATCGGCCATCCCTCGCCGGATTCGGCCAGGGCGGACGCGAATTTCGACAAGACCGCCACGTCGACATGAGGCCTGATCCTGGCGCGACCAGGAGGACGGCATTATGCCCATCGCGAAGCCAGGCTATCGCCTTTTCTATATCGACAACCTGCGCTGGTCGGCGATCAGCCTGGTCGTCATCATGCACGCGGCCGTGACCTACTCGCCCTTCGGCAGCTGGTACTACCGTGAGCATCCCGAACTGGGCCTCGGAGCGAAGTTCGGGTTCGCCGCCTATCAATCCTTTCAGCACGCGGTTGCGATGGGATTGCTGTTCGGCATCGCCGGCTTCTTTGCGGCCGGCGCCATCGCACGCAAGGGCGCCGGCGCTTTCATGCGCGAGCGAGTGCGGCGGCTCGGCCTGCCGCTGCTGCTCTATATGACGGTGATCGGCCCGCTGACCGAGTATTTCGTCGCGGGGTCGTGGCAGTCGAACCCGCCCCGCACATTCATGCAGGATTGGTGGCTGCACCTCCGCTCGGGGGAGCTTCTCGACGAGTCGGGTCCGCTCTGGTTCTGCCTTGTGCTTCTCGTGTTCTCGGCCATCTACGCCGCGCTGTGCCAGGTGCGCCCGGTCCGGCTCGTCCCGCGGCAACCCCCGTCCACCGGGGTCGTGTTGGGCTACGCGATCCTGATCGCCATCGTGACCTTTGCGGTGGGCGCGGCCTTTCCGGACGCCACGACCGTTCTCAACATCGATGTGCACGACTTTCCGCAATACCCGTTCATGTATGCTGCCGGAATCGCGGCGTGGAGAGCCGATTGGTTGCGCCAGATTCCGTGGCGCGTCGGAAGGCGTTGGCTGTGGGCAGGCTTCGTAGCCGGCGGTGCGCTGTGGATCGTCCTGCTCGCCACGGGCGGCGCCATGAGCGGAGACGTGTCCGCCTATCGCGGCGGTTGGCACTGGCAGGCCGCCGGCATGGACGCCTGGCGATCGTTCACCTGCCTTGCGCTGACGCTGGGGGCGATCACCCTCTACCGGGAGTGCTTCAATAGCCAAGGTGCCTTGGCGTCCTTCCTGACGCGCAATGCGTTTGGCGTTTATGTCCTGCACGCTCCGATCTTGATCGCGGTGACGCGTTTGCTGCATGACTGGCCCGCTTCCGTCGGCATCAAATTCGCGGTGGCCGGCATAGGCGGGGTGGTGTTCAGCTTTCTCCTCGTCGGTTTCGTCGCTCAGCGAACACCTGGCTTGCGCGCCGTTCTTTAAGCGACGACAGCAGGTACCAGGAAGGGCTGGTCGCCGGCTCAGGGTCATCAGCCGTCCTGCCAGAACTCGCTATTGCGCCTTCATTTGCTGCTGGGTAAGGGCCAGCGCCTTCTGCAATTCAACCATCATTTTCGGCATGGCATCAGCCAGATAGTTGCCCATCTTGGCCATGGCGGATTTGCCGATCGGCGAAGCATAGAAGTCCGCGAGCGCCTTCAACTCATCTGCCGTGAAGTTCTTGATCATCGAGCCCCGCATGAGATCTTCTACCGCTTTAAGATCCAGATTCTGCGTCATCACTGCAACGAAAGCACTGCGCTGACTTTCCGGTACTGTCGCTGCCACCTTCACAGCCATTTCTTTCATCAAGGACTGAGGGGGAACTGCTCGCAAATAATTATCCGCCTGCTCCCCTCTGTTTGCTGGTGTATCGTCAAGCGCCAGCGCTGGTGTAACCGCCAGGAAGACGATCGGGGCCACCGTCAGCAATTTCGCAATTAGTTTCATCATGAGCTCCTGCTAGGATCGAACCTCAAGGTAAGAGCGGCCAGTAAGTTCAATCTCCGGCTGCACAAGACAAGTAGCTCAATCGTTCGCATTTTTGAATACGCTGAATTTAACAAGACCGGCGCGGATTGCGCCTTGGGTCATTCCCGACCGATTTCAATGTGGATACGCAATGTTCGCCTATTCTACGGAAGCGGACATTGGGCCGCTCGACTCCGGAGCGGGAGAGGTGATGCGAGGCTGCGGTCCGAGTGATTCAACCCAATCTCATCGCGTTGTGGCGCATGGTACGAAAGTAGGCACCCGCGGCTCTGGTCACGGCACGAATTCCTGCGGCGCAACATCCGGTTGTTAAGCTTTTTCTGGGACTTTGCGGGCGGCGCTAATGCTTGGAGTTCCGACGGTCCCATGTTCACGCTTCGATCGATTGCCGCTCGCCTGATCCTGGCGATTTCACTGACCGTTGCAGTCGCCTGCGCTATCCTCGGCGGCTTCTCGATCAGCCAGCAGCGCGCGCTGACCCGGCTCGCGCTCGATCAGCAGCTCAGGCTGCAATATGACAGCGTGATTGCGGCGATCGACTACGAGGGCCGCACCGCGCTTGCAGTCTCGGCCGTCATCGCCGCCCTGCCACCGGTCGAGGATGCCATCGCAAAGGGCGACCGCGACGGCCTCGGCAAGCTGCTCGCCGCCCCCTGGGCGTCGATCAAGGCGCAGGGCATTCCGCTGATCTCGTTCTGGCAGGCCCCGGCGACGAGCTTCTACCGGATCCACACCCCGAAAATCTTCGGCGACGACGCCTCCACACGACGCATCACGGTGGTGGAATCGATCAAGGCCGGCAAGCCGATCGTCGGCGTCGAGCCCGCCCGCGAGGCGCTTTCGATCTTCGGCATGACCCCGGTCGTGCATGACGGCAAGACGCTGGGCAATGTCGACATCGGCGTCGCCTTCGGCAAGGAATTCGTCGATCGCGCCAAGAAGCGCTTCCGCATCGACCTTGCCGTGCATTCCTTCGACGGCCAGAGCTTCAAGCGGCTGTCGTCCACCTTCGGCGATACCGTGGTCGCGACCCCGGACGAGCTCAAGGCCGTGATGAACGGGGCAGCGGTATTGCGGGACGCTGTTCTCGACGGCCATGCGGTCGAGCTCTATCTCGGCCAGATCAAGAACTATGCCGGCGAACCGGTCGCCGTGCTCGAGATCATCAAGGACACCAGCGACTATGCGGCAGCTGCCGCGAGTGCGCAGCGCAATCTGATCCTCGGCGTGGTCGCGATCTCGTTGGCGACGCGCTGCATCGCGCCCGACGACTGCGCGACGGCGGCGACCATGCCCTTGACGTCGGCTTCGAAACGGTCGGCCATCTGCCCCCTGACTATTATAACCATCTGACGCAGA
>NZ_VKHP01000588.1 GCF_010811875.1 Bradyrhizobium uaiense
GCGGCACCGCCTTGGGCTGGCTCGAACCGGCGCGGAACACCAGCAGCGAAGTGAGCTGCTCGCCGCTCGCGGCATGCGCGCTCGCATTGTCGTCGGCCATGTCATGGGCCGAGGAGCCGGAGGCGCCCAATGCCTTGGCGATGCCGTTGGGATCAATGATCATGATCACCGCGCCATCGCCCAGGATGGTGTTGCCGGAGAACATGTCGATGTGGCGCAGTTTCGTGGACATCGGCTTGACCACGATCTCCTCGGTGTGGAACACGCCGTCGACCACGATGCCGAAGGTCTGGCTGCCGACTTGCGTGACCACGATGAAGCCGTTCTCGGCGTCGGTGGTGGTGGCGCCGTCGTCGATCTTCAGGAGCTTCTTCAGATGGATCAGCGGCAGCAGCTTGTTGCGCAGTCGCAAGACCGCGGTGTCCTTGATCCGCTCGATGCGGTGCTCGGAGTTGGCGC
>NZ_VKHP01000589.1 GCF_010811875.1 Bradyrhizobium uaiense
CTCGCCTTGACCACGGTAATGGTCACCCATGACATGACGGCGGCCTTGCTGCTTGCCGATCGCATCGCGGTGATGCGGGCTGGACGGGTTGTGGCGCAAGGCCAGCCGGCCGAGCTGTCAAACAACAACGATCCCTATGTGGCGGAGCTGTTGAGCACGCCCAAGCGGCAGGCCGAGCGCCTGAACGCCCTGCTCGCGGGAGCAAGCGCAGGATGAGTTTCCTGTCCGACCCTCGCTGGCGTGACGCGGCGGCGCACCTGCCGGACTATCTTGGCAGCCATGTTCAGGTCAGCCTGGCAGCGCTGGCACTCGGGCTCGTGATCAGCCTGCCGCTCGCGATCCTTGCGCGCAACCATGCCGTGATCCGCGGCATCCTGCTGGGCCTCGCCAGCGTCGTCCAGACCGTGCCGGGATTGGCGCTGCTCGCGCTGTTCTACCCGCTTCTGCTCGCCAT
>NZ_VKHP01000590.1 GCF_010811875.1 Bradyrhizobium uaiense
CGAGAGGCCGGCCGGAACTGTACACGCGCGCGGCCCACCAGATGTAGTTCATGAGGCTGCGATGCTCGATCCCGACGCCCTTGGGGGTACCGGTCGAGCCTGAAGTGAAGATGATGTAGGCGACGCCGAAAGGGCGCATTGCTACGATCCTGAAAGACATTTCCGACGGGACGGGTGGGCAGACGCCGGTGGCGATCACTCAGGCGCGTCTGCGATCCGCCATAGCGCCGGACCTTGCCGACATCTTCGTGCTCGATGCCGATTTCGGCTCGATTCTGAATCAACCGGCCTCGGCCCGACCGTCCGCCGCCAAGTCGAATGGCGTCGCCTACATCATCTTCACTTCAGGCTCGACCGGTACCCCCAAGGGCGTCGAGATCGAGCATCGCAGCCTCATGAACTACATCTGGTGGGCCGCGCGCGTGTACAGTTCCGGCCGGCCTCTCG
>NZ_VKHP01000591.1 GCF_010811875.1 Bradyrhizobium uaiense
GGCCTGCAGCCTCACCGCACTCGCAGCTTCAAACTCTCGACCGATCCCTTCTTTGTCGAGAAGCTGCGCGATGTGGTCGGGCTCTATCTCAATCCGCCTGACAAGGCCGTGGTGCTTTGCGTCGATGGGAAGAGCCAAATTCAGGCCCTCGAACGAACCCAGCCCATGCTTCCTATGGGGTTCGGCTACATCGAAGGCGTCACCCACGACTACGAGCGTCATGGCACAACCACTCTGTTCGCCGCCCTCAACGTGCTCGACGGCGCAATCATCGCTCAATGCAAACCCCGCCATCGTCACCAGGAGTTCCTCGCCTTCCTGCGCCCCAGCGAAGCTAACGTGCCGCCCCAACTGGACATCCATCTCGTCGTCGATAACTACGCCACCCACAAGCATCCCAAGGTCAGGACCTGGCTCGCCCGACGCCCGCGTGG
>NZ_VKHP01000592.1 GCF_010811875.1 Bradyrhizobium uaiense
GTCGGTCCCGTGGACGATCCCGAGATCACCAAGAGGGTCGAGGCGTTCAAGGATCTGAAGGCCGACCTGAAAGGACGTCGCCGTCTCGTCTCCACGTTAGTCCGCGAAGCCTATCTGCCTCGCCCTCTGCCGATCGCGGGCCAAGTCGTGGAGGGGCTAGCGAAGGCCGGCTTCTTCCGCAAGCGGGGACTGCTAGTCGGCACCGTTGCGTACCAGTGCTATGCCGCTGTGCTCGGTCGACGCCTTGACGCGGTCGCCATGCAGACCAGCGACGCCGACTTTGCGCAATTCCACGAAATCTCGGTGGCCATCAAGGACTCCATGCCACCCATCCTGGACGTGCTTCGCCAAGTCGACCCTACGTTTCGCGAGGTTCCGAGCCAGGCCGATGGCAGGCTCTCCACCCGATTCGTATCGAGAGGCAACTTCAACGT
>NZ_VKHP01000593.1 GCF_010811875.1 Bradyrhizobium uaiense
TCGATGGCGGCTTTGGCCGTGCCGAGGACATCGAGTGGGCGCATGATCAAGGGGTTGAGGTCTATTGTCCGCCCACGCAATCCAAGCACGGTACCAATCCCTACCTGGCGCGGCGCGGCGACGGTCCGGGCGTGTTGGCCTGGCGGGCCCGGATGGCAAGCGAGCCGGGCAAGGCCCAGTACAAGCTCCGATCGATCTGCGAGTGCATCCACGCTCGCTGGCGCAACTGGGGCCTGCGGCAACTCAGCGTGCGCGGCCTGGAAAAGGTCCGTGCCGTCGCGCTCTGGTTCGCCCTCTCCAACAACATCTTGCAGGCGTATCGGCTCAATAGCGCCTGAACACCACATCGGCCACTCGGCCGCAGCTTCGCAATAACCCAACCACCGTCATAACAGGCCAAACCCGAAAGCTTCACAAGCTGTCAGG
>NZ_VKHP01000594.1 GCF_010811875.1 Bradyrhizobium uaiense
CTAGATCGGGCAGGTCCGGATATGTTGCAAGGAGCTCATCCAATCGGGGGATATGTCTCACGCCCTGAGCCACGATCAAACCGAATTCCGCAAGATGTCCGCGCAAAGCATTGATCGCCTGTGTGCGCTGTCGAACTAAGAGATCACGAACCTTGAACGCTATTGAGGAGCCTTGCTTCTCGGCCCTCTTAACGCCGACAAAGCGCATCGTTGGTCGGGACGCGGCTTCGGCGATCGCTTCGGCATCCGCCGCATCGTTCTTCTGACGCTTAACGAAGGGCTTCACGTACGAGGGATGGATCAACCGGATATCGTGGCCAAACTTACCAATCTCCCGTCCCCAATAATGGGCGCTGGCGCAGGCCTCCATCGCGACCACACACCTCGGCAACCTCGCGAAAAACTCGAGCAATCTGCTGCGG
>NZ_VKHP01000595.1 GCF_010811875.1 Bradyrhizobium uaiense
CGCACCCCGTCGGCGCACCGCGTCCGCTCCTGTGCGGCTGGCCGCGCTCCGCTGAGCGCACCGAATGGAACACTGGTGATGTATTCGGCCGCGCTGTCGTCCGTGGTCTCGGACAATGGCAGCGACCGCAGCCTGTTCGTGCGGGAACTCCTCAAGGAGATCCGCACCCCCGATCTGATGGCCGAGGAGACGCTGAACCGTACCCGCGTCGGCGTCACCCGGGCCTCGCGGCAGGAACAGGTGCCGTGGATTTCCTCGTCACTGGCCGAGGATTTCTCGTTCATTCCGAGCGGAGCAGGCGGATGGGTGGGCGGTGGGGTCACCGGGGGCGTCGGAGCCGGCGGCGGAGTTGGCGGGGGGGGGGCTGGCGTTGTCACGGGCTGGGGCGGGCCCGTGTTCACATTTTGACTGTGGCGG
>NZ_VKHP01000596.1 GCF_010811875.1 Bradyrhizobium uaiense
CGCAGCGTTTTTGCGCTTGTAGGTGAGGAGCGTGGTTCGAGTAATTCATTCCGACTGCAGGCCGCAGGCCCCCACTAATTCACACAGTATAATGCGCGAAGAGTGGGGTATTTTTACGAGCCGCCGGCCACCCGCCGTGCCGTTCTGAATGAGCCGCGCCCATAGCGTATCGGTGCCGGCTGACGTCCCGGCATCGAACACCACATTGGCACCCGACGGCACATTGATCGCCTGGCCTGCGGACTGTGCCACACCGTTGATCAGGACCTCGCCACCGGCTGCCGTGCCGTTCGAATCCCACAGCTGCAGCTGTGGGATTCGAACGGCACGGCAGCCGGCGGCGAGTTCCTGATCAACGGCGTGGCACAGTCCGCAGGCCAGGCGATCAATGTGCCGTCGGGTGCCAATGTGGTGTTCGA
>NZ_VKHP01000597.1 GCF_010811875.1 Bradyrhizobium uaiense
CGGCCGGCGTTGCCGTACTGTCGGCGGTCGTCGGCCTGATCTGGTTGCCGCTGCTCCAGCCGCACCTCCAACTTACCGGCGTCTGGGATGCGATCTGCAGCGCGGCCGGCGTTCCCCGCGCGGCGGTGCAGGAGACGGCCGTCAAGCCGGACTTCAAGACCTCGAATGTCGTCATGACCTCGGAGATGCTGACCAAGGTCAATCAGGTCTCGATCGGGCGCGGCGCAACGCTGGCACAGCGATGCGCGATCTGCCACGGACCGCAGGGCGTCAGCGACGCCCATTCCCCGAACCTCGCCGGGCAGTTTGCCGCGGTGACGTACAAGGAGCTCAACGACTTCAAGACCGGCGCGCGGGTCAGCGTCGTGATGAGCCCGTTCGCTGCGGCCATGAGCGACCAGGACATGAAGGACG
>NZ_VKHP01000059.1 GCF_010811875.1 Bradyrhizobium uaiense
CCTGATCACCTCAGTCGCGTCGCCGTCGTCTATGTTCGCCAATCGACGATGTCCCAAGTCCTGGGGAATCTCGAAAGCCAGCGGCGGCAATATGACTTGGCGCAAGCCGCGGAAGCCGCCGGATTTAAATCGGTGACAGTCATTGACGACGATCTTGGCCGCTCAGGATCGGGCAGCACGCAGCGGCCTGGATTTGAACGGCTTGTGGCGATGGTATGTTCGGGCGACGTCGGTGCTGTTTATTGCATCGAGGCGTCGCGGCTGGCGCGCAATGGACGTGACTGGCATCACCTGATCGACCTCTGCGCGCTCGCTGGCGCGTTGGTTATCGATCCCGACGGAGCCTATGATCCGCGGCTTGTCAACGACCGCCTGCTGCTCGGATTGAAGGGGACGATGTCGGAGTATGAGCTGAGTCTGCTTCGCCAACGGGGAATCGCCGCTCGAGACTCCAAGGCCCAGCGCGGCGAGTACCGCTTCATGCTTCCACCCGGATTTTGTTGGAATGAACTTGGCAAGATCGAAATCGATCCCGACGAACATGTGGCGGGAGTAGTCCGACTCGTCTTCACGAAGTTCCGCGAGCTCGGCAGCGCCCGGCAGGTCTTTCTTTGGCTACGCGCCGCCGACATCAAAATGCCTGTGGTCTTGAGGAACGTTCAAATCTACAAGCTTAGCTGGAAGGCGCCGGCCTACCACACGGTGCGGAATGTTCCGCAGGCGACCTCAGCCGGCCGAACTGGCTGCGCACCATGAACAGCATGAGGCGACCCGTGCCGATGCCGGCGAGGCCTCCCGCCACCTTGACGATGGCGTCGATCAGGCGGCCGTGGCGGTCAGGCGTCAGCAACTGCATCGCTTCGAGCGAGAATGCGCTGAAGACGACAAAGAGCACGATCAGCGCGGTGCGCCGCGGGTAACCCAGTACGAAAGCCAGCGCCATCACGGCAAATGCCGCGAAATGCTCGGCCTGCGGATGGAAGAGCGAGGGGCGGTCCTGGATCGGGGACAGCGTCACGAAGGCGATGAAGGCAAGTGCAAGCCAGCCCGCAATCACACCGAATGTCTTTATCTTCGAAACAGGCAACAATTTCTTCCGGTCCCAGTGCCCCGCCATGTCGCGCTGCATTAGCGCATCGCTCGTTTCAGCGACAATTAAATGCCCGCCGAAGGTTAACTTGCCGGCCGGGGCCGCGGGGTGAACGGAGTTCAAGAAAGCCCACTTAGGTTATTGCCCCGCGAGTTCCATGTGTGATGATCTCACTTTGATCTCGGGGAGTTCATCCAATGAAGGACATGCAAACGCACCTGGAGAAGCTTCGTGTCGAGGCGGAAGAGTGCGAGCTGATCAGCAAGCTGGCGACCAACCAGACCAAGAAGGAGCTGTTTGCCAAGCTCGCTGCGCATCACCGCGCGCTGGCTGCCGAAGTCGAGAAGGCTATGGGCGAGTCCAGGCCCGGTTGATGGTTTCGATTTAGGAACATTACGCCAACCTGACAATTGACGCCATCGCCGCGCATCACCTTTGGCACCCGGCGATTGGATCGCGTGTCGCGCTCTGGCCTCCTGAATGGCAACGGAGCCGCACATGACGAAGCGACGCAACCGCGTCAAGCAAGCCCATTCCCTCGAGGAACGCCTTATCGCGAGAGCCGAGCGCCTGCGCGAACGAGCCGCAGCGCTGGCCCCCAGGTATCGAGAAAGAGGCTATACTCGAGTTGGCCCGGCAAGCCGACGCCGGGGCAAGCATGAGCGAGTGGCTACGCTCGCCCAGATCCGCTTAGGAGGTCTGTCATGCATGCACACCATCACCGTATCGACAGCGTCGAGATCGCCTTTGTCTGCGCTGCGGCAGTGTCGTTTGTGGCCCTGGCCGCAAGCGTGGCCTGGCTGGTTATGCGGTGAACCATAGGGCTCATTCGAAAGAGACGGCCCCAGCGCCGGGGAAACGCTGAGGCCGCGTCCAAGTGCTGTCCGTCTCAGGCACCGGGACCGCTGGTCAACCGGATGTCGCGACGGTGGTTCCTGCAAAAAGAAGCGGCCCCAGCACCCTTGGAGGGTCAATGCCGGGGCCGCCTCTTTATTCCCATTCTCACGCCGAACCGCCGCTTGCCGATAATAGACGGCCCCTCTGGGCTTAAAACTTGAACTTAATGAAACAGCCCGACCCAGTAGCTGGATCACCGAATCAAAGTGTGAGCCAGTCAATTAACCTGTGTGAATCAAAGGTAAAAAAATCGTCCGCATGCTTAACGGGCGATCCTAGTTTCCCTCTGCGAGGCGCTTTCTGATTATCGTTAGCCGTGCGCTCACGGCGGCTTCGGTGCGGCCGAGCTTCTGAGCGATCTCGCGCTGTGCTAGGCCAGTTTCGCGGATCATCCGCAGCAGGCGCTGTTCTTCCTCTTCCATCCAAGCCGGCAACGCGTTCTCCAAAGCTATGAGTCATGAAATGCCAGCTAGAGATTGCAAACTCCGAGAACCCTGTCTGTCCGGTGTTTCCCGGTACACCCGGCATTGCTTCAAGATTTGGGTACCCAGATACTCAAAATTGAAACCCGACCCGATCCGGCGCGCATATGTTCGCGGGAACCAGCCGCGCTTGCGCGGGTTCCCGCGATGGTGCACCTGACAAAAATAAGCTTTGCCTTGCGAATCCATTCATAGGCCGTTCACGGCCGGAAGCCTCATTTGATGCCGGAATATCGCAATGCTCACTCTCGGAGGCCAAAGTGCGTCTGCTCGTCGTTGAGGATGACCCGGATCTGAACCGCCAGCTCACCACCGCGCTGACGGACGCCGGCTATGTGGTCGATCGCGCGTTCGACGGCGAGGAGGGGCATTTCCTTGGCGACAGCGAGCCCTACGACGCGGTCGTGCTGGATATCGGCCTGCCGAAGATGGACGGTATCTCGGTGCTCGAGGCCTGGCGGCGCAACAAGCGCGTGATGCCGGTGCTGATTCTCACCGCGCGCGACCGCTGGAGTGACAAGGTGCAGGGCTTCGATGCCGGCGCCGACGACTATGTCGCAAAACCGTTCCATCTCGAGGAGGTGCTGGCGCGGATCCGCGCGCTGCTGCGCCGCGCCACCGGGCATGCCCAGGTCGAGCTGGTCTGCGGTCCGGTGGCACTGAACACCCGCACCAAGCGGGTCACCGTCAACGGCAACCCGATCAAGCTGACCTCGCACGAGTACAATCTGCTCGACTATCTGATGCATCACACCGGGCGGGTGGTGTCGCGCACCGAGCTGGTCGAGCATCTCTACGACCAGGACTTCGATCGCGACTCCAATACCATCGAGGTGTTTGTCGGCCGCATCCGCAAGAAGCTGGAAGTCGATATCATCCAGACGGTTCGGGGCCTTGGCTACATGCTGTCGCCGCCGACTTAAAGCGCTTTCTAGCGAGCGGATACCGTTTCGCTTCATGTGAAGAAGCCACGGCCAAACAACAGGATGAGGGCATATCCTGTACAATCGGATCATGCTCTTGGAGTGCTTGATCGGCGGACACGGACATTGTCATGATCCGCGCCGGGAGGACTGGATTCGCTGATGTCTGAATCCCTGATGTCTGTTGCCGCCGACACGCTGTTCGAGCTCGTGGCCTGATGGGCGGCAGCTCGCTTGCGACCCGCCTGTTCGTCTCGGCGACCGCCTGGGTGGTGGTGATTCTGGCGATCACGGGCGTCATCCTGTCGTCGGTCTATCGCGACGCCACCGAGCGCGCCTTCGACCGGCGGCTCAATCTCTATCTGCGCACCCTGATCGCCGAGGTGGCGACGCCGGACGAGCCGGCCGACCGCCAGTTCCAGTCGCTGGGCGAGCCGCTGTTCGACCTGCCGCTGTCGGGCTGGTACTGGCAGATCACCCGCACCGACACCGAAAAGGGCGAGACCCGCGCCTCGCGCTCGCTGTGGGACAAGAAGCTGCCGAAGCTCGAGGAGCACGGCGCCGAGCTGACCGCCGCCGGCGTCCGCCTCGGCTATGTCGACGGGCCCGAAGGCCAAAGCCTGCGCGTGGTGGAACGGCCGGTCGATCTCGGCACCGACGGCAAGTTCCTGGTCAGCGTCGCCGGCGACGCCACCGAGATCTTCGATGAGACCCGCAGCTTCGATTACTACCTCGGCGGAACCTTCGCTGCGCTCGGCATCGTGCTGCTGCTGACCACGATCTTCCAGGTGCGCTACGGCTTGGCGCCGCTCAAGCGCATCTCGGATTCGATTGCCGATATCCGCTCCGGCCGTGCCGAGCGGCTGGAGGGCCGGTTCCCGGTCGAGATCGCGCCGCTGGCGCGCGAGACCAACGCGTTGATCGATGCCAACCGGGAGATCGTCGAGCGTTCGCGCACCCATGTCGGCAATCTCGCCCATGCGATCAAGACGCCCTTGTCGGTGATCGTGAACGAGGCGGCCGCACATACCGCCGATCCCTTCGCCAGCAAGGTGCTGGAGCAGGCCGACGTGATGCGCGACCAGGTCGCTCATCACCTCGAGCGGGCGCGGATCGCCGCCCGCGCCACCATCGTCAGCACCATCACCGACGTCGCACCCGTGATCGAGGCGCTGCGCCGGACCATGGAGAAGATCCATCGCGATCGCGATCTTGCGATCGAGGCGAAGGCCGATCCGGCGGCGCGGTTTCGCGGCGAGCGGCAGGATCTGGAGGAAATGGTCGGCAATCTCGTCGACAACGCCTGCAAATGGGCCGCCTCGCAGGTGCTCGTCGAGGTCAGCGTGGTGCCGCCGGAGGCCCCAGGCGCCGGGCCGAAGCTGCGCATCGTGGTCGATGACGACGGGCGGGGCCTGTCGGAGGCCGAGCGCGCCCAGGTGTCGCGGCGCGGCCAGCGGCTCGACGAATCGAAGCCCGGCTCGGGGCTCGGCCTGTCGATCGTAACCGATCTCGCCGGCCTCTATGGCGGCAATCTCACCCTGAACGACGCGCCGATCGGCGGCCTGAGGGCCGAGCTGGTGTTGCCGGCTGTGTAGGGCATGATCGCTTTACTCTGAATCGAGCCGCGGACTCGGCTTCACCTCGCCCCGCGTGCGGGGAGAGGTCGGAACGCATCGTGAGATGCGTTCCGGGTGAGGGGGAGTCTCCGCAAACGCAGCTGTCACCCGATATGCGGAGGCGGCCCCTCACCCCAACCCTCTCCCCGCAAGAACGGGGCGAGGGAGCGCAGCGCCGCCGTGGTCGCCACCCGACCTAAACCCATCTCGCTCTAGTCTGCCTTGGGGGACGCCGAGCCGTCATTATTCCTAAACGGCTTCTTAACGCGCCGACCTCTATCATCGCGGGCGGACGGGCTGCGGCGTTTGCCGGGCACCAAGCTTTCACGACCGGGCGCATGAGCCAGAAATCGATCGAGCGGCTGAGGGATTATCTCGCGCAGCTTCCGCCGCAATCGCAGGCGCTGCTGATGCGCGAGCTGGAGCGCGCGGTCGAACGCGGCGATGATGTCGCGATCGCCAATCTGGTGCTGGAGCAGCTGCGCAAGATCGTACGCGGGGCCGAGCAGGACGAGCAGATCGAACCGCGCAGCGACGACCCGGCGCGGCTCCTGTTCCGGCCGCTGGAGCCGTTCCTCGCCGAGACCAATTTCCCGACCCGACCCGGCCAGCTCCGGCGTGCCTCGCTGCTGCCGATCTGGCAGTGGCTGGCCCGCGAGGGCGCGCCGGAGGCCGCCCGCGCATTCGAGGCGGCGCTGGCGGCAGCCACTGAGAACGGGCCGATCGAGATCGCCGCGCGCAAGTTCCAGCTGGCGGCTGCGGAAGCCATCCTCAAGATCGCCGGGCCTTCGCAGGACGACCGCCAGCGCGCACTGTCGCGGGTCGGCCCGCCGAGCGTTGTCGAGGACCTGCTGCCGATCGGCCTGGTGCTGCAGGCCCGCGAAGCCCTGGAAACCCTCGGCAGCCGGCTGCCGAGCCAGATCCGGGTGTTTGCCGATTCCCAGATCGCTTCCGCCATGGATGCGCTCAAGCTGCCGTCGCTCCAGACGCCGCAGCTATTGCCCTTCGCGCTGTCGTTGATTGCGCAGCGGCTCGCCGCGCCCTGGCAGATCATCCGGCTCGCCATCAAGATGGCGGCCTCCGACGACGAACTGCGGGTTGCGGCAACGGCCTATGGCATCGCCGTCACCATCGCGCTGCATGATTTGTCGTTCGTCGCGGCCTGCCTGCGCACCGACATCAGGCGCGGGCATTTCGATTATGTCGGCGAGCAGCTCAAGACCCTGCATGACGGCGTCCGCGGCCTGCGCACTGAGCTCGACCTGCGCAACGATTCCACCTGGGGCCGCCAGCTAACGTCGGTGCGCGCCGATACCTCGAACGCGCTGCAATCGGAGATCGACAGCGTGCCGGGACGGGTCCGCCGCATCCTGCGCCAGCGCGCCGACAAGGACATCACCGCCGGCGCCAAGATCGACCAGTCCGAGGTCGAGGACGCCGCCGCCCTGATCGATTTCGTCGCGGTGTGCCGCACCTATGCGAGCGAGCTCGCCATCAACGAGGTGACGCTGCGGACCTTCTCAGACCTGCAACATTACGTCGAGCAGTCGACCGAGGGGCTGGTGCAGTCGCTGCGCGGCGGCGACGCCCGGGTCCGCGCCTTCCGCCAACAGCAAGTCAAGGCCGCGATCCGCTTCTGCGAGGTGCTGTTCGGCCACGACTACGCCTCGCTGATGAACCGGGCGGCGGAGAATGCCGTGACCGGTGAGCGGAAGTCGTCGCGCGCGGGGTAGGGAGAGCGGGGACAATGATGGGCGAGAAAGAACAGGAATTGCAGTACGGTACTGTCACCGCGATTTCCGTCATGGCCGAGCTTGTCCCGGCCATCCACGTCTTTCTGTCGCGGAAACCAAGACGTGGATGCCCGGCACAAGGCGAAACCAAGACGTGGATGCCCGGCACAAGGCCGGGCAAGACGAGCTCGTAGAGCTATCGCGTTTGCGCAATTTCGGAATAATGGAAGTGTGCCGCTGAGTTGCCCGACGTGTCAAGACGGCATTCGAGCGTCGACAGCCGGCCCGCCGGCTACTTTGCATGGGGTTGTTTTCGATATTTTGCCGGCGCGCACCTCCGCCCGAAAACACCGTTGCTAGACCGCCGGGACGGCACCGGAAAACCGCCTGATTTCAACCTGCCTCCGATCCAGTAATTGTCAATTGCCGGGCTCGCCGCCGGTAGTGTAAAGCGATTCTAAGGCGGCTTGCCGGAAGCCGCCGTTCCATCCGGGAACCGCTTGATGACGCTGTGGTTTGTGTTCGCGCTGATGACGGTCGCGGCGATCTTTGCCGTGCTGTGGCCGCTCAGCCGCCGCGGGCGGACCGACAGCGGCGGCAGCGAGGTCGTGGTCTACCGCGACCAGCTCGCCGAGATCGATCGCGACCTGGCCTCAGGGATCATCGGCGCCGCCGAGGCCGATGCCGCGCGGATCGAGATCAGCCGCCGGCTGCTTGCCGCGGCCGACGCGAGCGGACGTGAAGAACCGGTGCAGGGCAGTCTCAACCTGCGGCGCTCTGCCGCGATCGTGGCGCTGGTCGGGTTGCCGGTCATTGCGTCGGGCTTCTATCTCGCGCTGGGCTCGCCGCGCCTCGGCGACTTTCCGCTCGCCGAGCGCAGCCGGGTCGCCGATGCCAACCAGCCGCTCGCCAATCTGGTCGCGCAGGTCGAAGCGCATCTGGAGAAGAACCCGACCGACGGCCGCGGCTGGACGGTGCTGGCGCCGGTGCTGTCGCGGCTTGGCCGCTACGACGATGCGGTCCGCGCCTATCGCAATGCCATCACCTACGCCGGCGACAGTGCCGATCGCCGCGCCGATCTCGGTGAGGCGATGATGGGGACCGCCGGCGGCGTCGTCACTGCGGAGGCCAAGGCGGAATTCGAGCGCGCGGTCGCGCTGAATGGCGACGATGCCAAGGGCAATTACTTTCTAGGCCTTGCCGCAGAGCAGGACGGTCGCAAGGCCGACGCCGCGGCGCTCTGGCAGAAGATACTGGCGAAGGGGCCGTCCGACGCGCCGTGGCGGCCGCTGGTGCAGGCCGCGCTGGTTCGGGTCGGCGGCGTCAGCGCCCCGGCGCTGCCCGATGGCGCGGTGGCCGCAGCGAAAGACATGAGCGAGGCCGATCGCGGCACCATGATCAAGGGCATGGTCGATCGGCTGGCGACGCGGCTGAAGACCAACGGCGACGACGTCGAGGGCTGGCTGCGGCTGGTCCGCGCCTATCTGGTGATGGGGGAGCGCGACAAGGCGATGAGCGCGCTTAGCGATGCCCGTCAGGCCGTAGCCAACAATGCGGATCGGTTGCGCCAGCTCAATGAGGGGCTGAAGAATCTCGGGTTGGATGGATAGAGCATGACGCCGAAAAGTGTGCAGCGGTTTTCGGAGAACGTCATGCGCAAGGATGAACCATGACCAGGAAGCAACGGCGTTTGACACTGATCGGCTGCGCGCTCGTCGTGCTCGCGATCGCCGCGGGCCTGGTGCTCAACGCGCTGCGCGATTCCATCGTGTTCTTCTCGACGCCCTCGATGGTCGCCGAAAAGCATCTCGGTCCGGGCAAGCGCTTCCGCCTTGGCGGCCTGGTCGAACAGGGCTCGCTCAAGCGCGGCGACAATCTCGCCGTGACCTTCACCGTCGGCGACGGCGGCGCGACGCTGCCGGTCGCCTACAAGGGCATCCTGCCGGACCTGTTCCGCGAAGGGCAGGGCGTCATTGCGGAAGGCGCGCTCGATGCGACCGGCGTGTTCCGCGCCGACACAGTGCTCGCCAAGCATGACGAGACCTACATGCCGAAGGACGTCGCCGACGCGCTGAAGAAGCAGGGCCACTGGAAGGACGATTACGGCGCCAAACCGGGCAACATGCCGAGCGCCTCCGCGGCGCCGACCCAGGGAGCCATGCGGTGATCGCCGAAAGCGGACATTATGCCCTGGTGCTGGCGCTCGCCCTTGCGCTGATCCAGTCAATCGTGCCGATCGTCGGCGCGCGCTGGCGCGATGCGGCGCTGATGAACGTCGCGCGCTCGACGGCGCTCGCCCAATTGCTGTTCGTCGCGGCGTCGTTCGCCGCGCTGGTGACGCTGCACGTCACCTCGGATTTCTCGGTCGCCAATGTCTACGAGAATTCGCATTCGCTGAAGCCGCTGCTCTACAAGATCACCGGCGTGTGGGGAAACCATGAAGGGTCGATGCTGCTGTGGGTGTCGATCCTGGCGCTGTTCGGCGGCCTGGTCGCGGTGTTCGGCAACAATCTGCCGCTGTCGCTGCGCGCGCATGTGCTGGCGGTGCAGGCCTGGGTCGCCAGCGCTTTCTATCTGTTCATCCTGATCACCTCGAATCCGTTCCTGCGCATCGCCAATCCGCCGATCGAGGGACGTGATCTCAATCCGGTGCTGCAGGACATCGGCCTCGCTGTGCATCCGCCGATGCTCTATCTCGGCTATGTCGGCTTCTCGATCTCGTTCTCGTTCGCGGTGGCGGCGCTGCTGGAAGGGCGGATCGACGCCGCCTGGGCGCGCTGGGTGCGGCCGTGGACGCTGATGGCGTGGATATTCCTGACGCTCGGCATCGCGATGGGCTCCTACTGGGCCTATTACGAGCTCGGCTGGGGCGGCTGGTGGTTCTGGGATCCGGTCGAGAACGCCTCGCTGATGCCATGGCTGGCCGGCACCGCGCTGTTGCATTCGGCGCTGGTGATGGAGAAGCGCAACGCGCTGAAGGTCTGGACCGTGCTGCTGTCGATCCTGACCTTCTCGCTGTCGCTGCTCGGCACCTTCCTGGTGCGCTCCGGCGTGCTGACATCGGTCCACGCCTTCGCCACCGATCCGACCCGCGGCGTGTTCATCCTGCTGATCCTGTTCGTCTTCATCGGCGGCAGCCTGTCGCTCTATGCCTGGCGCGCGCCGGCGCTGAAGCAGGGCGGGCTGTTCGCGCCGATCTCGCGTGAAGGCGCGCTGGTGCTCAACAATCTGCTGCTCACCACGGCATGCGCGACGGTGTTCATCGGCACGCTGTATCCGCTGGCGCTCGAAGTGCTGACCGGCGAGAAGATCTCGGTCGGCGCGCCGTTCTTCAATTTCACCTTTGCGCCTTTGTTCGTGCCGCTGCTGCTCGCGGTGCCGTTCGGGCCGCTGCTGGCCTGGAAGCGCGGCGACCTGCTCGGCGCGGCGCAGCGGCTGATGGTCGCCGGCATCACCGCCCTGGTTGCGATCGCGCTGGTGTTTGCGTGGACCTATGGCGGCGCGACCCTGGCGCCGCTCGCGATCGGGCTTGCGGCGTTCGTGATCATGGGCGCGCTATGCGACCTCGCCGAACGCGTCGCGCTGTTCCGGATTCCGCTGTCGCTCTCGTTGCGCCGCGCCGGCGGTCTGCCGCGCGCGACCTGGGGCACCGCCTTCGCGCATGCCGGTCTCGGCATAGCGCTGATCGGGATCGTCTGCGAGACCACCTGGAACAGCGAATATATCGGCTCCATGAAGCCGGACGACGTCGCCCGCGTCGCCGGCTACGAGCTGCGGCTCGACGGCCTGAACCCGCGGCAGGGGCCGAATTTCCGCGAGATGGTCGCGCAGTTCACCGTGACCCGTGACGGCGAGAAGGTCAGCGTGATGACCCCGTCGAAGCGCAACTTCACGACCCGCGGCGCCTCGACCACCGAGGCCGCGCTGCTGACCCGCGGCGCCAGCCAGCTCTACATATCGTTAGGTGATACCTCGGCCGACGGCACGATCGCGGTGCGCATCTATGACAAGCCGCTGGTGCTGATGATCTGGTGGGGGCCGGTGCTGATGGCGTTCGGCGGGTTGCTGTCGCTGTCCGACCGCCGCTTGCGGGTCGGCGCGCCGAAGCCGGCCAAAGCCGCCGCGCGCGCCTTGCAGGCGGCCGAGTGATGCGGTCGCGCGCGCTTGCAGGCGCCGCGCTTGCGGCAATTCTAATGCTCGGTGCGATGCCGGCCCGCGCCGTGCTGCCCGACGAGATCATGGCGGATCCGGCGAAGGAGGCGAGGGCGCGCGACCTCTCCAAAGAGCTGCGCTGCATGGTCTGCCAGAATCAGTCGATCGACGATTCGGAGGCGCCGCTGGCGCGCGACCTCCGCCTGCTGGTGCGTGAACGCATCTCGGCCGGCGACAGCGACGCCCAGGTGATCGATTTCCTGGTGGCCAGATACGGCGAATTCGTGCTGCTGAAGCCGCGCCTTAACGAGCATACGCTGGTGCTGTGGCTGACCCCGCCGCTGGCGCTCTTGCTGGGCGGTTTTGCGCTCTGGCGCCTCGGCCGCCGCAAGGCAAATCCGGCCGCTGCCGGGGGCGATTCCGCGGCCGGATTGACCTCGGACGAGCAGACACGGCTGGAACGGCTGCTGGCAGCCGAATCCGCGCCGGACAAGCCGCTTTAGTTCCTTACTAAGTCATTTGTTTGCCTGCGCTATTCTGCCGCAGTGCGGGTCGGCTCGATTACCAAAGTTTAATTCCGCAGCCAGCGCGCCGTAAGGCTGATGACCCCATGTTCAGACGCATCAGGTGCTTGCCCCGCACCGAATGATTCTGGCCCTGGAGATTTCAAGACATGACCGACCGTCCCGACCTCTCGACCCTGCCGTCCTACAAGGCGCCGAAGCGCTCGCTGTTCTCTGCCCGCAAACTCGCGCTGATGGCGTCGGTCGTGGCCGGCCTCGGTGCCGCCACCTACGGCCTCAGCCCCACGCACAATCCCGCCGACCTGTTCACGACGCCTGCGCATGCGCAGGTCAACAACGAGGTCAAGAAGGTTCAGCAGCCGGTCGGGTTTGCCGACATCGTCGAGCGCGTGAAGCCGTCGGTGATCTCGGTCAAGGTCAACATTCGCGAGAAGGTCGCCAAGGACGACAGCGGCAACAACGAGGATTCACCGTTCCAGCCGGGTTCGCCGATGGAGCGCTTCTTCCGCCGCTTCGGCGGTCCGGATGGCTTGCCCCCGGGTCTGCGCGGTGGACCTCGTGGCGGTGGCGTGGTGACGGGCCAGGGCTCCGGCTTCTTCATCTCGGCTGACGGCTTTGCCGTGACCAACAATCACGTCGTCGACGGCGCCGACAAGGTCGAAGTCACGACCGACGACGGCAAGACCTATTCCGCCAAGGTGATCGGCACCGATCCGCGCACCGACCTCGCGCTGATCAAGGTCGAGGGCGGCTCGAACTTCCAGTTCGCCAAGCTCTCCGACAGCAAGCCGCGCATCGGCGACTGGGTGCTGGCGGTCGGCAATCCCTTCGGACTCGGCGGCACCGTGACCGCGGGCATCGTCTCCGCCTCCGGCCGCGACATCGGCAACGGCCCGTACGACGACTTCATCCAGATCGATGCGCCCGTGAACAAGGGCAATTCGGGTGGTCCGGCGTTCGACGTGTCCGGTGAGGTGATGGGCGTCAACACGGCGATCTACTCGCCGTCCGGCGGCAGCGTCGGCATCGCGTTCTCGATCCCGGCCCAGACCGTCAAGAGCGTGGTTGCCCAGCTGAAGGACAAGGGTTCGGTCAGCCGTGGCTGGATCGGCGTCCAGATCCAGCCGGTGACCTCCGATATTGCCGACAGCCTCGGCATGAAGAAGGCCGAAGGCGCACTGGTCGCGGAACCGCAGGCCAATGGCCCCGCGGCCAAGGCCGGCATCGAGTCCGGTGACGTCATCACCGCCGTCAATGGCGAGCCGGTGAAGGATGCGCGCGAACTCGCCCGCACCATCGGCGGCCTCGCGCCCGGCAATGCCGTGAAGCTGAACGTGCTGCACAAGGGTCAGGACAAGACCATCAGCATCACGCTCGGCCAGTTGCCGAACAGCCTGGAAGCCAAGGCCGACACCGACAACAGCGACAAGGGCAATTCGTCCCGTGGCACCGATGTGCCGAAGCTGGGCCTCACCGTGGCGCCTGCCAACAGCGTGGCCGGCGCCGGCAAGGAAGGCGTTGTCGTGACCGAGGTCGATCCCAAGAGTGCTGCCGCCGAGCGGGGCTTCAAGGAAGGCGACGTGATTCTCGAGGTCGCCGGCAAGTCCGTCGGCACCGCCGGTGAGGTGCGCGATGCGATCACCGCGGCGCGCAATGACAACAAGAACAGCGTTCTCATGCGCGTGAAGAGCGGCGGTTCGTCGCGCTTTGTGGCAGTGCCGCTGGCCAAGGGATAACTATCTATGGGTTGGAGAGCGTCGCCGGCATTAGTCGCCCCGCCGACGGCGCTTTCCGGGGGGCGGGCCCCTTGCTCGCTCCCTATGTTGCCTTTCGATGGAATATGCCCCCCTCCGTCGGAAGGTCTCAGGGCGGTGGAGTCCCCCAGCTTCACCGCCCACTTTTTCCCAACAATTCGAGAATACGCGCGGTCGTCTTGCATGTGCAGGCCGGCCGCGCCATGCTGACAGAGGGCCCATTCCCGTGACCGCAACCGCTCCGCAAATGCGCATCCTGATCATCGAAGACGACCGCGAGTCAGCCGACTATCTGGTCAAGGCATTCCGTGAAGTCGGCTATGTCGCGGATCTCGCCTCCGACGGCGAAGAGGGCCTGTCGATGGCCGAATCCGGCGATTACGACGTGCTGGTTGTGGATCGCATGCTGCCGAAGCGTGACGGGCTCTCGCTGATCGGCAATCTGCGCGACAAGGGCAACCGGACGCCGGTCCTGATCCTCTCGGCGCTCGGCCAGGTCGATGACCGCATCAAGGGCCTGCGCGCCGGCGGTGACGACTATCTGCCGAAGCCGTATTCCTTCGCCGAACTGCTCGCGCGCGTCGAGGTGCTGTCGCGGCGCAATGTCGGGCCGGCCGAGGAGACCACCTACAAGGTCGGCGACCTCGAGCTCGACCGGCTGTCGCATCGCGTCGCCCGCGGCAAGGATGAGCTGACCCTGCAGCCGCGCGAGTTCCGCCTGCTCGAGTATCTGATGAAGCATGCAGGCCAGGTGGTGACGCGTACGATGCTGCTCGAGAATGTCTGGGATTATCACTTCGATCCGCAGACCAACGTCATCGACGTCCACATCTCGCGGCTGCGCTCCAAGATCGACAAGGGTTTCGAGCGGCCGCTGCTGCATACCATCCGCGGCGCGGGGTATATGATCCGTGACGGCATTCGGTAAACTGATCCGGACCACGGCGTTTCGGCTGACGCTGGTCTACCTGTTCCTGTTCGCGCTGTTTGCCGCCTCGCTGCTGGCCTATTTCGCATGGAACACGCGGCGGCTGATCACCGAGCAGATCACGACGACCGTCAACGTCGAGATCGGCGAGATCACCGCCATCTATAATCGCCGCGGCCTGCACGGCCTGCTGACCACCATGGGCAATCGTGCGCTGCGGCCGGGCGCCAACCTCTATCTGTTGACGGCGCCGAACGGGCAGGCGCTGGCCGGCAATGTCGGCTCGCTGGCGCCTGGCGTGATGAGCGTCCAGGGCTGGAGCGAGACCGCCTATCGCCGGATCGACGACCAGGACAAGACCGATCACCGCGCGCTGGTGCGGGTCGCCGAGATGGACAACGGCTTCCGCCTGCTGGTCGGGCGCGACCTCGAGGAACGGCGGCGGCTGTTCGGTATCGTCGCCAAGGCCGCGCAATGGTCGATCCTGGTCGTGATCGTGCTCGGGCTCGGCGGCGGCATCTTCGTCGCCCGCCGCGTGTTGCGCCGGATCGACGCCATGACCGGCACCACCAAGCGGATTATGGCGGGCGATCTGTCCGGCCGGCTGCCGGTCGGCCGCAGTGGCGACGAGCTCGACCGCCTCGCGGAAAATCTCAATGCCATGCTGGAGCGCATCGAGGCGCTGATGACGGGGCTGAAGGAGGTCTCCGACAACATCGCCCACGACCTCAAGACGCCGCTGACGCGGCTGCGCAACCGCGCCGAGGAGGCGCTGGCGCGGTCGGGCTCCGAGGCCGACTATCGCGCGGCGCTGGAGCGGACGATCGAGGAATCCGACGGCTTGATCCGCACCTTCAACGCGCTGTTGATGATCGCGCGCGCCGAGTCCGGCCAGGCGCGCGGCAACATGGACGATTTCGACGGCGCCGACGTCGCCAACGGCATCCACGAACTGTACGAGCCGCTGGCCGAGGACGACGGTATGACGCTGCAGGTGAAGACCGCGCCGGCGCCAATTCACGGCAACCGCGAATTGATCAGCCAGGCGGTCGCCAATCTGGTCGAGAATGCCATCAAATATGGCAAGCCCGACGCGGGCGTCGAGCCGATGAAGGCGGATGCGCGCGAGATCCTGATCGAGGCGCGGCGCGAGGGCGATCAGGTCCTGCTCAGCGTCACCGACCATGGTCCCGGTATCCCCGAGGGCGACCGCAAGCATGCGGTGGAGCGCTTCGTCCGGCTCGAGGCAAGCCGCACCTTACCCGGTTCCGGCCTCGGCCTCAGCCTGGCCTCGGCGGTAGCCACGCTCCATGGCGGCGAGCTCAGGCTCGCCGATGCCCATCCGGGGCTGGTGGCGACCCTGGTGCTGCCTGCGCGGGCGGGCGGCAGTGACAGGCTTGCGGCTCAAACGCAGGATGTGCCACAGAAGGCGGCATGAATGCCGCCGCGCCGGGAAACGCGGACCGACATCGTCTGGCCGCGCGGTTCGCGGACGGGCCGCATGTCGCCGCTTCCTTATCCGCCGATCAGCGCCTGACCGACTGGTTCGCCGAACTCGAGCCGGCGCAATCGGCCGCGCTCGCAGCGTTGCTCGAGCATCCGTTCGCGCGGGACATCCTGCGCGGCATCGCCGAGTTCTCACCCTATCTGTTCGAGCTCGCACGCGCCGATGCCGCGCGGTTGATCCGGGTCCTGTCATGCGACCCGGAACAGCATCTTGCCGGCCTGATCGATACGACCTCGCGCGAGGTGCTCGCCGCCGGCAGCGAAGCCGACGCGATGGTTCTGCTTCGCCGCATGAAGGCGGAGGCCGCGCTGATGATCGCGCTGTGCGACATCGGCGGCGTCTGGCCGGTGATGCGGGTGACCGCGGCGCTGACCGACATTGCGGTGAATTCGGTGCAATCGGCGCTGCGCTATCTGTTCCGGCAGGAAGTCGCGCGCGGTCGCATGACCGCCGCCGACCCCGAACATCCCGAGATCGGCTCCGGTCTGATCGTGCTCGCGATGGGCAAGATGGGCGCGGGCGAACTGAACTATTCCAGCGATATCGACCTGATCGTGTTCTTCGATCGCACGGCCACCTCGCTCGCCGAGGACATCGAGCCGCAGCCGTTCTTCGTGCGCGTCACCCAGGCGATGGCGCGGATGCTCCAGCAGCGCTCGGGCGAGGGTTACGTGTTCCGGGTCGATCTCAGGCTGCGCCCCGACCCGGCCTCGACCCAGGTCGCGATCTCGACCGACGCGGCCCTGCATTATTACGAGCGCGAGGGCCGCACCTGGGAGCGCGCCGCGATGATCAAGGCGCGGCCCTGCGCCGGCGATCCCAAGGCCGGCGACGCGCTGGTCGCCGAGCTCGCGCCGTTCGTCTGGCGCAAGCATTTGGACTTTGCCGCGCTGGCCGACGTCCACGACATGAAGCGGCAGATGCAGACCTTTCGTGGCCAGAGCGAGATCTCGGTCGAAGGCCACAACGTCAAGGTCGGCCGCGGCGGCATCCGCGAGATCGAGTTCTTCGCCCAGACCCAGCAGCTGATCGCCGGCGGCCGCCATCCGGAGTTGCGGGTGCGGCCGACGCTGGAGGCGCTCAATGTGCTCGCCGACAGCAACTGGATCACCTTTGAGGCGCGCGACGAGCTGACGACGGCCTATGAATTCCTGCGCCGGGTCGAGCATCGGCTGCAGATGATCGCCGACGAGCAGACCCATTCGTTGCCTGAAGCGCCCGAAGACGTCGAACGCTTTGCGCGTTTCTTCGGCTACGAGAATCGCGAGGCGTTCGCCAGGGACCTGCTTGGTCAGCTCAAGATCGTGCAGAACCACTACGGCAAGCTGTTCGAGGGCGACGATCCGACCGGCACCGCGAAGCTGCCGGATGTCAATTATGGTGCCGGGCCCGAAGACGCCCGCCTGATCGAGCATCTCGCCCATCTCGGCTTCAAGAAGCCGATCGCGGTTGCCGGCACCGTGCAGCAGTGGATCGAGGGCGATTATCGCGCGCTGCGCATGGAGGCGACGCGTGCGGCGTTCCTGGAATTCATTCCCGGCCTGATCGACGGCCTCGCGCATGCCGAGGAACCGGATGATGCGGTGACGGCGTTCGACCGTTTCCTCGGCGCGCTGCAGCGGGGCGCGCGGCTGATTTCGCTGCTCAGCCAGAACCGCGATCTCGTCGCGCTGGTGGCGCTGATCCTTGGTGCGGCGCCGCGGCTCGGCGACATGCTGGCGCGGAAGCCGCAGATCATGGACGGCCTGATCGACCCGCGCTTCTTCGGCGCGATGCCGGACAAGAAGGAGCTGTCGGATCGGCTTGCCGCCACGCTGCAGGATGCGTCGTCCTACGAGGATTTCCTCGATCGTCTCAGGCTGTTCGGCCAGGAGAGCCTGTTCCTGATCGGCACGCGGATCCTGTCCGGTACGGTGTCGGCGCAGCACGCCAGTACGGCCTTTGCCGATGTCGCCGAGGGGATCGTGCACACCGTGCACGGCCTCGTCACCGACCAGTTCGCCGCGCAGTACGGCCGGATCAAGGGGCAGGAGACCGCGATCGTCGCGATGGGCCGGCTCGGCAGCCGCGAGATGACGGCGTCCTCCGATCTCGATCTGATCACGCTCTACGATTTCGACAGCGAGGCGCCGGACTCCGACGGCGAGCGCTCGCTGCACGGCGCGCAATATTTCGCGCGCTTCACCCAGCGCCTGATCAGCGCCTTCACGACCCGCACCAATTACGGCGTGCTCTACGAGGTCGACATGCGGCTGCGTCCTTCCGGACGCGCCGGTCCGGTCGCCTCGCGGATCGACGCGTTCGCCGACTACCAGGAGCGCGAGGCGTGGACCTGGGAACACATGGCGCTGACCCGCGCGCGGGTGATCTCGTCGTCGCCGGAGTTTCGCGAGAGGATCGAGGCGATCATCCGCAGCGTGCTGACGCGGCCGCGCGATGCGGCGTCGACCGCGGCCGACGTTGCCGACATGCGGCGCGCAATTGCGCTGGAGAAGGGCGAGGACGACGTGTGGGACCTCAAGCTCGCCGCCGGCGGGCTCGTCGACATTGATTTCATCGCGCAGTACCTCCAGCTCGCGCACGCGTCAGCGAAGCCGGAAATCCTCAGCGTCTCCACGCTGCAGGTGCTCGAGCATGCCGCCAAGCTCGGTCTGCTCGGCCAGTCCGAAGCCGAGATATTGCGCTCGGCGGCGCGGCTCTATCATGACCTGACGCAGATCCTGCGGCTGTGCGTCACCGGCAAGTTCAATCCGGAGACGGCGGGCGAGGACCTGCGGCGCGTGATGGCGCGCGCCGGCGACGCGCCGGATTTCTCCGCGCTGGAAGCGCGCCTGCGCGAGACGCAAGGCGAAGTGCGGCGGGTGTTCACCGCGATCGTGGGCTAATTTAGGGCCAAACAGTGTTGGATCCGTCATCCCCGCGCAATGGCTTCGCCATTGTCGCTGGAGGTGCGAGCCTTGTGGCGCAGTTGCGCCGTTGGGCGAGCCTCGAAGGATGCACGGTCACCTGCCGGCCCACGCCGATCGGTTAGATGAAATCTTCCGACGGCGCCCGTTGCGGCTCGAAGTTTTCAATGAAAATGCGGACCATCGCACCGAGCAGGAAACATCCTTGCAGCGCGACAGCGCAGGAAATGAACGCGACAATCCCCGTCGCCAAACCGTCGGCGTATCCAACAACAAAGGCCACTGGAACAAGGAGGAGGATCGCGGGGAGGCATACATAGACCCGGAAGTAGCGCCCAAGCAGCAATCCGCAAATGCTACTCGCCAGAACGATCCCCAACATGGCGCTTCCCTTGACGTCCTTTCGATCGGAGCGGAGGCCCCGGTTATCCGGGGCACATGCCAGCATCATGCCAAAGCGTTCAATTCCGGTAAAGTACTGGCTCGTTCGGCCTGGGCGCCGTGGGCGGGAGCAGGCCGGCGGAGCGCGTGGGGCGGGGGCGTCAAGAGGTAGTTTGATACTCTGTTGCGTTGTTTCTCGCGTCTGAGCACGCCATTTCGCCCCGGCGGCTTGGCCGCGGAGTGCTGGAACATCGCTTCATTCAACGCTAACGCTCCGGCTTTCCGGGGGCAGGCTCGATCTTCAGGCTTTGGGCGATCACTCTCTCGCCGCGTGGGTATCGTACCAACCGGGCGGCGGGAACTGCGTTGCCGGATTCACGTAATGTTTGGAGCCCTTGAGGCGAAACACCTTCTCTTGAATCCTGCCGACCATGTTGAACATGCTTTTTCGGCCACCACCGAACAGTCCGAGGTCTCCATTGATCGCATATCCGCGAAATATGTTCTTGTAGGCTTCGATAGCTTCGAGCGCGCTGAACCATGTACCCGGCAATTCATCTCCGAAAAGACCGCTGCTTCCGGTCTTGAACCGCCAATCAACAAACTTTCCTTCCTTCGGAACTGCTGGACATTTCTGCATGGAGACGAGTGACTGATCCAGTATCTTGTATTTCCGGTATCCCAGTTTTTCAAAGGTCTCGAACTCTTCGATGAGCTTTTTCCAACTCGTCTTGTCGGATTCGATGGATACGAATTCTGGCAGTTCACGAAGGCCCTCAAGCGACGCCAACGCCTCGAGGTCATTACCTTCAATATCGATCTTGCAATATCGCGGGACGCCGTGCTCGTTCAGAATGTCCGCTAGTTTGGCGGCGGGTATGGTCAACGTCCGTCCCTTACCTGCACCAAAGCTCTTGTTGCGTTCGGACCACTCCGGATTGGTTGTTCCCCACTCCGAAACGCGATCGTCGACATAAAACTTGACGTTTCCGGGCGAATTCGAAACCGCAACGTTGATCACAGTCAGAGCGCCCGAACTGACGTGCTCCGAAAAGCGCTTGCTGATGGACTCGCAGAATTCCGGCATCGCCTCTATGGCGACGACGCGAAATCCTTTTTTCAGATAGAATTCGGTGTCCTCACCCTTGTGAGCGCCCACGTCGTAGATCAGAGTCTTATCCATGGCTGGTCCTTCGCGCCTCATCGCGTCGATATCGACGTGTCTGCTCTTGCGTGCGTTTCGGAGCCAAGCAGACGCCGTCGACGGCAATGTGGCGGTCCTGAAACTAGAACGTGAAGAAGTGGCCGGAGTGCAATCCCGCATCGTGAGCGCTCGCGGAACTTCCGTCCCCCGAATGGCCGAAGGCTGCGTCGTGCCCTGCGGCCATGCGGGCGTCGTTCGCGAGCGCGGTCAACCTGCCGTGAGCCGCGTCCCCGTCTGCCGTGAAGCTGCCCATGCTCGCGGAATTTGCGTCAGCATGGGCCTGGAGAGCAGGGCCGTTGTCAGTAATGCCATCCATGTGCGCGAGGGCGGTCGGATTGGCTACGCCCGGCGCGAAGTTGAAATGAAAGGTATCTCTCGTCGTCTCGACTGCCGCGGTGCTTTGGGCCGCGGCGACTTCAGCGGCGGCCGGTTGGTTGGCGTTCGCGGAGCTGTCGCCGGCCGCGTGGCTGTCCAATGAGCTCGACGCCACGGTTGAGGCCGATCCGGATACGGGTGGGTCGCCAAAATGCTTCGCCCATGCAGCTGCCTCGAGCGGCTTATCGTCGGTGGAACTTGTGAAGCCGTATGATCCGCCGGAGTTCGAATCCCAGATGTTCACGAAGCTGACCTTAACCCCCGACTGAACCAGCGTGTCCGAAAGCCAGTTCACGAATGTCGGATTGTCTGTGAGACCCGCGCCGTCATGCGTATTGCCAGCACCCGTCTCAGCAATGGCAAACGGCTTTCCTGCCGATTTGGCGAGATCGATCAGTTGCTGAAGCGTCGTCGCGTGGCCGTCGCTGCCGTCGAGCGACCATTGGTTGGAAGCCGGGTAGGTATAGTAATGCTGGAGGTTCACCGGATCTGACGCCCACTGCTGAACGCTGGAGTCGTAGACCGGCTTGGACGAGTCGAGGACTTGCCCGCTCTTGTCCCAGTCATACAGGTGGGTCGGCGAGCCGTATGGAAAGACGTCGCCGTAGACATCGGCGGCGATGATATCGACATACTGGTCTCCGGGGTAGGCAGTCTCGATGACATTGCCAGCGTGGCTGTAGTTCGTCACGCTAGGATTCCACGCCACCTCGATGTTCACGCCCGCCGCCGCGCCCGCGGCGTGCAAGACGGTGTAGATGTGCTGGAACGCCGCCACCCAATCGGCGCGCGTCGCGGCGTCGTCGCCAGCGTAGGAGGGCATGGTATCAATATTCATCTCCCAGCCAGGTCGCCAAATCTGCGTTGTGAAGCCTTTGTCGGCCCAGGCCTTGACCATGTTCGTCAGCACCGAATCGTACGCGCCGGCCGCGAAGTTCTTGTAGAACTGATCAGGGGTTCCCGCGCCCGATGCCGTCGAACTCATCGGCAGCCCGATCACCGGCGTGACCCCATCGAGTACGGGCGACTGCGCCATCGAGGCTGCATTCCAGCTCGATTGACCAACCCAATCCGAGATCGGCAGGCGCTCGTCGCCATACTGATCGAGGAATTGCGGCTTGGATTTCATGACGGTTGAGAAAGCGTTGAAGCTTGTCTCGAAGCTCGCCTCCTCATTTGAATCAAAATAGTTCGGGTTCCCGACAAAGACTCCGAGAGGGAACGGCGTTGCGCCCGTGCTATCACTCATCGCGTCGTGCTCTTGCTCTGCTTTTTGTTTCAGCGATGGTCTAAGTGGTCATTGCGAACTAATCGTGTCGTCACTCGACACCTGACCGCCGCGAATCTGCCACGCATCCGGCGAGCTGCGACGATGCCGATGCAAAAAAGGTCCTCAGCGATACATCGCGAATCGGGTGTGAGCCGGGAACAGCGCTCGTCCGATGCACTGGTGTGCCTGCAGCGCGTGCGTGAACTCGATCTCATCATCATGCCCCGAGCGCAGTGGTGCCGGGCCACAACAGGGCGGGATGCTGCGTCATGGTGACGAGAGGCCGGCTTGCGACAGTCTTGCTGTCGCAGCATTGAAGACCTGAACTTCTATGGCCTGACAATGCCGTACCGGGACCAATCGTGCTGAGACCCGGACGTGTCTTCCCGCTCTGCAGCTTCCGGTAGCTACGCCTGCAGCCTCAGCTTCTCCAGCGCGTCGCGGACGTTTGCGTCGAGCCCGCTACCGCCGGCGTCGAGATGAGCAAATATCTGCTTGCGCATCCGCGGATCCCAGAACTTCCAGATGTGCTCGGAAATGCCCTGCACGGCGCGGTCGCGGCCCTGGCTGTGGAAGAACTTTCCGATCTGGTTCGCCATATAGACCAGTTTGTCAGGCGACGACGACATACGGGGACTCCTTGCCGGGCACCGCGCCTGTGACGCGTTCCGGATGGGTAAAGATTTCAAATCCATCGGCGCGGGCGATCGCGGCGAGCGTGATGCCGGCGGCATCTGCCATCCGTACCGCAAGCGCTGTCGGCGCCGACACGGCAGCAATCAGCGGTGCACCGATCGCGGCGGTCTTCTGCACCATTTCGACCGAGACGCGGCTGGTCAGCAGCACGATGCCGTCGCTCGCGTCGATCTTGTCGCGGGCCAGCGCGCCGGCGAGCTTGTCGAGCGCGTTGTGGCGGCCGACGTCCTCGCGAAGCGCCACGATGCCGCGCGTGGCGGTCCAGAACGCGGCGGCGTGTACGGCGCGGGTCTGGTGATTGATCTCCTGCAGCGGTGCGACTGCTGCTACCGCGGTCATGATCTCGCGCGGGGAGAAGACGCGGCCGGCAGGCACTACCGCGGCCGGCCGGACTGCTTCGCTGATCGAGTCCAACCCACAGAGGCCACAGCCGGTCGGGCCAGCGATGTTGCGCCGCCGCTCGGCGATCCACTCGGCCTTGTCGGGCTTGAGCCACATCCTGAGCTCAATGCCGTCGTCGAGCTCGACGATGTCGAGGGTCTCGATCTCGTCGGCCGATTGCACGATGCCTTCGCTCAGGCTGAAGCCGACAGCGAAGTCGCCGAGGTCCTCGGGCGAGCCCATCATCACGGCGTAGGTGCCGCCATTATAGGTCAGCGCCAGCGGTGTCTCTTCCGGGATCAGCCGCGCGCCGTCGCTGAAGACGCCGTCGCGCCAGACTTTCCGGTTCGCCTTGTGGACGGGCTCGCGCATCGTTACTCCGCGGCTTCCACGACAGGCGCGATGCGGCGGGAGTTGCGTGCCTGCTCGTCATAGGCCTTCTGCCAGTCGGACGGGCCGTTCGAGGGCGAGATCTGCACTGCGGTGACCTTGTACTCGGGACAGTTGGTCGCCCAGTCGGAGAAGTCGGTCGTGATGACGTTGGCCTGGGTGTCCGGGTGGTGGAACGTGGTGTAGACCACGCCCGGCGCCACGCGGTCGGTGATCTCTGCGCGCAGCGTGGTCTCGCCGGCGCGGCTCGCCAGCCGCACCCAGTCGCCGTCGCGCACACCACGCTGCTCGGCGTCGTGCGGATGGATCTCGAGCCGGTCCTCGGCGTGCCAGACCACGTTCTCGGTGCGGCGGGTCTGCGCGCCGACATTGTACTGGCTGAGGATGCGGCCGGTGGTGAGCAGCAGCGGATAGCGCGGGCCGGTGCGCTCGTCGGTCGCGATATATTCGGTGATGATGAACTTGCCCTTGCCGCGTACGAAGCCACCGATATGCATCACGGGCGTGCCTTCCGGCGCCTTCTCGTTGCAGGGCCACTGTACCGAGCCGAGTTGGTCGAGCCTCGCGTAGGAGACGCCCGCGAAGGTCGGCGTCAGCGCGGCGATCTCGTCCATGATCTCGGACGGATGGCTGTAGTTCATCGCAAAGCCCATCGCCTTGCCAAGCATGATCGTCACTTCCCAGTCGGCATAGCCGTTGAGCGGCGTCATCACCTTGCGGACGCGCTGGATGCGGCGTTCGGCATTGGTGAAGGTACCGTCTTTCTCGAGGAAGGTCGAGCCGGGCAGGAAGACGTGGGCGTAGTTCGCGGTCTCGTTCAGGAACAGGTCGTGGACGATGACGCATTCCATCGCCGACAGCGCCGCCACCACGTGCTTGGTGTTGGGGTCGGATTGCAGGATGTCCTCGCCCTGCACGTAGAGCCCCATGAAGGTGCCCTCGATCGCGGCATCGAACATGTTGGGGATGCGCAGGCCCGGCTCATTGTTGAGCTTGACATTCCACATCGCCTCGAACTGCTCGCGTACCGCGTCACCGGCGATGTGGCGATAGCCCGGCAGCTCGTGCGGGAACGAGCCCATGTCGCAGGAGCCCTGCACGTTGTTCTGGCCGCGCAGCGGGTTCACGCCGACGCCGGGCCGGCCGATATTGCCGGTCACCATCGCGAGGTTGGCGATCGCGATCACCGTAGTCGAGCCCTGGCTGTGCTCGGTCACGCCGAGCCCGTAATAAATTGCGCCGTTGCCGCCGGTGGCATAGATCCGCGCCGCCTCACGCAGGGCCTTCGGATCGACGCCGGTCATGATCGCGGTCGCTTCCGGGCTGTGCTTCGGGTCTGCGACGTAGACGGCCCAATCCTCGAACTCGCTCCAGTCGCAGCGCTCGCGGACGAAGGCCTCGTCGACGAGCCCTTCGGTGACGATGACATGAGCGAGCGCGGTGAGCACCGCGACGTTGGTGCCGGGCATCAGCGGCAGATGCAGCGCCTTCACATGCGGCGATTCCACCATCTCGGTGCGGCGCGGATCGACCACGATCAGCTTGGCGCCCTGGCGCAACCGCTTCTTCAGCCGCGACGCGAACACCGGATGGGCCGAGGCCGGATTGGCGCCGATGATCAGCACGACGTCGGTGTCCTCCACCGAATCGAAATCCTGCGTGCCGGCCGAGGTGCCGAAGGTCTGCGACAGGCCGTAGCCGGTCGGCGAATGGCAGACGCGGGCGCAGGTGTCGACATTGTTGTTGCCGAAGCCGCCGCGGATCAGCTTCTGCACCAGATAGGTTTCTTCATTGGTGCAGCGTGACGAGGTGATGCCGCCGACCGTGTCGCGGCCATACTTCTGCTGGATGCCCTTGAACTTCGCGGCGGCGAAGTTGAATGCCTCGTCCCACGACACTTCTTGCCAGGGGTCCTCGATCCGCTCGCGGATCATCGGCTTCAGGATGCGCTCCTTGTGGGTGGTGTAGCCCCAAGCGAAGCGGCCCTTGACGCAGGAATGGCCGCGGTTGGCCTTGCCGTCCTTCCACGGCACCATGCGCACCACTTCCTCGCCGCGCATCTCGGCCTTGAAGGCGCAGCCGACGCCGCAATAGGCGCAAGTGGTGACGACCGAATGCTCGGGCTGCCCGATCTCGATCACGGATTTTTCCGTCAGTGTCGCGGTCGGGCAGGCCTGCACGCAGGCGCCGCAGGACACGCATTCGGAGCCGAGGAAGCTCTCGTTCATGCCGGGCGAGACGCGGCTGTCGAAGCCGCGGCCGGAGATCGTCAGCGCGAAGGTGCCTTGCACTTCTTCGCAGGCTCGGACGCAGCGCGAACAGACGATGCACTTCGAGGGATCGTAGGTGAAGTACGGATTGGATTCGTCCTTCGGCATCCAGTTGTCGTTTTCGCAGCCGTGCGCTTTGGCGAAGACGTGGTTCTCGCCCTCATAACCATAACGCACGTCGCGCAGGCCGACGGCGCCCGCCATGTCCTGCAATTCGCAGTCGCCGTTCGCGGCGCAGGTCAGGCAGTCCAGCGGATGGTCGGAGATGTAGAGCTCCATCACGCCCTTGCGCAGCTTCTTCAGCCGATCGCTCTGGGTGTGCACGACGAGGCCATTTGTCGCCGGCGTGGTGCAGGACGCCGGCGTGCCGGCGCGGCCCTCGATCTCGACCAGGCAGAGCCGGCAGGAGCCGAAGGCGTCGACCATGTCGGTCGCGCAGAGCTTGGGGATCTGGGTGCCGGCTTCCATCGCCGCCCGCATGATCGAGGTACCCTCGGGCACCGTGATCTGGTTGCCGTCGATGGTCAGCGTGACCATCGTCTCGGATTTGGATTTGGGCGTGCCGAAATCGATTTCCTGGATCAGCGACATCGTGATTTCCTTGCTATTCCGCAGCCTGCAGTGTGGCCGGTGCGGGACCTAGATCTCCGCCGAAATCTTCCCGGAAGTGTTTCAGTGCGCTCATCACGGGGTAGGGCGTGAAGCCGCCGAGCGCGCACAGCGAGCCGAATTTCATCGTGTTGCAGAGGTCTTCGATCACGGCGAGGTTTTCAGCCACGCGTTCGCCGTTGATGATCTTGTTGATGGTCTCGACGCCGCGGGTCGAGCCGATCCGGCACGGCGTGCACTTGCCGCAGGATTCGATTGCGCAGAACTCCATCGCGAAGCGCGCCTGCTTGACCATGTCGACGGTGTCGTCGAACACCACGATGCCGCCATGGCCGATCAGGCCGTCGCGCGCGGCGAACGCCTCGTAGTCGAACGGCGTGTCGAACAGCGCGCGGGGGAAGTAGGCCCCGAGCGGGCCGCCGACCTGCACCGCGCGCACCTCGCGTCCGGTGAAGGTGCCGCCGCCGATCTCGTCGACGAGCTCGCCGAGCGTGACGCCGAATGCGGTCTCGAACAGCCCGCCGTATTTGATATTACCGGCGAGCTGGATCGGCATCGTGCCGCGCGAGCGGCCCATGCCGAAATCGGCATAAGCCTTGGCGCCGTTGTCGAGGATGAAGGGGATCGCCGCGAACGATAGCACGTTGTTGATCACGCTCGGACGGCCGAACAGGCCCTTGTGAGCCGGCAGCGGCGGCTTTGCGCGGACGATGCCGCGGCGGCCCTCGAGGCTCTCCAGCAGCGAGGTCTCTTCACCGCAGACATAGGCACCAGCGCCGACACGGACTTCGAGATCGAACTCATGTTTGGTGCCGCCGATACCCTTGCCGAGCAGGCCGACGCGGCGGGCGGCTGTGATCGCCGCGTTCATCGCCTCGACCGCATGCGGATATTCCGAGCGGATGTAGATGTAGCCCTTGGTGGCGCCGACCGTGATACCCGCGATCGTCATGCCTTCGATTACGACGAAGGGGTCGCCTTCCATGATCATGCGGTCGGCGAAGGTGCCGCTGTCGCCTTCGTCGGCGTTGCAGACGATGTATTTGCGGTCGGCAATCGCCTGCGCCACGGTCTTCCACTTGATGCCCGTCGGGAAGCCGGCGCCGCCGCGGCCGCGCAGGCCCGACGTCGTGACATCGGCAAGGATCTGGTCGGAGGTCAGCGTCAGCGCCCGCTCGAGGCCCTTGTAGCCGCCATGGGCGCGGTAGTCGTCGACCGAGCGCGGATCGACCACGCCGCAGCGAATGAAGGTCAGCCGGGTCTGGCGCTTCAGCCAGGGAATCTCGTCCGTGACACCAAGCCGCAGCGCGTGCTGGCCATTGCCGGCCATCGCATCGAGCAGGGCAGGGACGTCAGACGTGGTCACCGGGCCGAACGCGATGCGGCCCTGCGCGGTCGAAAGCTCGACCATCGGCTCCAGCCAGCACAGCCCGCGCGACCCGGTCCTGACGATCTCGATCGCTGCGCCGCGCGCGGATGCGGCCTGCGCGAAGGCGAGGGCGACGTCGTCGGCGCCGACGGCGACCGCCGCGGCATCGCGGGGAATGAAGATCCGCATCGTCATCGCTGTGCCTCCGCGACCAGCGCGTCGATCCGCGCTTCATCGAGCCGGCCGATCACGCGGCCATCCAGCATCGCGGAGGGCGCGGTGGCGCAGAGCCCGAGGCAGTAGATCGGCTCCAGCGTCACGCGCTCGTCCGCCGTGGTATTGCCCAGGGACACGCCGAGCTTGGCCTCCGCGCGCGCCGCAAGCGCATCGCCGCCGGCCGCCTGGCAGGCCTCGGCGCGGCAGAGCTTGAGGACGTGGCGTCCGGCCGGTTGCTTGCGGAAATCATGATAGAAGGTGAACACGCCGTGCACCTCGGCGCGGGACAGATTGAGCGCCTCGGCGACCATCGGGATCGCAGGCTCCGGTACGTAGCCGAAGGCTTCCTGCAGCGCGTGCAGGATCACCAGCGTCGCGCCTTCGAGCCCGGCATGCTCGGCGATGATCTCGGCACCGCGCGCCTTGTCCCAAGGTTCGTATCCCACCGTCATCAGCGCTTCTCACGATCAGTTTTTTGCTCCGCACATCAGAGTTGGAATCGTTCGAAACATCAATAAAGCTGTCTCATGCGGCGATTGCGAAACGCGATTAATAGCGTTGCCAAATCGATCGATCCGGGATCGCAATAATGTTCTGGAATCACGCACTTCCGGGCCGCTTTGGATTTCGGGATCGCACCCTGATCGTGCTACCTATGGACACGCCGGGCTGCCATTTGGGGCACCGTTTTCCGAGGGGGTTTGAACCTTGATCGACAAGCTGGAACTTCTGCTGGCGCTGGCCAAGGAACGGCATTTCGGCCGGGCTGCGGAGGCCTGCGGCGTCACCCAGCCGACCATGTCGACCAGCCTCAAGCAGCTCGAGGAAATCCTCGGCGTCATGCTGGTGCAGCGCGGATCGCGCTTCCAGGGCTTCACGCCGGAGGGCGAACGGACGCTGGACTGGGCGCGGCGCATCGTCGGCGATGCACGGGCGATGAAGCAGGAGATCAACAGCCTCAAGGACAAGCTGTCGGGCGAGATCCGGATCGCGGCGATCCCGACTGCGCTCGGCATGGTGGCCTCGCTCACCACGCCGTTCCGCGCGCGCCATCCCGATGTGCGCTTCCGCATCCAGTCCTGTACGTCGGCCGACGTGCTTGGCCTGCTTGAAAATCTCGAGGTCGATGCCGGACTGACCTACATCGAGAACGAGCCGATCGGCAAGGTCCGCACCATCCCGCTTTACAATGAGAGCTATCGTCTGCTGACGGCGCCGGATGCGATGTTCGGCGACCGCAAGCAGGTGACGTGGAAGGAAGTCGGCACCGTGCCGCTCTGCCTGCTCACGCCCGACATGCAGAACCGCCGCATCATCGATCGGGCGCTGACCTCGGTCGGCGCGGAAGCGACGCCGACGCTGACGTCGAATTCATTGCTGGTGCTCTACACCCATGTGAAGACCGGACGTTGGGCCAGCGTGATGCCGGCCAAGCTCGCCGAGACGCTGGGCCTCGCCGATGCCGTGCGCAGCATTCCGATCGTCGATCCGGTGGTGGACTACAGCATTGGCCTCGTGATCCCGCAGCGTGATCCGATGACGCCCTTGATCGCGGCCCTGGTGCAGGTCGCGCGTGAGGTCGCGCCCAAGCTCGAGAGCGCGTAAGCGCGGCAATCGAGCGCTTCCACTACGGTTCCACTACAGACGATCGCCGCGCCTCGGCGCGCGGCGAAGCAATTGTCCTGCGCTTCTCACAATCATGGAACTCAGCGACGGCTGAGCGGTTTCATTGCGGCGTCCCGGTCAGCAAGCAGGAGCCGATTTGAATCGTCGCCAGTTACTCCACGGATCGGCCATGTTGCCGGCACTGATGCTCTTGCCGCAGCGGGAGGTCGCCGCCGCGGGGAACACGTATGATGCACCCTTCAACCCGTCGGTGGTGAGGGAGCTTGCCCGCAATCTCGCCAGCAAGTCGTTCGAGGCGCCGGACGAGAAGTTGCCCAATGGCCTGACCGATCTGAACTACGATCAGTACCGTTCGATCCGCTTCGCGCCGGAGCGCGCGTTGTGGCGTGGCGCGAAACTGCCGTTCGAGGCTCAGTTCTTCCATCGCGGCTTCTTCTACAAGAACAAGGTCAGGATTTTTGAGGTCGCCGACGGCAAGGTCAGCGAGGTCGGCTACAGCAAGGACATGTTCTCGTTCGGCGAGACCGTCCCTCCGTTCACTGAGGCGGATCTCGGCTTTGCGGGATTTCGGATCCACGCGCCGATCAACAAACCGGACTATTACGACGAGGTCTGCGTCTTCCTCGGCGCGAGCTATTTCCGCGCCGTCGCCAAGGATGAGACTTATGGCCTGTCGGCGCGCGGCCTATCGATCGATACCGGCGAAGCCAAGGGCGAGGAGTTTCCGTTCTTCAAGGCGTTCTGGCTTGAACGTCCAGTGCCCAACGCGACCTCACTCGTCGTTCATGCCTTGCTCGACAGCAGGAGCTGCGCCGCAAGCTATCGCTTCACGATCAGGCCGGGCAAGACCACGGTGTTCGATGTCGAGGCATCGCTCTATCCGCGCGCCGATCTCGAGCATGCCGGCCTCGCGCCGATGACGAGCATGTTCTTCTTCGGGCCCAATGATCGCAACGAGGTCGATGACTTCAGGCCGTCGGTGCACGATTCCGACGGCCTTGCGATCTACAACGGCAAGGGCGAGAGCCTGTGGCGTCCCCTGAGCAATCCGCGGGATCTTCAGATCAGCACGTTCCAGGACATCAATCCGCACGGCTTCGGGCTGATGCAGCGGGAGAAGAATTTCTTCGCCTATCAGGACATCGAATCGAGCTTCGAGAAGCGCCCGAGCCTGTGGGTCGAGCCGATCGGCGACTGGGGCGAGGGCGCGGTGATCCTGTTCGAGATTCCGACCAAGGAGGAGATCCACGACAACATCGCCGCGTTCTGGCGGCCGAAGGCGCCGCTCAAGGCCAAGAGCGAGACCAATCTCACCTATCGGCTGCATTGGGGACCTGACGCGCCGAAGCCGCATTCGCTCGCGCGCTTCACGCGCAGCGGCATCGGCGCCCGCGGCGAGGGCAGCAAGCTGTTCGTGCTCGACCTGTTCGGCGACAATCTGAAGGGGATCGATCCCGGCGCCATCAAGGGCGTCGTGTCGGCCGAGAAGGCCGAGATCACGAACATCGTCACGCAGCCGAACCCGAACACCGGTGGGTGGCGGCTCAGCTTCCAGTGCGCGGTGAAGAGGGAGCCGATCGAGCTGCGCGCGCATCTCGCGCAAGACGACAAGCCGCTCTCGGAGATCTGGGTCTATCGATGGGCGCCATAGTCACGTCGCCACATCCGGACGTCGCCGCGGTGGCCGACGGTTTCCTGCCACGAGAGAGCCCGCTTGCGATGGCGGCCGCCGATCTCGGCCAGCCGCCTCGCGCGGTGAGCAAGCCGGTATCGGTCGGCGCCGGCATGTTGATGCGCCGCGCCTTCATCCTGGTGCTGACGGCGGCGCTGACTGGCGCGGGCGCCTACGAGATGTACATGGTGGTCCAGGTCGGCGGCGTGACGATCATGGAATGGATGGTGCTGGTGCTGTTCGCGGCGTTGCTTGCCTGGATCGCATTCTCCTTCGCCTCGGGGCTGGCCGGTTTCTTCGTGCTGCTTCGGCGCAAGGGCAACGCGTTGCCGATCCGCGAGGATGGTCCGCTGCCGCAGCTCACGAGCCGGACCGCGGTGCTGCTTCCGACCTATAATGAGAACCCGCATCAACTGATGGCGCGCCTGCGCGCCATCTACGAATCCATCGAGGCGACCGGGCAAAGCGAACGCTTCGACTGGTTTGTGCTCAGCGACACCCGCGATCCCGATATCTGGATCGCCGAGGAGCAGGCGTTCCTCGCGCTCAGCGATGCCTGCGGCGGGAGGCTCTACTACCGGCATCGCGCCGACAACACGGCACGCAAGGCCGGCAATCTCGGCGAGTGGATCACGCGATTTGGTGGCGCCTACCAGTTCATGATCGTGCTCGACGCCGACAGCCTGATGTCGGGCGACACCATGGTGCGGATGGTGCATGCCATGGAGACCAATCCGCAGGCGGCACTGCTGCAGACGCTGCCTGTCATCGTCAATGCGCGCAGCCTGTTCAGCCGCTTGCAGCAGTTTGCCGGCCGGCTGTACGGGCCGATGGTCGCCGCAGGCGTTGCGTGGTGGCACGGCTCCGAGGGCAATTACTGGGGACACAACGCCATCATCAGGATCGAGGCTTTTGCGCAGCAGGCCGGCCTGCCCGAGCTCTCCGGACGCAAGCCGTTCGGCGGCCATATCCTGAGCCACGACTTTGTCGAGGCGGCGCTGATGCGGCGCGCCGGCTGGGGCATCTACATGGCGCCGATGCTCGGCGGCAGTTTTGAGGAAGTGCCGCCGTCGCTGCTGGATTTTGCCGCGCGCGACCGGCGCTGGTGCCAGGGCAATCTGCAGCATCTCGCCGTGCTGCGTACGCGCCGCCTGCACTGGATCTCGCGGCTGCATTTCATGACCGGGATCGGATCCTACATCACCGCGCCAATGTGGCTGTCCTTCCTGCTGCTCGGGATCCTGATCTCGTTGCAGGCGCGCTTCATTCGCCCCGAATATTTTCCGAAGGGGTTTTCGCTGTTCCCGAACTGGCCGGCGCAGGATCCGGTGCTCGCTGCGTGGGTGTTCGGTCTCACGATGGCGCTGCTGATCGTGCCGAAGCTGCTCGGCTTCATCCTGCTGCTGACGCGGCGGGAGGTGCGCCGGCAATTCGGCGGCGGCTTTCGGGCGCTGACGGGTGTCATCGCCGAGGTGCTGATCTCGGCGATGATCGCGCCGGTGATGATGGTGTTCCAGTCGATTGCCGTGGTCGAGATCCTGCTCGGCCGCGATGCCGGTTGGCAGACGCAGCGGCGCGACGACGGCGAAGTCGAGCGGCAGGAGCTCTATCGTAAGTACGGTGTCCCCACCGCCTGCGGTGTCGCGATGGCGATCAGCGCCTGGGCGGTGTCGCTGCCGCTGCTGCTGTGGATGTCGCCGGTGATCGTTGGCCTGTTGTTTGCGATTCCGATCGGCGCCTGGACGGCGAAGCCTGCGATGCGCGCGCTGTTCGTGACGCCGGAGGAGAGCGGGCCGCCGCGCGTGCTGGTCCGTGCCAACGAGCTGGCGTCGCAGCCCGCCCACGCCTCGGCCCCCGCGCTCGCAATGCTCCGGCAGGATTCCGGCCTGCTGCAACGTCATCTCGCGTCGCTGCCGCCGGCGCAGCGCGGCGGTCCGGGCGAGATCGACCTTCATCTCGCGGTGGCGCGTGCGCGGATCGAGGCGAGCGACAGCTTTGATGAGGCGCTCGCGCATCTGACGCCACGCGAGACGCTGGCCGTGCTCGGCGATCCCGCGGTGCTGGAGGGGATACTCGCGAAGTAGCGTGGGGGCTCAGGCCGCTTCGGGCAGTCTGGTTTGCAGGGACCGCGGATCGCGGGGCAGGGTGACGCGGACCACGGTGCCGACGCCGAGCTTGGAGCGCAGCTTCATCGAGCCGCCGTGCAGGTTGGTGAGCGAGCGCGCGATCGCAAGGCCCAGGCCCGAGCCCTGGTAGCTCTTGGTGAGCTGGCTCTCGACCTGCTCGAACGGCTTGCCGAGCCGCCGCAGCGATTCCGGCGCGATGCCGATGCCGCTGTCGGCGATCAGGAGCACGATCGAGTCGTCCAGCATCTGGCCGCGCACCAGCACGCGGCCGTTGTCCGGCGTGAACTTCACCGCGTTGGAGAGCAGGTTGACGATGATCTGCTTGACCGAGCGGCGGTCGGCGACGACCGAGATCGTGCTTTCGATATCCGATTCCAGCGACAGGCCCTTGTGCTCGGCGCGGCCGGA
This sequence comes from Bradyrhizobium uaiense, assembly GCF_010811875.1. Lineage (GTDB taxonomy): Bacteria > Pseudomonadota > Alphaproteobacteria > Rhizobiales > Xanthobacteraceae > Bradyrhizobium > Bradyrhizobium uaiense. Next base: position 33,506 of record NZ_VKHP01000059.1, read on the forward strand.
GACCACCCGCAGCGACTCGGCGAGGATGCCCGAGAGGTCGAGCGGTTCCATGTCGAACTTCATGCGGCCGGCCTCGATCTTCGACATGTCGAGAATGTCGTTGATGACCTCGAGCAGGTATTTTCCTGAAGTCAGGATGTCGTGGCAGTACTCCGCGTACTTGTCCGAGCCGAGCGTTCCGAACAGACCGCTGCCCATGATCTCGGAGAAGCCGATGATGGCGTTGAGCGGCGTGCGCAGCTCATGGCTCATATTGGCGAGGAATTTCGACTTCGCGGCGTTGGCGTCCTCGGCGCGGGTCTTTTCCTGCGAGTACTTCTCGGCGAGGTCGGCGAGTTCGACGGCCTGCCGCTCCAGCTCGGATTGCGAGCTCTGCAGGTCGATCACGGTGGCGCGCAGGCGCAGATCGTTGTCGACCAGCTTCTGCTCGTGCGCCTTGATGCGGGTGATGTCGGTGCCGACGGAGACGTAGCCGCCGTCCTTGGTGCGGCGCTCGCTGATATGCAGCCAGCTGCCGTCGTCGAGCTGGGCTTCGAAGGTGCGGGCGCCGGGCGCCGGCGCGCCGCTTTCGTGCAGGCGGGTGCGCACCTCAGGCATGCTGCCGACCTCGATCACGGTCTCGTAGGAGGTGCCGGGGCTGACGGCGCTGTCAGGCAACTTGTGCAGCCGCTGGAAGTGCGAGTTGCAGAGCACGAGGCGGTCGTCGGCATCCCAGAGCACGAAGGCCTCCGGAATGGTCTCGATCGCGTCGCGCAGCCTGAGGTCGGCTTCGACCGACTTCTCGGCGAGGCTCTTCTGCTCGGTGATGTCGACCGCAATGCCGATCAGATGCAGGCCGCTGTCGGCAGCGGCGTGGCTGAGCTCGCAGCGGACGCGCAGCCAGATCCAGTGGCCGCCGACATGCCGCATCCGGAAGCTCTGGTCGATGTGATCGATCTTGCCGGAGATCAGCTGGTCGGCGATGTCGAACAGGTTGATGTCGTCGGAATTCACCAGCGCGTTGACCTCGCCGAAGGTGAGGAGGTCGTTGCGGGTATCGAGGCCGAGCAGGGTGAACATCGACTGCGACCAGAATATCCTGCCGCGCGACAGGTCCCAGTCCCACAATCCGCAACGGCCGCGATTGAGCGCGGTGTCGATCCGGCCGCGCACGGCGTCGTTGATCAGGTCGCCTTCGCGGGCGCGGGTCGATTGCCAATGGAAGGCGAAGCCGAGGATCAGCACCACGAAGCTCGTGGTCGCCGACAGCGTCACCGAGAGCGCGGCGTCCGATCCCCAGATCGGCTCGTTCATCTCCTGGATCACGACGACCTGGCCGGGCAGCGACTTGACGAGCTGCGAGATCGCCAGCGCGCCGGTGCCGCCCGGCAGCGTCATGTCATTGACCGCACCCTGCTGGCCCGGTGTGATCAGGAGCTGCGCGGTGGAGACGATGTCGAGGACGCGGTCGTTCTCGCCGGCGCCGTCGACCGGCACACGCGCCAGCACGCGATGATCGGCGCTGGTGATGATGACGTGGCGGCCGTAGGCGATGCCCCAGGACGGAATGAGATCCGGCAGCAGTTCCTGCATCCGCTCGATGTTGGCGAGCCGGTCGCGCCGTACCGAGGTCAGGCGATCGAGACGCTCGGCGAGGATGTCGGAGAGCGCAGCAAGGTCGCGCTTCATCGCGCCGCGCTTCTGACGGTTCTGGTCGATCACCTGGACGAAGGCGCCGAGGCAGATCGTGATGAGGAAGGCGATGATGAGGGTCGGCACAGCGCGGCGCAGTGCAGGCTCGGCCGTCAAGAGCCTGTGATAGGCCGGTTTTGCGATCGACTGCGCCAATCCTTTGATCGAATCGGATTGGACGCACGCGTTCGCTGCATGCGCGCGCGCCATGCCTTAGACCCCCGCTCGAAGCTGATTTTTACCCGGTTCGGATGCTCCCCACGATGCATCCGAATCATGATCATTTGAATCCAGATTTCCGGGACTGTCGAGAGTCAACGATTCGTTAATGCGAAATAATTCTTGTCAAAAATAGAATCGGGCTGCGCAAAGTGAGTCCGAAAGGGGAACGGCTCCGTAGAATTACGCGCGCTCGGGCTCTGCGTGACTGATCACACGTTTCACGGTCGGAAATGCGCGGCGCATCTTGCGTTCGATCTCGTCGACGCCTTCGTGCACCTTGATCACACTCATCGTGGGCGCGGCGCGGCAATGGAAGTTGACGATCTCGCCGGCGTCGGTGTTGCGGACCCGCACATTGTGGATGTCATGGATCGCGCCGCCATCGGCAAATCCGGTCAGCGCGGTCTTGATGGCGTCGACGCGGTCGGGCGCGGCGTCGGTTCCCCACGGCAGTTCCGGCTCGAGCGGCTCGATATGGGTGTCGACCTCGACATCCTCGCCAAAGTCCTCGCGGATCGCGCGCTCGAGCTCGTGGGCGATGTCGTGCGCGGCGTCCAGCGCCATGTCGCTGTCGACCTCGAGGTCGATGCTGACGATCAGCTTGCCGCCGATATCGTGGACGGTGACGTGGTGGATGGCGAGACCGGAGTTGCGCGCGATCACCATGATGCGTTCGCGCACGCTCTCATTGTCGCGCGCCACCGGCACCGCGGTGAAGGTGAGGTCGGCGTCGCCGAAGGTTTTGGTGACCGCCTCCTGCGCCCGGCGCTTGATGTCCTCGACGCGGTCGATCGGGTAGGTGCGCGGCACGGCGGCGATGGCGTCGATGAAATGCGTTGCGCCGACCATGCGGACCCGCAGGCGATCGACGTCGACCACGCCCGGCACCGCCTTGATGGCGGCGGTGGCTTTCTCAAGCGCGCCCTCGGGCGCGCGGTCGAGCAGGGTCTCGACCGTCTCGCGCGCCATGCGCAGGCCGAGCAGCGCGATCATCACGGCGACCGCAATCGCCGCCGCGGCGTCGCCCCACCAGAAGCCGAGGCCGGCCAACACCAGGCCGACGATCACGGCGGCCGAACCCATCACGTCGGAGGCGAAATGCAGCGCGTCGGCGGCCAGCGCCTGGCTCTTGGTGTCGCGCGCCGCACGATGCAGCGCGCGGGCGCGCCACAGATTGACGCCGATATCGATCACGAGAACGATGAAGGGGATGGCCGAGATCGACGGCGGCGGCGCGCCCGCGCGCAAATGGCTGTAGGCCTGCACCAGGATGCCGCCGGCCAGCACGTAGAGCAGGGCGATGATGCCGAGTGCCGAGACGCTCTCGAACTTGCCGTGGCCGTAATGATGCTCGGCGTCGGCCGGCTGGTCCGACACCCGCACCACCGCCCAGGTGATGATGGTGGCGACCAGGTCGATCGACGAGTGCAGCGCCTCGGAGATCAACGCCAGTGACCCGATGGCGATGCCGACGACGAATTTCGCCACGGCCATGCTGCCACTGGCGAGGATCGAGATCGCGGCGACGGATGTCTTGGTGTTGGGTGCGCTGGTGCTGGAAGAGCTCATGGGCGGCGGTTTAGCAGGCCATCTGTGAACATCAAGTGTCAGTCGTCGTTCGCCTTGCGCAATCGCAACTCACTTGCAAGAGCGCGTCGCAGCCGCGTAGTTCTTGCAAATTATTCCGAGTCTCAAGACGTGCCGCGCAAGTCCATCAGTCGCATTCAAACATCGATCCGCGTTCCTGCGGCGCATTTCGCCCGAGCTATCCACCCGTCATTCCGGGACAGCCCGCAGGACTGAGCCCGGAAACCACTGAGCTGCGTAACGAGTGGCGGAATAACGGAAGGCGAGGTGGTCCGCCCAGAACACGCGCTTCGCTTGACCCGTCACCGGCTACGGGCCGCCCGCCCGACGGGGACTTGCAATTTCAGGACCGATTGGTCTATATATCGGTAATGAGCCGCCAGATGCCCGTGCAGTCGCCCCGTGGCCGTCCCCGAAGCTTCGACATGGAAGCCGCAGTCGAGCGCGCGATGGATGTGTTCTGGTCGCGCGGATATCACGCCACGGCGCTCCCGGACCTGCTTCGTGCGACGAAGCTCTCGCGCGGCAGCCTTTATGCCGCTTTCGGCGACAAGCATTCGCTGTTCCTGCGCGCGCTCGATCGCTACATTGCCGATGCCCTGGCCCGGATCGACGTCGAACTCGATCCCCGCCGAGCGCCCGTTGACGGCCTGCGCGCTTACCTCGCTGGCTACGTGGAGCGGACGCGCGGTGCCAATGGCCGGCGCGGATGCCTGTTGGTGGCGACAGCGATGGAACTGGCCGGCCAGGATGCTGAAGTCAACCGTCGCGCCGCGGGCTTTTTCAGGGCCATGGAGGCCAGGATGGCAGACGCATTCTCCCGGGCGGAGGCCGCGGGAAAATTGGCCGATGGCGTCGAGCCTGCAAGCGCCGCTCGAATTCTGGTCTGTTTCGTCGAAGGGCTGCGCGTGGTCGCCAAGACTGCGTCGACACAGACCACGTCGCAAGCCACCGCTGACGCGCTACTCGACCGCTTCATCAGATAAGTGAGGTTAGGACGTCCTTGTTTGGACGGTTCTACGGCTGGCGTCTCGATATATGGACTGATCGGTCTTGAAAGGAAGGATATCATGTCTGCCATCCAGATCGTCTGCGCGTTGGCCGTTCCCTTGCTCTGGGGTTATCAGTTCGTGGTCATTAAAGTGGGCGTGACGGAATTCCCGCCGCTGTTCTTCCTCGCGCTGCGTTTTTTGGCGATGGCGCTGCTGCTTGTCCCGTTCGTCAAAACGCCGACGCGCCAACAACTCGGCCCGATCGCGATCATCTCGCTCTTTCTCGGCGGGCTGAACTTCGGGTTGTTTTATGTCGGCCTCCGGCTCGGCTCGGGAAGCATGTCGGCCATCGCCTATCAACTCGCGCCGCCCTTCACGGTGCTGCTGGCCTGGCCGCTGCTCGCGGAGCGGCCGTCGCTCGCCACATCTGCAGGCGTGGTGCTTGCGTTCGCCGGCGTGGTGCTGACGGCGGAGCCTGGCCCGTCGGCGAACGCCTTGCCGCTGCTGCTTGTGGTCGGAGCCGCCTTCGCATTCGCGGTGTCCAACGTCCTGACCAAACGCTATGGCCCGTTTGATCCGCTGATGTTGATGGGGTGGTCGTCACTGCTCACCGTGCCGCAAGTGATGCTGATGTCGCTGCTGCTTGAGTATGGACAAGCGGCGAGCCTTGTCACGGCGGATGGACGCGGCTGGCTGGCGCTCGCCTACACCATCTTCATCGGCGGGATTGTCGGGTTCGGCCTCTGGTTCTGGTTGATCGCGCGCTGCTCGATGGACCGCATCGCCCCCTTCGGCTTGCTGATTCCTGTGTTCGCCTTGATCTCGAGCGTGTTGTTTCTTGGTGACCGCGTGACGCCGAAGCTGGTCGTCGGTGGGCTGCT
>NZ_VKHP01000005.1 GCF_010811875.1 Bradyrhizobium uaiense
CGCACTCAACACGCCGACCTGGAGGGATTTGAAGGCGGCGTTCGAGGACGCCAAGGCCGACGTCGCGGTACACGGCGCGATTTTGACAGGCAGCGGCGACAAGGCCTTCATTGCCGGCGCCGACATCAGCGAGCTCGCTCATGTCGAGGCCTTCGATGCCCAGGAGTCCAGCCGCTTCGGCCAGGACGTGCTCAACCTGATCGAAAATCTCGGCAAGCCGGTGATTGCCGCAATCAACGGCTTCGCCCTTGGCGGCGGCTGCGAAACCGCAATGGCCTGCACCATCCGGATCGCCGCCGAGCACGCCAAGTTCGGCCAACCGGAGGTGAAGCTGGGTCTCTTGCCCGGCGGCGGCGGCACGCAGCGTCTGCCGCGTCTGGTCGGCAAGGGCCGGGCGCTGCAGCTCATTCTCACCGGCGAGACGATTTCCGCGCAGGAGGCCTATCGCATCGGCCTCGTCAACGAGGTTGTCCCCGCAGCCAATGTCATTGCACGCGCCGAGACGATCCTGAAGCAGATCTCCGCCAACGCGCCGATCGCCGTGAAGTTCTCACTGGAAGCGGTCAATAAGGGCATGGACACCAGTCAAATCGAAGGCTTCGCACTCGAAGCCTCCTACTTCGGCATCTGCGCAGCGACGGAAGACAAGAAGGAAGGCACGTCCGCCTTCCTTGAGAAGCGCGCCCCGCAATTTCATGGGCGGTGAACGTCAGATACGGCCAAGGCCGGTGAAAGCGCTAGTAACTCACGCGCCTCTTGCGCACCTGTTAGGTGATTTCGATCCGCCTGTGCACGAAGTTCAAAACCACGGAGAACACGGATGACGACCGACAATATCTTCTCAGGATTGAAAGTGGTGGACCTCGCGAGCTTCATCGCGGGCCCCAGCGCCGCAGTGATCCTCTCCGACTTCGGTGCCGACGTCATCAAGGTCGAGCCGCCAAGCGGTGAGCTGTGGCGGCACGCCAACAAGCTGCCTCCGCAGCCCGTCGCCGACGATGCCTATCCCTGGCATCTCGCCAACCGCAACAAGCGCGGGATCGCGCTTGACCTGAAATCGCCGAGCGCCCAGCAGGTTCTCGAAAAGCTGGTCAAATGGGCAGACGTGCTCGTCGTCAATACGCCACATCCCGCTCGTGCACGATTGAAGCTCGAGTACGACGACGTCGTGCGCTGGAACCCGCGCCTCATCTACGCGGACATCACGGGCTTCGGCGACAAGGGGCCCGATGCCAATCTCCCGGGCTTCGATATCACCTCATACTGGGCGCGCAGCGGCCTGCTGTCGCTGACGCGCGATGCCGGCGCGCCGCCGACCTGGCCGGTGGCAGGCAGCGGCGACAACGCCACCGCCGTCGGGCTCTATTCGGCGATCGTGACCGCGCTCTATCGCCGCGAGCGCACCGGCAAAGGCGCGCATGTCACGACATCCCTGCTCGCCGAAGGCGTCTGGTCCGCGAGCGTCTCGATCCAGGCCGCGCTGTGCGAGGCGAAATTCTTCGGGCTGCACGACCGCAAGCATCCTGCCAATGCCGCGATGAATGTCTATCGCGCAAAGGACAACACATGGTTTGTCCTCATTGTGACGCCCGACAAGCTGGAAGCCGTGGCGAAAGCCATTGGCCGCCCTGACCTTCACACCGATCCGCGCTTCTCTGATCCCGCGAAGCTGATGGCGAACATGGAGGCGCTAACGGCGATCCTGGACGACGTCTTCGGCTCGCAGCCGATGGCGCATTGGTACGAGGTGTTCAGCGGCGTGCATGTGACGTTCGGCGCGGTGCGCGGGCCGCAGGAGGTGATCAACGATGCACAACTTCGGGCGAACGACATCATCGTTCCCCTCGAAGGCGCCGGCGGCAAGCTGACCTCGACGATCTCGAGCCCGATTCAGGTGCACGGAGTGACCAAAGTGACGGCCAGACGCGCCCCGAAAATCGGAGAACACAACGAGGAGGTTCTCCGGGAACTCGGATTTGGCGTATCGGAAATCGATGACCTGAGCGCAGCCGGCGCCATTCCAAAAGTGAACGAACGCGCGGTGTAAGTCGCGCCGACGGTCGATAACCACCCTCCATCAAAGGGCGCAGGGACATGGACCCGATTTGTTTTCTGATAGAGGCGGTAGCTGTGGAAATTTGCTGCCTCTACATCGTCAATAAGTGGATTCAGCTCACCGGCGGCTTCGGGGTGAAATATCGGACTTCGCCAGGAAATGCCAAGCGTCCTCTTCGCTGTGGCTGATGAGCCATTCGGAGATCGTCATGGTGCACAAGGTAACCTACTTCCACGAAGTTGCGATCGAGGCGGCTGACGGGCAGACCCTTCTCGACGCCTCGATCAAAAACCGGATTCCACACCACCACCAGTGCGGCGCGCTCGCGCGGTGCACTACGTGCCGCGTCCAGATTCTGGATGGCCTTTCGCATGTCTCCGCCCGTACGCATCTCGAAGAACGAGTAGCGTCCGAGCGAGGCTGGGACGAATTTACGCGGCTCGCCTGCCAGGCGAAGGTTCACGGCAACGTCGTCGCCCGCCGGCTGCTGCAGAGCCCGCAGGACGTTATTGTGCTCGACCTCGAGGAACGCAACGCGGTTTCCGGCGTGGAAGAGCGTGAGCTCGAGGTCGCCGTCCTGTTTTGCGACATCCGAAACTTCACCGGTCAGACCGAGAAGAGCCTGCCTTACGATGTCGTGTACTACCTGAACGGACACTTCGCCGCCGCGGCCGAAGTCGTGCTCAACAACAATGGCCTGGTCGACAAGTACATTGGCGACGGCATTCTGGCGGTCTTCGGGATTCGCGGCGAATCGCCTGAGGTTGCCTGCCGCAACGCAGTACGTGCGGCGATTGGGATGCAGGACGCCGCAAGGCGGCTCTCGCCGGTTTTCGAGCGCGATCTCAATATTTCGCTGCGTATCGGTGTCGGAGTTCATTTTGGGCCTGTCATCCTTGGTCGGGTCGGCCATCCCGGAAAACGGCAGATCACCGTTATCGGAAACACGGTCAATACCGCGAGCCGCATCGAGCGCATGACAAAGGAGCTCGATGCGCCCATCTTGCTCAGCGATAGCGTTGTCACGCATTTACCCGGCGCGCTGCGCCTGGGACCTGCGACAAGGCTGCAACTCAGGGGCAAGTCAGAGGTGGCAGAGCTGTGCCGCTGCGACGGATTCTCAAAGCCCGATCCAGTTCTCCTGGTGCAGTCGTCGTTCAACCAGATCGCGACGCGCCTGATCGCGTTCGGCAATCGGTTCTACGCGATCCTCTTCGATCATTATCCCGAGCTCCGTCCCCTCTTTGCTGACGACATCAACGTCCAAACGAGGATGCTGACGTCGATGCTGAGCTCACTGGTCAAGGGGCTCAATCGAACGCCTGAAATCTCGGGCGGGTTGCGCGCGCTCGGAAGACGCCATGACGCGTATCAAGCCACCCTCGCCGACTACAGCAAGGTCGCAAATGCCCTGCTTCTGACACTTGAAGAATTTCTCGGCGAGGATTTTACCACGGATGTCCGCGACGCTTGGATTGCGGTCTATGGTACGATTTCGAGCCTCATGATCGAGGGAACGGAAGGGCGACGCGCGCCAGGTGGCGGCGGCCTCGGATCACGTGCAGTTTTGAACTGACCTTCACGCCGTAACGTTCGACCTGCGCCGCAACCGGACGAAGCAGATAAACGCGCACGAGCCCAATCGGCCTCGGGCTGGCGGGGCTCGCATCCTTCATGTGGACGCTGCGGAACGGTCAATACGATGATCTAGAGGGCGCCGCACAAAGGATCCTGTTCGAAGGCCGTGATGGTCCCGGTTCCTGACCGCAGCCAGCCGTCGTCAAATCGTGAAAACTGGCGAAGACCCGGAGGCCCCCTCCGTTCCAGCAGCCCGCTAGGCCCATGTCGGCATTGGCTTTTCTGATCAATTCAGACCATCGACGACAACTTTGTACAAGGCTTGCCCCTCTCTACCGCCGTAAGGATCGGAACAACCGCTGCGGCTGATCAACAAACCTCGCGGGCCATTGTCGGTGCAAGTTGCAGGGCAAGCAGACAGAATGCGAGTAGCTGAAGCGGATCTCGCAGGTCACACCCGCAATGTGCTGAGGCGGGGTGACTACGCGCTCTGCCGGCTCGAGCGCGAACCGGGCGACCGCATCCTGCTCGCCGTCCCCGGCCACGAAGCGGCCCATGCGAGCAAGCGCATGGAGCATGAGCTTGCGCTGCAGGCCGAGCTGGATGCAGCCTGGGCCGCGCGCCCCATCGCGCTCACCCGGTATCAGGAGCGGCCCGCCCTTGCCCTTCAGGACCCCGGTGGCGAGCTCCTGGAGCAATGGATCGGCCAGCCGCTGGACACGACACGTTTCCTTCAGATTGCCATAGGCGTCATTGAAGCGGTACGCCAAGTCCACGAGCGGGGTCTCATCCACAGGGATATCAAGCCCGCGAACATCCTGGTTGATCCATCCGGTCACCGGGCCTGGTTGACGGGGTTCGGAATTGCATCCCGTCTGGCCCGAGAGCACCAGACGCCCGAGCCACCAGACATCATCTCGGGGACTCTCGCCTACATGGCACCCGAGCAGACCGGCCGCATGAACCGGGCGACCGACTCCCGCAGCGACCTCTACGCGCTCGGTATTACGTTCTATGAGCTATTGACGGGCACCCTTCCCTTCACGACCTCCGATCCGATCGAGCTGATCCATTGCCACATCGCGCGTGAGCCCACGCCGCCAAGCCGCGCGCCCGCGCAAATTTCATTGATCGTGATGAAGCTGCTCGCCAAAGCAGCGGAGGATCGATACCAGACCGCGCTTGGCCTCGAGACCGACCTGCGAACGTGCCTTGCCGCACTGGAGGCAACCGGCCGGATCGCGCCGTTCCCGCTGGCCGCCGTGGATGCGCCGGACCGCCTCCTGATTCCCGAGCGGCTGTATGGACGCGAAAGCCAGGTAGCGACCCTGCTCAACGCCTTCGACCAGGTCGCCACCGGCGGAGCGACGCAGCTCGTCCTGGTGTCGGGCTATTCCGGTATCGGCAAATCGTCGGTGGTCAACGAGCTGCACAAGGTCATCGTCCTGCCGCGCGGCATCTTCATCTCCGGGAAGTTCGATCAACGAAGCCGCGACGTCCCCTACGCGACGGTGGCTGAGGCTTTTCAAACCCTGATCCGCCAAATCCTGAACGGAAAGGCAAGCGACGTCGCGCACTGGCGAAACGCCATCCTCGAAGCGGTCGGGACCAACGGCCGCTTGCTTACGGACTTGATGCCTGAACTTACCCGGCTGATCGGTCCGCAGCCGGACGTGACCGCCGTCGCGGCGTCCGACGCGCAGCTCCGCTTCGAGTCGGTGTTCCAGGGATTCGTCAGCGTGTTCGCACGCCCTGAACATCCCCTGTTGATCTTCATCGATGACCTCCAGTGGCTCGACCCCGCCACCCTCGCGCTGATCGAGCAGCTTGCGACCCATCCCGACCTCGGGCACCTGTTGCTCATCGGGGCCTACCGGGACAACGAGGTCGGCGCCGAGCATATGCTGCTGCGCATGGTGGCCTCGGTTCGGAAAGCCGGAACGCCGGTCAAGGAAATTGCGCTAGCCCCGATCTCGCTCACCGACGTTGGCCAGCTCGTCGCCGACACCTTGCGCTGCCCGCGGATCCGCGCGCGACGCCTTGCCAAGCTCATCTATCGCAAGACGGGCGGCAATCCGTTCTTCGCAGTCCAGTTCCTGACCAACCTTTCCGAAGAAGGCCTTCTCCATCTCGACCCGATGATGCGCGAGTGGACCTGGGATCTCGGAGGAATCGACGCCAAGGGGTTTACCGACAACCTTGTCGATCTGATGATAGGACGGCTGAAACGCCTGCCATCGGCCGCGCAGGACATCCTGAAGCTGCTCGCCTGCCTGGGCAGCCAGGCCCACATCGACACGCTTGAGCTCGTGATCGGCTTGGCGCAAGCCGAGATCCACGAAAGCCTGCGCGCGGCTGTCCAGTCCGACATCATCGTGTCGCGCGGAGAGCACTATCGCTTCCTTCACGACCGCGTACAGGAAGCAGCCTATGCCCTGATCAGCGACAGCATGCGTCCAGCCTTGCATCTCGGGGTGGGACAGCGGCTCATGGCTGAGCTGAAAGATGAGGAGGTCGCCGAGAAGATCTTCGATATCGTCAATCAGCTCAATCTCGGGATCCTGGCTGCCGCCGATCCCGATGAGCAGGCGCGGATAGCCCGCCTCAATCTTCAGGCCGGGTTGCGGGCCAAGGCCTCTACCGCGTACGCATCTGCTTGCAGCTACTTCGCGTTCGGTCTCGGAATCCTGGGCGACCAGGTCTGGGAGCAGAGCTACGACATGGCGTTCAAGCTGCTGCTCGAACGCGTCGAATGCGAGATGCAACGTACGAATTTGTCGCTCGCCGGCGAGCTGATCGAATTGCTGCTGTCGAAGGCCCGCTCCAGGGTCGATCGTACCGAGGCCTATCGGCTCCGCATTACGCTGCAGCTCCTTCATGGCAACATGTCGCTGGCCGTCCGGACGGCGCTCGAGTGCCTGGAAATGTTCGGCATGACGTATCCCGAGCGTCCCACCGCCGAGGACGTCCGCGCGGAGTACGACGATCTGCAGCAGAGGATGGGGTCCCGGTCGATCGAGAGCCTGCTGGAGCTTCCGCTGATGGAGAATCCGGAGATCCGCGCGCTCAGCATCGTGCTGCGGGCACTCGGCCAATCCGCCTATTTCGTCGACGAACATCTCTACGGCATGTTCGCCTTCCGGATGATCAAACTCGCAATCGAGTTCGGACACAGCCCATCCTGCATCGTGGGATACGGAGGCGCCGGCATCATTCTCGGCCCTGCATTCGGCCGCTTCGGGGATGGCGAGCGGTTCGCCCGCCTTGGCGCCGCGGTCGCCGAACGCCACGGCTTCATGCACCATCCCGCGACCTTCATCTTTCTGCAGATGGCGTCTCTCTGGACCCGTCCCATCGAAGAAGCCCTGGCGTACCTCGACGCGGCGGACAAAGCCGCGCGGGAAACCGGCGACCTCACGGTTTCCTGCATCAGCGCCGAACACCGCGTCACCAACATGCTGGCTCGCGGCGAGGCTCTCGACGTGGTTTGGCACGAGACGATCAACTCGCTGCTGTTCGTTCGCAAGAAAGGATACGCGCATATCATCGACAGCCTGCTGGCGACCCAGCATTTCATCGCGATGCTAAGAGGCGACACCTCGAACGAAGAGCTCGTCAGCGACGAAGCGACGCTGTTGCGAAGCCGCCTTCCGATCGTGCAGTCCTTCTACTGGATTCAACAGCTTCAGCTCCGCTACCTGATGGGAGATGCTGCGGGCGCCATCGATGCGGCGGATAAGGCCAAACCGATCCTGTGGTCGGCAAAGCGCCAAATCCAGTTCGGGACGTTTCGATTCTACCATGCACTGGCGCTTCTGGACGTGATGCGATCCGCGCTGGCGTCCGTATCGGGCGGGCTTCCGCAGGACCTTGAAGACAGTCTCGCCTCGCTCCGAACGCTCGCCGAAACCGCCCCCCACACCTACGCACACAAGCTCGACCTAGCCACTGCGGAGCTGGCGGGCGTGGAAGGCCGAGATCTGGACGCCATGCGCCTCTATGAGCAGGCTGTCCAATCCGCCTTGGAGAAGGGGTTCGTCCAGGAGGCGGCTCTCGGTGCCGAGCTCGCCGCCGACTTCTTCGCCAGTCGCGGCCTCGACAGGACGGCCCAAAGCTACCGTTCCGAGGCGCGTGACTATTACCGCCGTTGGGGCGCGCTGGCAAAGGTTGCCCTGCTCGACCTACGTCATCCTGAAGTCACGCCACGGGTCTCCCAGGCTCATCTCCCGACCGTCGAAACGTCGCTTGAACACCTCGACCTAGCGACTGTCGTCCGCATGTCGCAAGCGGTTACGGGGGAGCTCTTGCTCGACAGGCTGATCGAGACGCTGATGACGATTGCGATAGAGCACGCCGGCGCCGACCGCGGCCTCCTGGTCCTTCCGCGCGAAGACCAACTGCGGGTGGAAGCCGAGGCGAAGAGCACGGCTGAGACCGTCAACGTCAGCCTGATCGGAGAGGACGCTCCTGCGCCTGATCTGCCGACGTCGATCCTGGCGCAGGTCCGGCGGACGCAACAGCCGGTTATCCTCGACGACGCACGGACCAAGACGATGTTCTCGGCCGACAAGTATTTGCGCCTCAAGAGCACACGCTCGGTACTTTGCCTTCCCCTTGTGAAGCAGGGCGATCTCATCGGAATTCTTTATCTCGAGAACAGCCTGGTTTCTCACGTGTTCACTCCGTCTAGGATCAGCGTGTTGAAGCTGCTTTCATCGCAGATCGCGATTTCGCTCGAAAATGCGCGTCTGTACGCCCATCTGGTGAGCGAGAACCGCGAGCGCCAGAAAGCCGAGGAGGCGCTGCGGGAAGCCCAGACAGAGCTCACGCGCGTGACGCGACTTACGACCGTCGGCGAGCTCGTTGCATCCATCGCTCATGAGATCAATCAGCCTCTGACGGCGGTCGCCGTCCAGAGCCGCACCGGCCTGAACTGGCTCGGCCGCGCTACCCCCGACCTTGAGGAAGCCCGCAAGGCACTTGAATTGATCGATCGGGACGCGCGGCGTGCCGGAGACGTCATCCGAAGCCTTCGCGCGATGGTAACGAAATCAGGTCCAAAGCGTGTATTGTTCGACATCAATGACGTGGTGCGGGAAGTGCTCGCCCTCGCCCGGACCGAACTGCACAAGCACAATGTGAAGGTTGTCACCGACCTCTCGGCCGAGGTGCCGCCGATCTACGGCGACCGTGTGCAATTGATGCAGGTGATTCTCAACCTGGTCATGAACGGGATCGAGGCAATGAGCGCCGTCGAAGCTTCCCGTTGCCTTACCGTTACCTCGAGGCTATTGCCCGAGGAGGGAGTCCATATCGCCGTCGCCGATACCGGCGCTGGCGTAGAGGCAGCGAAGATTGACAGGGTCTTCGACTCTTTCTTCACAACAAAGGCGACCGGCATGGGGATGGGGCTTTCGATTTGCCGTTCGATCATCGGCGCGCATCGAGGCCGGATCTGGCTTGAGCCAAACGCGCCGCACGGGGCTGTCTTCCAATTTGCGTTGCCCATCGGTCGTGAGGTGAACCCTTGAGGAAACGTGGGCAAAGCCGCAAACCCGTTCCAGCGACAGCAAGATCGTTCACGAGGCCAGAACCGCAGCTCTGACATAGTCACATTCAGGCTCCGCGTAGGAGCCGCCTCTTGAGATATTCACAGGTGAGGCCGCCGTCCAACACGGCGATGGAGACGAATGTGACCTACACCGATTCGCCTCACGAGCCATCGCATCACTTCGACTGGGATGTCGCGACCGTCGTCAATGGTGAACTCCTCGGCGCTGTCATCTTCTCGCTAAAGACCTTTGGCGCGGCTTTGCTTGCGCTGTTCATCGCGTTCTGGCTTGGCCTGGACGATCCCAGATGGTCGCTGCTGACGGTGTACATCGTCTCTCAACCCGACAGCGGCCTCGTCCTCGCCAAGAGCTTCTACCGAAGGCTCGGCACCATCGGCGGCGTGTTGATCACCGTCGCGTTGGTGTTCGCTCTTTCCCAGTATGGCGGACTTTTTCTCGCCTCGCTCGCGGTGTGGATCGGCGTGTGCAACTTCACGGCGCGGGCAACCCGCAATTTTGCGTCATATGGCATTCAACTGGCCGGTTATACGCTCGCGATCGTTGGCATTCCCGCGGCCCTGAATCCCGCCGGCGCCTACCCGCTGATCCTGGCACGATTTACGGAAATAGCGCTTGGAATCGGCTGCGCCGCGCTCGTCAAGCGAGTGATCGCGGCACTCTTCTAGCTGGATCAATCTCGGGTAATTGTCTGACGAAGGGAGGCCCCCGCTGCAATCGAACGAGTCCCGACGCTGACGGCGGCGAGTTTCGCGCTGCTTTGCTCGAGCTTGCCGGCGGTCTAAGCGGCCCCCTTCGTCCAGCGCCCCCCGTTTTTGGATCAGTTCTAAACGCTCCGAGCAAAGGTCACGCCGGCGCCCATCCGTATGGTGCGCGCTTGCCCGCATCCTGAGGGATGAACATTGTTCATTCTTTGTTCTAACCACAAGCGGTACATATTTGGCTCGTGGTTCAGGGTTTGAATTTAGCGGTGTCTGAATTTGATTTTGGTGCGCTAAGATGCGCCATGACGAAACCGATGCTGTTCAAATGCCCGACCTGCTGAACGGCAATCCGGATGGCACCTCTCAGGTTTTGTGGGAGGACGGGGAACGCGTCTTCTGCCGAGCCTGGCGCAGCGGCGACGACGGCAACAAGAGCGCCGTACTGATCGTGATGCCCGCCGCCGAGCACCCGGCGCGCTCGAGCATTGATCGCCTTGCTCACGAATACGCCTTGAGGGATGAGCTGGATAGGACGTGGGCCGTGCAACCGCTCGGGTTCACGAACGACGGCGCCCGGCCCGTGCTGATGCTCGATGATACGGGCGGCGAGCCGCTTCATCGGCTCCTAGGCGCACCAATGGATGTGGGAGGCTTCCTGTGCCTGGCCATCGGCATTGCCACGGCTCTAGGCAAACTCCATGAGCGCGGCCTTGTCCACAAGGACATCAAGCCGGCCAACATACTGGTCAATGCCACAGCGGGCGACGTGAGGCTCACCGGCTTTGGTATTGCCTCACGCCTCTCCCGCGAACGACAGGTAGCCGGCCCTCCAGAGACGCTCGCCGGCACACTAGCCTACATGGCGCCCGAGCAGACCGGACGAATGAATCGTTCGATTGACTCGCGCAGCGACCTTTACGCGCTCGGCGTCACCTTCTACCAGATGCTCACCGGCTCCTTGCCGTTTGCCGCCGCTGATCCCGTCGAATGGATCCACTGCCATACCGCCCGGAAGCCAGTGCCGCCATCCAAGCGGCGCGGAGATGTGCCGTGCCCGGTATCGGCGATGATCCTCAAGCTGCTCGCCAAGACAGCCGAGGATCGCTACCAGACCGCCGCTGGCTTGGAGCGCGATTTGCGGCGCTGCCTCGCTGAGTGGGAATCGCGCGGCGCGATCGACGAATTCCAGTTGGGGAAAGATGACACGCCCGACCGATTGCTGATGCCCGGGACGCTCTATGGCAGGGAGCGCGAGGTCGAGGCTCTGCGCGCCGCCCTCGAGCGTGTCGTCAAAGGCGGCGGACCGGAGCTCGTGCTGGTCTCGGGATATTCCGGCATCGGCAAGTCCTCGGTGGTCCATGAGCTGCACAAGGCGCTGGTACCGCCGCGCGGACTGTTCGCCTCGGGCAAGTTCGATCAGTACAAGCGCGACATCCCCTATGCGACGCTCGGCCAGGCTCTTCAAGGCATCGTCCGGCCGCTGCTAAGCCGGGGTGATATCGAGCTGGGCTTGCGACGCGACTCGCTATTGGAGGCGCTCGGTTCGAACGGACGGCTCATGGTCGACCTCGTCTCCGAACTGACACTTGTCATCGGCGAACAACCGCAGGTCCCCGAACTCGCACCTCGGGACGCACAGCGGCGCTTTCAGATGGTGTTCCAGCGGTTCGTCAGCGTGTTCGCGCGGCCGGAACATCCCCTCGTACTCTTCCTCGACGACTTGCAATGGCTCGATCCGGCGACACTCGACCTGCTCGACGATTTGCTGACCCACTCGGATCTACCGCATCTGCTGCTGATCGGGGCCTATCGGGACAACGAGGCCGATGCCACGCATCCGCTCATTCGCAAACTCGAAGCCATCAGGAGCCAAGGCGGAAAGGTCAAGGAGATCACGCTTGCGCCGCTGAGCCACGAGCACCTTGGGCAGCTGGTTGCTGATGCGCTGCGCTGCGACACGGCGCGGGCGGCACCATTGGCCCGGCTGGTGCAAGAGAAGACGGCAGGGAATCCGTTCTTCGCCACCCAGTTTCTTCGAGCGCTCGCCGATGAACGCCTCC
This sequence comes from Bradyrhizobium uaiense, assembly GCF_010811875.1. Taxonomy (GTDB): domain Bacteria; phylum Pseudomonadota; class Alphaproteobacteria; order Rhizobiales; family Xanthobacteraceae; genus Bradyrhizobium; species Bradyrhizobium uaiense. The sequence continues at coordinate 11,969 of NZ_VKHP01000005.1, forward strand.
TCACATTCGACCACGGCGTCTCGCAATGGACGTGGGACCTCGATCGCATTCGCGCCAAGGGCTACACCGAAAACGTGGTGGAGCTCATGGTGGGCAAGATCGCCCGCCTACCGGCCGAAACGCAGACGGCCTTGCAGCAGCTCGCCTGTCTCGGCAATGCCGCCGAGCCACCACTCCTGGCGCTCACGCTCGGGACATCAGAGGCGGACGTCGACACGGCACTGCAGGAGGCGGTGCACCAGGGGTTGGTGGATCGCTTCGAAGGCCGCTACCGGTTCAGCCACGACCGGGTACAGGAAGCCGCGTACTCGCTGATGCCTGAAGCACTGCGAGCAGAGGCCCATCTCGGAATTGGGAGACTGCTCGCGGCGACAATTCCCGAAGAACGGCGCAGCGAGGCCGTCTTCGACATCGTCAACCAGCTCAACCGGGGCGCCTCCAGGATCGATTCGCCGGAGGAGCGGGAGCAGGCGGCCAAGCTCAACCTTCTCGCTGGTAAGCGCGCGAGGGCCTCGACGGCCTATGCGTCGGCGCTGAACTATCTCGCCGACGGCCGCGCGCTGCTGCCGCAGGACCCCTGGGGCCAATATTACCGGCTCGCTTTTGATCTCGAGTTCTACCGCGCCGAATGCGAATTCCTGACCGGCGCCCTCGCCGACGCGGACGAACGGCTCTCGGCCTTGTCGGGACGTGCGATGAACTCCACGGACGGCGCAGCGATCGCCCGCTTGCGATTGGATCTCTACACGACACTCGGTCGAAACGATCGTGCCGTCGAGGTGTCGCTCGAGCATCTTCGCCAGACGGGGATCGATTGGAATGCGCACCCGTCCAGCGAGGAGGTTCGACGGGAATACACGCGGGTGTGGCGGCAGCTCGGCGATCGGCCGATAGAGGATCTTGCCGCGCTGCCCATCATGACGGACCCGCTTTGCCTGTCGACACTCGAGGTCCTCGCGTCGCTCCAGGCACCGGCCAGATTCACCAATGAGCACCTGCCCCGCCTTGTCGCTGGTCGGATGACCAACATCAGCCTGGAGCATGGCAACAGCGATGCATCGCCGCTCGCCTACGTTCGCTTCGGCCAGCTTTTGACAGGCTTGGGCGATTACCGGAACGGCCTCCGCTTCGGAAAACTTGGCGTCGATCTCGTGGAAAAAGCCGGCTTGGGACGGTTCAAGTCACGCGTCTATCTGGCATTCGGACACTCGATCAGCCCGTGGAATAACCATGTCAATATTTCACTTGGCGAGCTCAAACTCGCCTTCGAGGCCGCCGAGCAGGTCGGCGACCTCACCTTCGCGTCCTATGCCCGCAGCTCCATCATCACGCTGCTTCTGTTCGCGGGCGAGCCCCTGAACAGCGTGGACCAACAGTGCGAGGATGCGGCGGCTTTCATCCGAAAGGCTCGCTTCGATCTGGTCGCTGGCATGATCGGCCCGTCGCAGCAGCTCATCAAGACTCTCCGAGGGCGGACAGACCGCTTCGGCTCGTTCACGACCAGCCCGCAATTCGACGAGCGAGAAGCCGAACGCTTTCTCGCGACAGGCCCGCAGTCGAAAATCGCTGCCTGCTGGTACTGGATCCGGAAATTGCAGGCGCGCTTCTTCGCGCACGAATGGGCCGCCGCGGTCGAGGCTGGATCGAAGGCAAGGCAGCTCCTCTGGACGTCGCAATCGAACGTGGAGGAAGCCGAGTATCTCTTCTACGGCGCCCTTGCCCTGGCGGCGCATTACGACGCGGTGTCCGCCGTCGAGCAGGCGCAATACCGGGTCAACATCCTTGGTCTTCACGCGCGGCTCCGGGCATTGGCTGACAACTGCCCCGAGAATTTCGCCAACCGCGCCGCGCTCGTCGGGGCGGAGATCGCACGCATCGATGGGCGCGCGCTCGATGCCATGGACCTTTACGAGCGGGCCATCCGGTCGGCCCGCGCGAGCGGCTTTGTCCATAACGAGGCGCTCGCCTGCGAAATCGCCGCGCGCTTTTATGCAGCGCGCGGCTTCGACCAGATCGCGCCTGTCTACTTGCGAAACGCGCTGGACGGCTATTTGCGCTGGGGAGCCGACGGCAAGGCTCAACAGCTCGTTCGCTTGCATCCAGGACTGGGTGAGAAACAGATAGCGCCCGGGCCGACAAACACAATCGGGACTTCCGTCGAACAGTTGGATCTCGCGACCGTGATAAAGTTGTCGCAAGCGGTCTCAGGCACAATCGTGCAGGAGCAGCTGCTCACGACAGTGATGCGCACCGCGATCGAGCATGCGGGCGCCGAGCGCGGCGTGCTGATCCTCTCGCGCAGCTGCGAGCCTCGGATCGTGGCAGACGCTACCATCGACGGTGACGCGGTTATCGTGCGTCTGTGCGACGCTGCCGTGACCCCGGCGGCACTGCCCGAAGCAGTCCTCCACTACGTTCAGCACACGCGGGAGAGCGTCGTTCTCGACGATGCCGCGACCCAGAATGCATTTTCGGAGGATCCATACATCCGTGCGCGCCAGGCCCGTTCCATTCTCGGCCTGTCGTTGGTCACGCAGGCCAATTTCATTGGCATGCTCTACCTCGAAAACAACCTGGTTGCAGGGGCCTTCGCGCCAGCGCGGATCACGGTGCTGAAGCTCCTGGCTGCGCAGGCCGCGATCTCGCTTGAGAATACCCAGCTATACCGCGATCTGGCAGAGAGCGAACGGCGCTATCGCGAGACGCAAATGGAGCTCACGCATGCGAATCGGGTGGCGACGATGGGGCAGCTCACGGCGTCAATCGCTCATGAGGTCAATCAGCCGATCGCCGCTACAAAAGTCAATGCGCAAGCGGCATTGCGCTGGTTGAATCGTGATGCACCGAATCTGGAGGAGGTACGCCGGCTGCTGGCTAGGATCGTGAATGACGGTGACCGGGCGGGCAATGTCGTCAGCCGAATCCGTGACCTCGTCAAGAACGCGCCGCCGCAGATGGAGCCGCTGCACATCAATAGTGCAATCAGCGAGGTGATCGAGCTCACGCGGAGCGAAGCTACGAGAAGCGGCGTCTCGGTGCACACGCAATTTGCCGAAGGCTTGCCCGCTGTGAAAGCAGACCGGACCCAGCTGCAACAGGTGATACTTAACCTGATCTTGAACGCGTTTCAGGCAATGGGTGAGAGCGGCATGACCTTACGCGAGTTGCAGATCGGCACTGAGGCGAATGGACCGAACAACGTGCTCATCACGGTTCGGGATTCCGGACCAGGCATAAGCCCGCAAAGCATCGAGCGTCTTTTCCATCCATTTTACACGACCAAGCAGGCTGGCATGGGAATGGGATTGGCGATCTGCCGTTCAATCGTCGAAGGACACGGTGGGCGAATATGGGCGGCGGAGAACGTCCCGCGGGGCGCAGCATTTCACTTCACGCTGGTCGCCGCACCGTGAAGTTGAGCGGCTGCCGCAATCAATCGATCTTCAGCGCAAGCTGTTTGACCACCGGCGCCCAGAGTGCGACGTCAGCGGCAAGGGAATCGCGAAATTTTTCCGGGCTTGAGTCGAGGACGGGTTCGAAACCTTCCCCAGTCAGCAACTGCTGGTAGGCGGGATCCGCGAGCGCAGCGCGGGTGGCCTGCGCGATCTGCTCGATGACCGGGGTTGGTGTACCGGACGGCGCGAGCAGTCCGATCGATGCGGTCACGGTCAGGCCGGGGAGGCCCGCTTCGGAGGCCGTCTGGATATCCGGCGCAACGGTGAGACGCTTCGGACTTGTCACCGCGAGAACGCGAATTTTGCCGGAGCGATGAAATTCGATCTCCTCCGCGGTGAATCCGGCCACGATCATCTGGACTTGGCCACCGATAAGGTCCGTCAACGCCGGCCCTATTCCTCGATAGGGGACCTGTACGATATCGGGTGTCCCGGCGAGCACCTTGAACAGCTCGCCGGTCAGATGGTTGATCGAGCCGATCCCGGCATGCGCGTAAGACAGCTTCCCGGGATTGGCTTTGGCGTAACTGATGAATTCGGCAAGAGTCTGTACCGGCACTGAAGGGTTCACGGCGATGCAGAGGAAAATGTTCGCCGCGCCCACAATCGGGTCCAGATCCTTGATCGGATCATACAGCGGGCGCTTCTTGAGCAACGCCTCGTTGAGATGAGTAAGCGTACCTCCGACAAGGACGGTGTAACCGTCCGGGCGCGCACGCGCGACTTCGGCTGCACCGAGCGAAGCACCGGCACCGCCAATATTTTCAACGACGACCGTGCCGAGCAGAGGCTTCATCTTTTCGGCCCAGGGGCGCGCGAAAGTGTCGAAGGCACCACCAGGTGGAAAAGGAACCACCAGCCGGATCGGCCGCATAGGATAGTTCTGCGCGACCGCGGTGCGCGAGAAGGCTGAGGCCACGGCTGCACTCGCCGCGAGGTGCAGGAATTTGCGGCGTGGAAGATTCATGACGGCCTCCAAGCGTTGCCGCGCATGCTCGCGTGGACGCACAATTGCAAATACGATGAAGTTGAGACGCCCGCCGACGGCAGCCTAACTCGCGGCGTTCGCCGTGGGTAATCCGTCAAAAGCCACCGTTCGTACGCAATCTATCGCCGAATTTGATCCCAGAATAGGTTCCAGTCCTGGAGGCGCAACCACCGATACCGATATTCAGTTCAAGTTGCGATTTGATCCCAGCATCCCGGCGACGTCTTACGGCCACACGGGATGCGCGTTTCAGGATCGCGGCCCTGGCGTAGCTGCGCCCAAGACTGGGCAACTCAGTGCCGAGAAACGGCTGCAAGATCGTCAGTCGAGCAAGACCATCTCCTCCTCAAATCGCTTGATGACCGAGGTCACGAATGCCTTCACGGCGGGCGAGACTTGGCGATGGCTGGGATAGACGACCCACATGCTTTGATCGCGGCGCTTGTACTGCGGCAGGATCGGGACCAGCCGGCCGGCCGCGACGTCGGCGGCAGCAATCGCACCGGGCAGCAATGCAATGCCAAGGCCGGCAACAGCCGCCAGAAGGAGGGCGCGTGTGTTGTTGGCCGCGAAGGTCCCGGTGACCTCGACGTGCTCTTCGGAATTCTCCGGCGCTTGTAGCCGCCAGACGGCGTAATCCGATTGGCGTGGGGTCGTCAGGCATTGGTGGCTCGCGAGCTCAGCGAGCGCCTGGGGTGAGCCATGGCGCTCCAGATAGTCGGGGCTGGCAAAGAGCCCAGTGGGCGAGACCGGCACGCGATGGGCGAGATAGCCGGACCCGCCGCCACTGCCACCGCGAAATGCGACATCGATGCGGTCCGTGATCAGGTCGACGATTGCGTCGTCGAGCAGGAATTCAAGGCGGACCTGCGGATACGTTCCCAGGAAAGCCGCCGCCAGTTGCGGCGTGTAGAAATCGAGAAAGTTCGCGGGCGCGGTCACGCGTACCAAGCCGCTGGGGACCCTGCTTCCAGCCGTGAGATCCTGGCTCGCCTGCTGCAGGCCATCGATCGCTGCGGCACAGCGGTCGTGGAATTCCCGACCAGCGTCCGAGAGGGTCAGCCGGCGCGTCGAGCGCTGCATGAGGCGCGCGCCGAGTTGGTCTTCCAGCGCCTGAATGCGCCTGCTCACCGTGTTGGGCGGCATGCCGAGCCTCCGGCCGGCCTCCGAGAAGCTGCCGCAGCGAACGACCTGCACGAACAGGGCGATGTCGTTGAAATCTACCATCACCACTGATTACTTCATATTTTGGATAAGTACAATCCGATCTACCCATCTAATCAATCAATCGCAATGGCGCTATCCCAAGACTGCAACCAACCAATGGGGTTACGTCATGAACAACAATCTCGTCCTTCTCGCCGGGCGCATCCTGCTCTCGGTCCTGTTCCTCGTTTCGGGCGCGGGGAAAATCGGCGCAGGGCCCACCTTCGCCGGGATGCTCGGCCATATGGGCCTGCCGGCCCCGCTGCTGCTCGCCTATCTGATGGGTCTCTTCGAAGTCGTCGGCGGCGCCGCGCTGGTCATCGGCGTACAGACCCGCATTGTCGGCGTTCTGCTCGCCGCCTGGTGCGTGCTCACCGGTGTCGTCGTCCATATCGGCGCTCCGATCGACCTGATGAAGAACGTTGCCCTGGCGGGTGGCCTCCTCGTCCTCGCGGCCTCATCGCCGGGCTCGCTGGTCCTGCGCACGACTTGGTCGCGGCGTGATCGCCTGGCTGCAATGGCGCCTTCGAACGCAACGTTCAATAGCTGATGCACGCCCGGAGTGGCGGCCTGTGCAGCAGGCCGCCTGTCCTTCCCCCCTTCCCTCCCTTTATCGACTGGACATCACATGACCACGCAATCCACGCCTCGCATCGGCATCGTCCTCGGCTCGACCCGCAAGGGACGCTTCGGCGAGAAGCCCGCAAAATGGCTCAGCGACCTCACTGACAAGCGCTTGGATCTGGACTTTGAGCTGATCGACCTGCGCGACTACCCGCTACCGTTCTTCGATGAGCAGATGTCGCCGATTTATGCGCCGCCGGAGAACCCGGCTGCACAGCGCTGGGCGGCCAAGCTCGCCACCCTCGACGGGTTCATCGTCGTGACGCCGGAGTACAATCACGGCGCCAGCGCCGTGCTCAAGAACGCCCTCGACCATGCCTACAAGGAGTTCAATCGCAAGCCGATCGGATTCGTCGGCTACGGCGGTGTCGGTGCGGCCCGCGCGATCGAGCATCTGCGCATGGTTGCCGTCGAACTGCAGATGGCGCCGGTGCGCTCCGCGGTTTATCTCGGCATGGTCGAGTTTCTCGGGATCTGGCAGCAGGGCAAGAGCTTCGACGATTTCCCCCATCTCGAACAATCCGCCACTGCCATGCTCGACGACATCGCGTGGTGGGCCCGCGCGCTGAAGTCGGCACGGGAAGCACAAGGCTGAAACCGCCCAAGAGCCCGTGCACGCCACTGCCTTTCAAGGAGACCAAACAATGTCACGCAATCTTTCAACCGCGCGCGCGATGCCCAAGCTCGTCGAGCGGAAAGTCTTCAGCCGGACTCGCGGCTCCGAACAGGGGCCGATCACCCGCCTGATGAGCCCCTCGGACCTTGGCCAATATCTCAAGCCGTTCGTCTTCCTCGACCATGTGGACGCGCCGTCCTCCATCACGAGCAGCGACAACCTCCACCCGCATTCGGGCATCGCCACCGTCACCGTCCTCACCGAGGGTAATCTCCGCTTCGACATGGGGGACTGGGGCACCGGACTGCTCGACTATGGCGGGGTCGAGTGGATGCGTGCCGGTAGCGGCATCTGGCATGGCGGCGAATATCGACCGGCTAGCGCGCCACGCTTCAAGGCGTTTCAGCTCTGGGTGGCTCTGCCCGCCGCGCTGGAAGCGAGCGCGCCCGAGTGGCAATTCGTTGAGGCAAGCGGCATTCCCACCGTCGGCCCGGCGCGCCTGATCGTCGGCGCCTATCAAGGCAAAACCAGCCCCGTGCGCGCCTTCAATGGCCTCAACTATCTGCTCGTCACGCTTGCTCCGGGAGAGACGTGGGTCTACGAGACACCAATTGGCCATGAGGTCGGCTGGCTCAGCCTGTCTCACGGCAGCATTGTGGGCGAAGGCCGATACAAGGCCGGCGACATGATCGCATTCGACCGAAGTGATGCCGCGATCCCGTTTCAGGCCGGCCCCGAAGGCGCGACCTTCGTTCTCGGTTCGGCGGTGCCTCATCCTCACGAACTGCTGCTGGGCTATTACTCGGTTCACACCTCTGACGAGGCGTTGAAAGCTGGAGAAGCGCGCATCGCCGAAGTTCGGCACCTCTACGTGTAGGGCGAATTCGACCACGCTCGACGCGCGATGCGCGGCAGCACCTGTACCGGTTAACGAAATCTGCGCAAAACGCTACGCGAGCAGTACGCACCCGTTGCTCATAGAGCGTTGCCCTCCGAAGGCAAAGGTCACACGTTCGAGTCGTGTCGGGTGCGCCAGCACAGTTAATTCTTTAGAAGCTGTCCGACTTTTCGATGTCTTGCGGTTGCGTCAGCGTCGGATAAGCAACCGATCGAATTGGGCCGTTCTTGACGGGTCGTTGTGCCGATGCAGGTCTCTGCGCAACGACCAAACATCAGGACGTCGGCCTAACCGCGACCTCCGGGCCATCTCGGTCTGAACGGCTCGTTCTCTCGGACTCGCACAGATCACGTTCGGTCTTGTTTAGCGGGCACGTGGCTGGGGAGGGTCGCGCGAACTGCTTAGCCGCGGCTATAGCCGTCTAGTGAGGCGTCATCGACATCGGGCAGGTTCACGACGATATCGTCCGGCGTCCGGCAGGCGAGCCACCACAGCTCTTCGGTCGCGCTCATGTTTGCTTCGAGGTGCGGCAGCACGGGCGGCACGAACATGAAATCACCTGTCTCCAGATCAACAAATTCCGCGAAGCCGTTGCCAAAATAGATACGCGCTCGCCCTGAAAGAACAAAAGCGCCAGTCTCTGCCGCGCCATGGTGATGCGGCAAGGAACGGAATCCGGGCCCGGCTAACCGACGCGTGATCGTGAGAGCCTCGCCGCGCGACGCCTGCGCCTGTGCGACTCCGTCGACCTTCAAGCTGCTTGGAAGCCTGGCCGTTGTGATTTGCCTCGGCTGTTGCTCTTCTGCGGCCTCACGCAGGAAAGAGGGCGCACGGCATGCAGAACCGAGCTTTGGTGTTGCTGGCGACAGTCATGATCTCGACCGGTGCCGCACACGCTGATCCGATGGAAAAGCCGGCTGCGCCCGCCGAAACGGCAGCCGCGCCGATCGGACGAAATCCGCAGGCCGGCGAACCTTCGAAAGCGCAGACGCGCGACATGTTCAGCAACATGGCTGACGGATTCAAGGATCTGTTCAGCGGCAAGACAAGCTTCTCGGATATCACCGAGGGGGCGAAGTTGTTTGTCCCGCAAGCCGAGGTCGACCAGGCGCAACCGGGGCGGCCGCCGGATCCCCCGGCCGTGGATAACGGCAAGCCTGATGAATGAGACCGCTTGAGATCGAACCGCAGGAATCCAGATCGGCGCAACATCGGGGAGACAACGCCATGCCGCGCATTTTGAAGTCCGCCTTTTGTTCGCTCACGCTCCTTGCTGCGCTGCTGATTGTGCCGTCGCATGGGCACGCGCTGCCGGCGGGCGCGAAGTCGCCGCCCCGTCTCCCGGGCGCGATCCTGGCGCGGCGCGAGTGCATCGCGTGGGAGCGCGATGAAGATGGCGTCATGCGCTGTGTCCGATGGGAGGAGTGTGGCCCCAGCGTGTGCTGATCCTGCGCCCAACAGTCACGGCGCGACAGGGTGATGGTGTTCCTGAACCGCGAGACCGATAATATGAAAAAGGGCTTGGCCTGCGAATTGTTGGCGCTTGTCATTGTTTCCGCGGTCCCGCTCACGGCTCCTGTCTTCGCCCAATCGACGCAGCGGGTCAGGGAGCTGCCGATTGACTCTGGTCCGCATCTCGTAGACCCCAATGATAATGGTCGCGCTCCGACCTCCCGGTCGGAACAGGACGAGTCCGAACGGCCGGCGCTCGAGCCATGCCGCACTATTGAGGGTGGTTCCGCTTCAACGCAGGCGCCGCCGCAGGCCGTCACGCCCGGACCGTGCAGACGATAACTGGCGACCCGGAGCGAAGGAAATCATGACGCGTCTGGTTTTTCTTCGCCGCGCGTGACAAAGCGAGCCGGGCTACGGCGTGCCGCACCACATCGGCCGCACCGCGTACGCGATCAACCCAAGCGCACATACCAGCGGCGCTGCGATCAGCAGAACGAATGCCAATGTGAGCGCGATACCGAACAGAAGCGCGACAACGGCCGTCAGGATAACGGTCACAACGACCATCGCCGCCGCAACGATCAGCCATTTGCGCCAACCCGTGATGGTGACGACTTTGCCACCTTCCTCATACGTCACCAGCATCGTGAGCTCCTGACTGACGTTCATCGACAGCGGCGGGCATCGAACCGATCCTCGCCGTCACGTTAGTGGGTGGCCGTGACGGCTGCTAACACCGTCTGCGGTTCGCCGGCAAGCGGAAGACCTTCAAGCCGTTTGCAAGTCGCAACGATGTGCCTGGCGAAACCCGGTTGCATCGTCACGGACGTTCGATCCGGCGCGTCACTCGCCCTCAATTCAGAAATCTTCACAACGTTTCATCTGGGCGCCAAAGCGTTAAGACCCCGCGGTTCGCATAGTCGCGGCCTGATCCGCGCGAATCCAGCGCCGAGGGAGACAAGCCATGCCGTCGGTTCCCAAGAGCACAGCTTCGCAAGCCAGGATCCATGCGCCGGCCGTGCTGCAGACGGACTTCGAGTCCGAGCGCTTCGCAACCTCGAATCGGAGCCTGTCGGGTCCCGCGGACGCCGACCGTTGCCTCCGATTTCTCCGGCTCATTCACAGCAATCCGTATTCGCGCCCCTCCGCTGCTCGCGAGGGTGCCATCTTTATCGTCTCGAGCTTGCGAGCCGCCCGCTAGGGACGAGCGCCCGAGGACAACAGGATGCGCATCCCGAGCTTCGCTCTCTGTCTTGCGATCAGTCTTGCGGCCGGCTCCAGCGTGGCGTTCTGGGGGTGGACCGCGAGCGCGCAGGACCAGGCGTGCCGCTATTACAAGGTCCAGGCCGGCAGCCTGAATATCAGCAAAGAGCCGCGCGGCGATGCCGTTTTCATCGACGTACTCGACAGCGGTGAGGTGGTCTGCGTCACGCGCACCGAAAAGGCCGGCGATCGCGAGTGGGTCTACATCGCGCAAAAATATCCAAAGCCAAACGAGCGCGCGGCGGTCGAAGGTTGGACCAACCCGCGGTTGCTGCAGGAGATGTCGCCTGCCGAGGCGGCGGTCGCGACCGGGGCTCCGCCTCCCGCGCCGGCGCCGGCGATCGCCGCAGCTCCGGCCGATGATACACTGCGCTTCACACAGCCGATTCCCGAAGGTCCGTTCCCGGTGCAGGGTCAGTCCATCGAGCAACTCGCGCGCGGCATTCCGCAATTTCCGCCGATCGAAGGGCTTCCCGAGGAAGTCTGGAAGAAAAACTGCCAGTCCTGTCATCAGTGGGACCGGCAGGCGCTGTGCGAGCAGGGTGCCTCATACGCGAAAAACCCGCGCTCGGCGCTGCGCCATCCCCATCCCTACGGCGGCGCCTACAAGGCCGCGCTGATGCGCTGGGCGAAATCGGGGTGTCAGTGAGCGTCAATCGCGCCGTGCTGCAGGACGGCGCCGGCACGTGCAAAGCGAGGATCAAGCCCATGCGTCGACAACTTGCAACGCTGATGATGGCGATCGCATTGCCGCTCGTCGGCACGGCGACAGCCAACGCGCAGCAGGAGTGGCTGCTGAACGCGAACGCGTCGCATTTCTACATGCAGACGGCGAAGAACAACACCACCATCGAGACCCAGCGCTTCACCGGACTCGACGGCAGCGTGCGCCGCAACGGCGACGCCACGCTGAAGATCGATCTGATCTCGGTCAAGTCCAATATCGACGTGCGCGATGTGCGCATGCGCTACCTGCTGTTTGAAACGTTCAAGTTTCCGCAGGCAGAGATTACCGCCAAGCTCGACATGCAGAAGCTGCAGGATCTGACCTCGCAGATCCGAATCGCCTACCCGCTCAAGTTCAAGCTCAGTCTGCACGGCGTCGAGCGCGAGTTCGAGGCGCCCGTGACGGTGACGCGTATCACCGACCAATCGGTCTCGGTCACCTCGGCCGAGCCGATCATCGTCACGGCAGAGGACTTCAACCTGACCGCCGGCATCGCCAAGCTGTCCGAAGCGGTCGGCGGCATTCCGATCGTGGCGGCGACCTCGATCAGCTTCGATCTCGTGTTCGAAACCGGCGAGAAGATCCCGGCGATCGAGGCGGCTCGCGCGGAGACGCAGAGGCGCGTGCGCGCCGAGGAGACGGCGACGATCTCCACGGAGGCCTGCGAAACCCGCTTCAGCGTCATCTCGACCACGCAGGCGATCTACTTCAAGATCGGCAGCGCGGAGCTCGATCACAGCAGCGAGCCCCTGCTCAACAGCGTCGCCGACATTGCGAACCGCTGCCCGAGTGCGCGGGTCGAGGTCACCGGACATACCGACTCGGTCGGCGGCAGGGAGGCCAATCGGTCGCTCTCGACCAATCGCGCCAGCGCCGTGGTGGGTTATCTCGTGCAGCATGGGGTGCCGGCAACCCGGATCGAGTCGACCGGTTACGGCGACACGCGCCCGATCGCCGCGAACGATAGCGAGGAGCACCGCGCCAAGAACCGCCGCATCGAATTTCGCGTTCTGCCGAAATAGCAGGCGCCAGGGCGCCGGGATTCAGCTCGGCGCAAAAAAGTGAGACTAGAAATGCCCAAGCTCACGCGCCGTGCTCTCCTTTCTCAGGCGGCTGCCGCCGCCGTAAGCGTTCCTCGCGGGCGCGCTTTCGCGCAAGGCGCAGCACCTTTTCAGCTTGCGCCGCTCCCCTATCCGGCCAAGGCGCTCGAGCCACACATTGATGCGGAGACGATTGAGCTTCATCACGACCGCCATCACGGGGCGGCGGTGAGCGCGCTCAACGCGGCCGTCAAGGACTATCCGGCGGTCGCCGCGATGCGACTCGAGCAGTTGCTGTTCCGGCTCGGCGAGCTCCCCGAGGCGATCCGCAATGCGGTTCGCAACAATGCCGGCAGCCACGCCAACCACACGATGTTCTGGCAAGTGATGGGTCCGCCCGGCACGGCGCCCGAGCCTGAGCTTTCGGCTGCGATCGAGCGGGACTTCGGCGGGCTTGCGAAGCTGCAGGAGGAGTTCAACGCCGCCGGGTTGCGCATCTTCGGCTCGGGTTGGGTGTTCGTCACGGCCGATGCCGACGGCAAGCTCGCGATCGTGACCAAGCCCAATCAGGACACGCCACTGATGGAAGGCCGCCGCGCGCTTGTCGGCAACGACGTGTGGGAGCACGCCTATTACCTCACCTATCAGAACCGCCGCGCCGACTACCTTAAGGCCTGGTGGAACGTGGTGAACTGGACTGCCGTCGGTGCGCGCTATGCCGCCGCAAAGGACGGCAATCTCGGGATTTGATGCGGCTTACAAGCCGCGTGCGATCCGGAACCCGACATTCTCGGTGCGATTCTCGGTTGCAAAGCCACTGCGCGCGGCGGAGCGCAGTGCATCCGGCCCGTCGCGGAGCGAGCCGCCGCGCAGTGCGTGCGCGGCGCAATCAGCCTCCATGCGCGCCGAGCCGTCACTCGGTGAGCCCGCATCGGAAGGGCGCCAGCAGTCCTCAGTCCACTCATAGACGTTGCCGTGCACCTGATAGAGCCCGAACGGATTGGCGGCGAAGAAGTCGACCGGCAGCGAGCGATTGCGAAACTCGCCTTTCTCGCCATTCGCATACTGGATCGAGCCGTTATAGTTCGCCTGCCGCGGTGTGATGCTGGCGCCGAACCAGAAGGGCGTGGTGGTGCCGCCGCGCGCCACATATTCGCGCTCGGCCTCGGAGAGCAGCCGATACGGCTTGCCGGTCGTCCTGGCGAGCCATGCTACGTACCGTTTGGCGTCCTTCCACGAGACGTTGACGACCGGATAGCGACCGCGCCGGCCGTTCTGATCGGCCGGACGATACCCGTCGCAGCCGCCCGCGGCGACACAGGCGTCCCATTCGTCGAAGGTGACCGCGAACTTGCCGACCGCGAAAGCCTTGATCGACACGGAGCGCTCGGTGCCCTCGTTGCTCGCCCGCCCGGCCTCGCTCTTGGGTGACCCCATGGTGAAGCTACCGGCGGGCACCACCACCATCTCGGGACACCTGGCACAATCGCGGAACGCACCTCCCGGCTTGAGAGCAAACGGGGCGATCGGGAACTGCACCGGCAGCGCTGCGACTTGCATACGCTCGGTGCTGTCGTGCAGATCGGCGATCCTCTGACGCGCCTGTGCCGCATAGATGCTGTCGCCATAAAGCTGCAGGAACGCTTCGAGCATTTGCGGCTCGGTCGCATCCTTGACGGCGACCCAGGCCTTTGCGACCTCGGCCGCGTTCGACGGCCGCGCCGGCGAGGCGGGGGATGCAGGGCCTTGCGGGGTAGCCGCAGCCTGGCGCCGGCGCGCGGCTTCGAGCCGCTCGCGCGCCGGGGCCGCATAGATGCTCTCGCCGTGCACGCTGATAAAGCGCTCGAGTGCGGTCACGTCATTCGAGTCCTTCGCCTCGATCCACGCCTGCGCCGACTCCATCGCGCTTGGCGGCTTGCGGCGTGACGGCACGAGTGCCGGGCTGATCGCCGCCGGCGGCTGCGGCACCAGAATGGCCGTCGGCGCAGCCGCCGAGGCCGCCGGCAGCGATGCGATGACGGTTGCTACGGCTTGCGGCTTCGCCGCCGTATCGAGCCTCGCCTGCGCTAGTCCGGCGTAGAAGGTGCCGGGGAACTGGCGCACGAAGGCCTCGAGCAGATTGCGATCGGACGTGTCCTTTACGCTTGCCCAGGCCGCCGCAGCCTCGCTCACGCCCGACGAGGGCGCGCTGACGGATGGGCGCGGACCACTTGGCGGCACCAGGAAGAAGTCGCCCGACAATTCGTGATAAAACGCCGGCCGCTGGTCACGCCCGATCGTTGACGCCAAGGCCTCGACATCGGTCCGCAGGCGCTTGGCGAGGTCAGTAACCTCGAGACCGGGCTCCTTCAGGAGCGGCAGCAAGGTGCGCGTGTAAACCGAATTCGGATTGGCGTCGGCGTCGGAAAGCGCGTCGAGCGCGCCTTGACCGCTGCCCGCCGACATCATCACCAGCGTGCCCTTGGGAGGATCTTCGCGCTTGAGCCCGCGGGTCGAGCCGACGCCGCGCGTCACTCCCGGCCCCGCAAAAGGGCTATCGCGGCAGGCATCGATGATCCAGATCGCGACCTGTGGGTTCTGCTCGCGCAGCCGTTCCATCAACGATCCCACACGGATCGCATTCCCGCGCATCAGTTCCTCGCCATCGTCAGGGCGTGGAACATCGCGGGTCAAAATGAAGTTCACGCCGTTGAGCTCGATGCCATGGCCGGCGAAATAGATCGTGGTCACATCGCCGGGCTGCACCGAGTCGAGGAAGCGCTGCCAGGTGCGCAGGAAATCGCTGCGGGTTGCGTTCTCGGCTTGGACCACCTGAAATCCGACATCCTTTAGCGTCGCGGCAACCGCACGTGCGTCGTTGACTGCCTTGTGCAGCTGCTGATCGGACTTGAGATTGTCGTAGCTGTTGATTCCGACGACGAGCGCAACGCGCTTCGCCTCGGCCGGTGCGACCGAGAGAGCCAGCAGACCGAACAGGACTGCTACCAGGCGCCTTAGGCGATGCATGTCGTCGAACCCGCTCTCCCGCGCGGCCGTCGGGTCATAGCATAGGAGGTATGGCCCGCGGCCCAGCGTGCCTCCAAACATTTTGGTGCCCGAGGGGCCGGCGGCCGAACCGGCGCAGGGGTCAGCACGGTCATGCGGACATTCCGGGCTGGAGTTCCAATCGCAGCTGTCGAATCGATGCGCCGAACATCGCCTCGACGATCCCTTTCGAGCGGATCACCACGGTCCCATGCGGCGTGCGGATGCGTTCCAGGAACCCCGCCTTCGTGAAGGCGACGACCAACTTGCGGCACGTCTCGGTCGACATGATCGTAACCAGGAAGCGGGCAAGATTGCTCTGATCGAGGCTGCCGCGCGAGCTGCGCCAGACGTCAAGCAGGCGAGGCATCGTGTCGCCGGTGAAGATCGCCTGCAGCAGGCGTTCCGAGGTCAGATTCATGCGCCGCATCTTCTCCTCGTCCTTGAGCACTTCGGCGAGATAGCGATTGTGCATGTCGGCAAGCGCGTGGATGTCGTCGGTGTCGTAGAAACCATTCGCCTTGAGGAGAAAGAAGAACTCGCAAAGGTGATAGGAGGACTCGAGCCGCAGCGCGTTCAACACATCGGCGCTCTGGTCGACGCTTGCCGCGCAAATCTCCTCGTTCAGCTGCGCCCGCGCGTGGCGCATCCGTTCCAGGAGATTGAGATCGGCATCGAGCTCCGTGCCCATGATCGTCGGCTTGCTATCCATTATCAGGGGTGGACGTAAGGTGCATGGCGGTGGCCTCCAATTCAATGGGAGGTGTACTTAATCGTGGTGAGCAGGGGAAGGGGTCCGCGCCTTCTCACATTCCGGGCTTTCCTCTAAGGCTGCACAGGTTGTGCGGGCTCGACGTCGCAGGGCTCGCACCACACCGAACGCATCCTCGCAGGTTGTCGAACGGGTTCTGGCAAGCTGCGAGCTGGAACACGATCGAGGATCGAATCGCCCCGACCAGGAGATCCCATGTCCAAGCCTGTCCTCTTTGCACTCGTGGCTGTCGCCTTGACGGTTGGTCCGGCAGCTGCGCAACCCCAGCTCGGTCAGGGCACCGAGCGCCAGCTCAGCGTGCAGCAGGTTCAAGCCTACAACGCGACGGGCCCCAGCAACACGATCCAGCTCGAGGCGAGCTTCGACCGCCCCAGCGGGCTGTATGCGAATGGCGAGCACGTCCAGCTTTCGGTTCGCACCAGCGAGGACGCCTATGTGACGATCGTCACCGTCGGCCCGACGGGCAAGGTGACGCAGTTGTTCCCAAACGAAAGCCAGCCGCAGTCCCTGGTGCGCGCCAACGCCCCGCTGCAGGTTCCGGCCTCGCCGAGCAGCGCGCAGATCGTCGTTGGCCCGCCCTTCGGGTCTGAGCTGATCAAGGTGGTCGCCACGTCGCAGCCGAACGGCTTCGTCGCCGCGAACCAACTGAGCGGCACCGGGGCATTTCGCAGCGTCGAGGCGAGCGTCGAAGATCTGATGCGCAACCTTACCGTCGCGGCCGCGTCGGCGCAGGGAGGCAAGTTCGCGCAGCAGAATCTGGTCCTGCGCACGGTCGCGCAGGCGACGCCGGTCGCCGCGCTGCCGCCTGCGCCACCGGCTCAAGTCGCGCAGGCCGCCGTGGCTCTGGCGCCAGCTCCGACCGCGCAGGCCGGACTGGTGCCGCAGATGAACAACACGCTGCTGCTCGCAGTTGCGACGGACAAGCAGACCTACCGCGTCGGCGAGCGCATCACCTTCGCAGCGACGACCCAGACCGCCTGCTCGCTGACGGTGTTCGACGTGGCGGCGAACGGCCAGGCGCGCCAGGTGTTTCCCAACAAGAACGCGACCGGCAACGCGATTCCGGCCGGACAGCTGACGGTGGTCTCGGGAGGTTCCGCCTCGACCGTGATCGATGCGCGCGGGCCGGTCGGCACATCCACGCTGATCGCGGTCTGCTCGACCGACGCGACTCCGGCAACCGTCGTCGCGCCTGACCAGACCAACATCTTCACCGCGATGCCGTCGCTCGAAGGGCTGCGTACCGACCTCCTGAATGTCTCGCGTCGCCTGCCGAGCGGCACCTCGATCACGTCTGTCAATCTGACCATCCAGCCTTGACCGAGCAGAGGGGCGGCCGGAGAATCACAATGCCAAAACCTTCCATGGTTATGGGCGCCCTGGTCGGCATCGGTCTCGCCGGGACGATCTATGGCGAAACCGTGAGAGCGGCGGATTGCACAAGCTTGCTTGCGCGCTTCAATACCGCGGTGCAGGCGCGCTCGCTGGAGGATGCCAAGAAGGCCGAGAGTGCGATCGCGGGCGACGCCGTGTGCGGTGCGTCGCTGATCCAGGTGCAGAACACCCGTGCGGCGCTCGAGCTTGTCATTGCCGAGGCGCTGCCCGCCAATTCGCCGCAGCGCGAGGCGCTGACCGTCGATGCCGACAAGCCGCAAGTCTCGTGGAAGGCCGCAGCCGTGCTCGGCGCGCAGCGCTTCGAGCAACGGCGTTTTGCCGATGCGGCGGGCACCTACATGCGCGCAATCGAAATCATCAAGGACGCGACCAAGACGCCGCATGCGCCGGCTCCCGAGCTGATCAATGAGATCCTCGACCGCGCCACGCAAGCGCGCCTTCTGGCCGCGAACGAGCAGGCGCCCGGCTCGGTGTTCGTCGCTTCCGCGAAGGATCATCGCGACGGCAGCGTCGGAGGTGTGATGTCGGAGGACGTTCGCGGCTTCCATCCGGTCTCGATTCCGCTGCCGATCCGCTTCGATTTCAATTCCGCACAGCTCTCGCCGATCGGGCAGCAGGCCGTGAACGAGCTTCTTTCGGCAATTCAGCAGCAGCATCCGGCGCAAATCATCCTGGTCGGGCATACAGATGCCGTTGGTTCGGACGAATACAATATGCGCCTGTCCGCGGAGCGGCTGAAGGCGGTCGAGCGCGCGCTGCGCGAGGCCGGCGTGTCGCAACCGATCCAGGGCGTGGCGATGGGCAAGCGCCAGCCGCTGCGCGTGGTCGATCCCGGCTCGCTCACGCAGGAAGACATCAACGCGCTCAACCGGCGCGTCGAATGGCGGCGGCGCTAGTGCCGGCTGGTTCACAGTTGGGCGCGCGGGCTAGAGGCACGGTGTCTTGGCTGAAATTGAGCAGCACCGCCGGTCTCCTGATCGGACTGCAGGCGGGGATTGCCGACGCCGCCACATTGCAGAGCCCCACCGGCGGCCCGGTGCGTGCGCTCGTCATAGGGGCCGATGACTATGTCGCGGAGCGCCACCTCAAGGGGGCGGTCGCGGATGCGAGCGATCTCGCCGGCGCATTGCGCAAGGCGGGTGTGAGCGACCTGACGGTACTGCTCGACCGCCAGGCCACGCGGCAGAGCGTCATGGGGGCGCTGCAGCAGATGACCGCCAATGCGAAACCCGGCGATCTCGTCTTCATCAGCTTCGCGGGTCACGGCGCGCAGTTGCCCGAACGCACCCCTGGATCGAACCCGGACGGCATGGACGAGGTATTCGTTCTGCCCGGCTTTGAATCAGCCGGGCCGGGAACGGCCGAGCGTATCATCGACAAGGAGCTCCATGCCCTGCTGCAGCGCCTCGAGCAGCGTGGTGTGTTTACGCTTTTCGTCGCCGATACCTGCCACGGTGGCGGGCTCGTCCGCAGCGTCGATGAGCGCGCGACCGACATCAGCTACCGCCAGGCGAGTATCCTGCGTATCGAAGCGGACGAGTTGCAGCCGATCAACACCCCTGCAGAAGCCATGCTCGATGAGACGAACTTCGAGAAGCTCACCTTCCTCGGCGCCGTCGACAAGAATTCCAAGGCGCCGGAAGTCCGCATCTCCGGCCAGCCGACCTTGCGCGGCGCGTTGAGCTACGCGGTAGCTCGCGCGATCGAGGGCACGGCGCCGGCGCTGATCGAAGGCGGCGTGGTCAACCGCAAGCGGCTGTTCGAGTATGCGCGACAGCTCGTTTCGCAATATTCCGAGCAGCGCCAGGTCATCACGGCCGAGCCGCTACGTTCGGCCGCGCTGATCGAGGCACCGGCCTTCAGGCTGCTCGCTGCGGCGCCGGCGGCCGGCAACGCGCTGCTGCCCTGGAAGGACGTGCCGGTTCGCATCCGTTTCGCCGGTGGCCCGCGCGAAGCGGTTGCGCTGGTCACGCCGGTGACGACGCCGTTCAAGATCGTCGGCGACCGTGAGCCGGCCGAACTCATCTGGGATAGCCGTTCCGGCGACGTCGTGAGCGATACCGGCAGCATCATTGTGCTGGGCGCACCCGAACGCGATCTTCCCGGCATCGTCGACCGCACGCGCGCGCTCAGTGCGCTGCAGAAGCTGGCGGAAGCGCGACCGCAGACAATCGTGCTGCAACCGAACAATGCGGTGCACCGCAATGGCGAAAGCGTCGCGTTCGAGGCCGACGGTGTGCGCGGCCGTTTCGTGGTCGTCCTCAATATCAGCGGCAACGGCACGGTCCAAATGCTGTTCCCGCGTGTCGGAGAGAACGACGCATTTCCGAAGGGGACATGGCGGCTTCCCTTGACCGTGAGCGAGCCGTTCGGCGGCGACACGGTCGTGGCGTTCGTGTCCGAGCAGCCTTCGCCGACGCTGCTTGATGCGCTCCATCATCTCGACGGCAAGAAGAACCCGGCACGGGTCGTCGAGCTCCTCGAGCAGGAGATCAAGCGCGCGCCAGGTGCAAAGATCGGAATGGTCGGGTTGTTTACCACTCCCTGAAGTGAGGCGAGAACTCATGTCTCTCAAGCAAATCGCGGCGCTCGTCGGTCTCATCATCCTGGTGCTGCCCTTGCCGCTGCGCGCACAAAGCGCTGTCCCCACGGCTAACGACGACGACTACGAGGAGAGCATGCGCGTGGTCGGCGGCAATCCCGCCGAAAACAATGCCTGGCCATGGCAGATCGCCTTTTTCCAGCGCCGCGCCTCCGATGGAGTGTTCACATTCTTCTGCGGCGGATCGGTGATCGCGTCGCATTGGGTCTTGACCGCCGGGCATTGCTTTGCCGGCGGCCGGCTCGGCCCAGACGACGTGCTCGTGGTCGAGCAGACCAACATGATCGCGCGCAGTCTGCCGGGCGGCACGGTGCCGGCGGATCGCGGCCGGTCCCTGAAGGTGCAGCGCATGATCGTGCACGAGGGCTACGATGCGGAGTCGCACGAAAACGACGTCGCGCTGGTGCAACTCGCGACCCCGGCGCGCTCCAAGCCCTCGAAGCTCGCGCGCTTGCCGTCGCCGATCGAAACCGAGGGGCGGCTCAGCACGGTCACCGGATGGGGCCTGTTGAAGTCGCGCTATTTCGATCGCGAGAAGAAAGTGTGGATGGATTCCGACACGCGCCAGCCGATCCCGGACGGTCAGGAGAACCTCTATCTCACCGAGTCGATGATGCAGGTCGACCTGCCGCTGATCGATCACGTGGCCTGCCGGCAGGCCTATCAAGGTGACCGCGGGCGCGGTATCGACCGCCGCACCATCTGCGCGGGCTATGCGGAGGGCGGCAAGGACGCCTGTCAGGGCGACAGCGGCGGACCCTTGGTCACCAAGGACGAACAGGGCCACTATATACAGATAGGCGTGGTGAGCTGGGGGCTCGGCTGCGCCCGCGCCGGACGGCCCGGCGTCTACTCGCGCGTGTCGGCTTTCTCCGGCTGGATCAAGCAGCAGACCGGCAGTGACGTGTTCACGGCTGCCGACGCCGTCGCTCCGGCCGCCGTGCCGGTCGCTGTGCAAACCTCGATCGCGCATTCGAACGAGGCCAACCTGCGCATCGGCGTTGCGCCCGGGACGACGTTGCGCATCGGGCAGTCGGCGCAAATCCGGGTTGATTCGAGCCGCAGCGGCTATCTGGTGCTGTTCGACGCGACGCCGGATGGGAAGGTGACGCAGATCTTCCCGAACAAGCAGTCGCTCTCCAGTCCGGGCAGCGGCGGAAATCAACTGCGCGCGGGAGTACCGTTCCAGATTCCGGACCAGTTCGCAGGCTTCACCTACATGATCGACCCGCCGGTCGGCCAGGGTACGCTGATCGCGGTGCTCGCCGACAAGCCGGTCACATCGGTCGACGTCCCGCCGATGCCGCGTGCGCTCGGCGAGCCGGAGGATGCGGTCGAATATATCGGACGCATCGCCGACGAGCTGATCGCGCGCGATCTCAATCTGGTACCTGCCGCGCCCGCGGCGCCGGGGGCTGGTCCGCAGAGGCCGCCGAACACGAACTGGTCGATGGCGTCGCTGCGCTACCGCGTAGTTCCCTGAGCGGCATGCATCGCAAGGGGTGGGCGCGGCGCACCACAATCAGCAACACGCGCCAGGTGCGATAACGTCAAATCGGCGGAAAGACAAAAGCGAGATGACGGAAAGCATCGTCATCTCGTTCCATGAGCAGGTCGAAGCCGTAGCCGCGGCGGATTGCGTGCGCGAATCCGCCGTCCGAAGAGCTGCTATTTCGACTTCGTCTGGTCCTCGCCGTTATGGTCTTTGCGGGTGGTAAGCGCGTTGATCATGCCGTTCAGAGCGTCCTTACTCGGCTGGCCGAGGAGGACATCCCTGCCAATCCACTTCGCGACCGGCGCAGCGTTGTGCTCCATCACATGGGGCAAGTCCTTCGAAAAGAAGTTGCCGATGTTGTCGAAAATCGAATCCGGTTGCGCGCCGCCGCCCTCGCCGGCGCGTGTCTTCGGCTGGGGCGTGGCTTGGGTGGAGGCTCCGGCGGGATACGACCAGGGCTCAGCGCTAACCGGTTGAGCCAGCGATCAGAGCAGGAGGGCAGCAAACAGAAAAGGCGACGGGTTACGCGAAGGCCGTAACTCGCCGCCTGATGGATGCCGCCGATGGCGGCGAAATGGGGAAAGCGATGGCTAACGACCGCAGGAGATCGTCCGGCGATAGATCGCACGGCTCGGGACACGCACCACACGGCACCACATTCCGGCGGGCCGAGAATTGAACGCGAGCGGGCGTCCCGACGCGTCGAACAGCATCATGCGGCTCTCGTTGGCGGGCTCGTTGTCCTCACTGTCGGCCAGCATCGCGCGCTGATCGTCGCTGAAGGTTTCCTCGGAGTCCTGCGAGCGGAAGGCGCCGGGGTCGAACCCCTGCTGCTGCGGGAAGGCGCCGCCGTACTGCGGATTGATGAACGCGCCCGAATTCATGTAGGCAGTCGGGCGCGAGATGAAGGCATTCATCGTGTCCTGCCCGAAACCGCAGCGTGTCATCCTGCGGTACATGCGGCGCACCGGGACGCGGCGCGCGCGGCAGGTGAAGCCGTCCCGGACGCCGTCATACATGTAGGGCCGGCCATTGGCATCCATGATCATCAGCCGGTTGGCGTTCGCCGGATCATTGTCCTCGGCGTCGGCTTGCATCGCGCGCTGATCGTCGCTGAACTCCTCCTCGGCCTCTTGCGCGGCACGCAGCTGGTTGGGATCAACCTGGTCCTGCGCCCTTGCGATCGGGGAAGCCGCGAGAACGGCCGTGCCAAGCAACAGCACGGCGGCAATCGAAATTTTGGCGAACTGTGATGTCGACATGTCTGTCCTTTCGGCTCGGTGAGCGTCGCTGTGCCGCCCCTCGGCAACACGGTTGTGATGACAGAGCGCAAATTTCTTTGAAAGACGCCGGCCCCCCATCGGTTTGGCAGGTCGACGTCGTGGCGCCGTGGCGCGCGGGGCCTTCAATCAGATCGGCTGCCCACGCGTCGCGCGCTTTCGGTCGACGTGCAGGTCCCGCGCGATCAATCGCCCGAGGATTCGCTGACGGTCGGTGCCGGTCGCGTCGTCTCGTTCACGTCCTCAACCCGCTGGACCCGTCCGACGCTGCCACGGCCTCCGTCTCCGCAAGGCGCTGCGTGATCGCGAGAGCCTCACGGTGCAGCGCCTGCGCCTGCCCCATGTCATCGGCAAACAGGCGCGCGGAAGCGAGCGCCGAGACGCATTGGGCAAGCGCCTTTGTGTCACCGGATGGCGCGAGCAAGGCGCGCGCCGTCCGCAGCAGCGCCTCGCCGCTATCGTGGTCCGCGGGCGTGCTCGTCTGCGCGCTGTCCTGCATCAGGCGGCCCGCGCCGGCTCGCATCAGCATCTTGCCCTCGTGAAACGCGTCTCCGAGTCCGCGATAGAGGGAAGCGGCGCTGAGCGCGTCGTCGATGTCGCTCGGATCGTCGGCGTCCTTCACGTCACCGGATTGCCACGACAACAGCCGCGCCTGCGTCAGCGGCGGCGTGTCCGCGGTGACGCATGCGCGGGCGCGCTCGACCCAATGCCGGTGCTCCAGCATCAGCCCGAGCTCGGACCAGATCACATGACTGCAGCCGACGAGGTCGAGCGCGATGTCGCGGCTGCCGTCCGGACCGAACGCAAAGGTGAGCGCGGTGCGCAGATTGTCGACATCGGCGCCGTAGCGCGCCAGCCAGAGTTCGGACGCCGACGTCTCGAAGGCTCGGGTCGCCTGCGCGAACCGCTCAGCGAAATAGCGCGCGTGCCGCCGATGCCGGTCATGCTGCTCTTCGGCGGCAAGCCGATCGAGCGCGAAGTAGCGCGTCGACTCGGGCATCCGGTAGCGCGTTTCGTCGTGGCTTCGGTCCGGTAGAATCAGCGATTTCTCGACCAGCGAGATCACGAGGTCGAGCACGTCAGCGTGCGCGGCGTCGGGCTCGGCGACTGCCACGATCGAGGCGAGCGAGGTCGGGCCGGCGCAGACCGCAAAGCGCCGCAGCATCTGCTGCTCGGTGCGATCCAATAGCTCGTAGCTCCATGCGATCAGTGCCTGCAGGGTCTGGTGCCGCGGCACCGCGGTACGGCTGCGGCCGGTGAGCAACCCGAAGCGCTCGTCGAGCCCACTCGCAAGCTGCCGCTCGGACAGCACGCGCAGGCGCGGCGCCGCAAGCTCGATCGCCAGCGGAATGCCGTCGATGCGCCGGCAAATTGCCGCAACGATGGCGGCGTTCTGGTTGGTCAGCGCGAAGCCTTCGCCGAGCGCGGCGGCGCGCTCGACGAACATCTCTACCGCGCCGAAGCGCTGCGCCGCCTGCGCCGTTAGGGCGTCGGTCGCGTCCGGCGTCGGCAGTGAGGGAACCCGAAACACGTTCTCGCCCGCGATCGCGAGGCGCTCGCGACTCGTGGCCAGGATCGAGAGTTCAGGGCAGGTCCGGATCAGCGTCTCGACGAGCGCGGCGCTCTCGGCAATCACGTGCTCGCAATTGTCAAGGATGATGAGGCGCTGTTGCCCCTTGAGCACGGCCGCGAGAGAACCTGCACTGCCACTCGCATGGCCGAGACCAAGCACCTCGGCGACCAGTGCGGCAACGAGGCCGCGGATCGGCGCTAGGTCGACGAACCAGACACCGTCAGGATAGGCGGGCAGCGCCTGCCGGCCGGTCTCGATCGCCAGTCGTGTCTTGCCGACGCCGCCAGCGCCGGTCAGCGTGACGAGGCGATGGCGCTTGAGGTGTTCTTGCAGAACGCCAAGCTCGTCGCTGCGACCGATCAGGCGGGTCAGCAGTTGCGGCAGATTGTGCGGAGCGTCTTTCGGCTCGACGGGCACGACCGGTGGCACGACAGCGCGCGCAACATCTTCCTGCGTGACCGGCGCCACGAACCGATAGCCGCGGCCTGCGACCGTCTGCAGGTAACTCTTGCCGTCCTCGGTCTTCCCGAGAATCTTGCGTAGCGCCGAGATGTGCACCGCGAGATTGTTCTCTTCGACCACGAGGCCGGGCCACACCGCGCTCATCAACTCGTCCTTGGTGACGAGCTCGCCGTGGCGGCGCACCAGCGCGAGCAGCACGTCGAGCGCGCGCTGTCCGATCGTGACCGGCACGCCCTGCGCCAGCAATTCGTGCCGCGCGGCGAGCAGCCGGAATGGACCGAACACGAAGCTTATTGCGTGCTGCGCCATCAGACCAGGTCTGAGCCGAGCGCCGAGAGCGCGGCGCTCTCGCTCGTGACGATCGGCGCGAGCGCATCGAAGCGTGCGATGCGTAGCACTTTAGCCACATCGGCCTGCGGGCACAGGATGACGAGTTTTCCGCCCTTGGCGGCGCAAAGTTTGGCGCCGACCAGCAGCAAACGCACGCCGGAGGATGACAGTATCGTCACGCCCGACAGGTCGACCACAACGGCGCGCTTTTCGGTCGCAACGGCGTTGAACGGCAGCTCGATCTCGATTGCGCCGGAGGAGTCGAGCCGACCGGAGAGCACGACCTTGCTTCCTTGTCCCGGCAGGTCTTCGAACCTGATATCCATTGCCCCAAAACCGATTCCCGCTGTTGTGGTGGTAGCATGAGCCGGCCGTCGCGGGGGTAGGTTTTCATGGGGATTCATAACTTTTCATACGTCAGCCAACGCCCAACGCGCGCGCGGAGCCTACAGTACGGGCGACGCGAACCGCTCGGGCCTGCCGGTTTCCCGGCCGGAGCTCGCATTTGGACATGTCATTGGTTGACGAAGCCACACCTTTCGGCTGAGCTGGCCCACGTCCCGGAAACGAGCCTGATGCTGCATTGTGAAACTCGCATCGAAAGCCGCCAGGCGGAATTGCGCAGGATCGTGGCGCTTACCGAGCAATTCGGAACCGAGAACTGCCTGCCGGGTACGGTCGTCAACGACATCCAGATCGCGCTCGACGAGACGCTCAGCAATATCGTGGTCCACGGCTACGACAACCCGGCGAGCGGCACGATCGTGGTTCGCCTCGCCTGCCAGAACGGCGAGGTGTGCATCGAGGTCGAGGACGAAGGCCAGGCGTTCGATCCGCTACAGGCTCCGCTCCCGGATCTCACCGCGGACCTGGCGCAGCGTCAGGTCGGGGGAATCGGCATACACATCATCAAGAGCCTGATGGACACCGTCTGCTATGACCGCCGCAATGGCAAGAACCTGCTGCGCATGATCAAGCGCTTGCCGGCGCGTTCGTATGAGCGGCAGCCGAACTCGATGACGCCACCTCCTACTGAGGGCGTCGCCGTCCTGGCGCCGCACGGGCGGATCGACACCGCGAGCGCAGAAGGCTTTGGCGACCAGATCGTCGCCTTGATCCGGGCCGGCTGTCGCAGCGTGGTCATCGATCTTTGCAACATCATCTATGTCAGCAGCGCCGGCTTTCGCGCTATGCTGCTCGCCCACAAGCTGATGCACAAGACGAACGGCAGGATAGTGATCTGCGGCTTGTCCCCGGAGCTGCGACGATTGTTCGAAATCGCGCATTTCACGACGGTCTTTGCCATCTGCGGCACGCGCGAGGAAGGGCTGGCCTGGGCGGAGCCCTGCTGATACCCGGGAGGACATGGTGCGGCCCAGCAATCTGATCTACGGCATTGCCGGCAAGCCGCCAGCCGTCCGAGCCCTCTGCAGGGCGGAGGGGGCCCTCCCCGCCATCCACTTCCAGCACTGAAGAATTATGACCGCACCTGTAACGACACCTGGCCCGCGCATCCTCGTCGTCGATGACAATGACGACAATCGCTACACGCTGACCATGTATCTCGACCTCGAGGGCTACCAGCACGTCGTCACGGCGAATGATGGCGAGGAAGCGGTGGCGCTACTCGAAGCCGAGCCGTTCGATCTGGTGCTGCTCGACGTCATGATGCCGCGCCTCGACGGCTTCGGCGTGCTCGCCTGGCTCAAGGCCAAGGGGTGGCTGCATCATCTGCCGGTCATCATGATCTCGGCGCAGAACGAGATTGAAAACGTCGTGAGCTGCATCGAGCTCGGCGCCGTCGATTACCTGACCAAGCCGTTCAACAAGGTGCTGTTGCGCGCGCGGCTCGGCGCGAGCCTGGAAAAGAAGCGGCTGCGCGATCAGATGCGTGCGCATCTGGCGCGGCTCGAGCGCGAGCTCGACGCCGCGCGTGCGCTGCAGATGGGCATGGTGCCGCAATCCTTTCCCGCGCCCGGTGCGGCGTTTCCGTGGGACATTCATGCCAGCATCGCGCCGGCGCTCGAGGTCGGCGGCGACCTCTACGACGTGTTCCGCGCGCCGAACGGAGACTTGTGCTTCTTTATCGGCGACGTTTCCGGCAAGGGGATGCCGGCGGCGCTGTTCATGGCGCGAACGAAGAGCCTGATCCGTGTCGTCACCGAGCTGACCGCGCGCGAGGAGCCCCCCGATCCGGCCGCGATCATCACGCGGGTCAATGCGGAGCTTTGCGACGGCAATGACGCGGTCATGTTCGTCACGCTGTTCTTCGGCGTGCTGTCGCCGGGCGGCATGCTCAGCTATTGCAATGCCGGGCACAATCCGCCGTACCGCATCGCCGGCCGCAACATCACGCCGCTTGTGGAGGCGGCCGGCCTCGTGCTCGGCGTCGAGCCGAGCGTTGCGTATCGGACCGCGCACGCGGAGCTCGCGCCCGGCGAGGGGTTGTTTCTCTACACCGATGGCGTGACCGAGGCCGTCAACGCCGTTGACGAGCCGCTTGGCGAGGCGCGGCTCGAGGCCGCATTGGCGGGGGTCGCATCCACGAGCTCGGCCATGGTCGCGGCGGTCGCGGCCGATCTGGCAGCTTTCGTGCGCGAAGCGCCGCGCTCCGACGACATCGCAATGCTGGCGCTGCGGCGCATCCCGGCAACGCTTGGGCTTGAAGTGCCGGAAACCGTGCTGGTCGACAAGGTCATCGAATGAGGCGACGGGATTTCATCGCCGCCCTTATCGGTGTCGTCGCCGCTCCCTCGCTTGCGCGCGCACAGCAGAGCGGAAAGGTCGCGCGGCTCGGCCTGTTGCTGCCTTTCCCGGCGGTGAACTCGGATTTCGCCCAGTATTTTCGCGGGGGCATGCGCGAACTCGGCTGGGAAGAAGGGAAGAACTGGGTGTTCGAGACGCGTGCCTATTGGCGCGACCTCAGCGCCGTGCCGGGCTGCACCGAAGAGCTGATCCGCGCCAAGGTCGACATCATCATCGTGGTGACGCTGCAGGTCGCCCTGGCAGCACGGCCGGTCGCCGGCGATACGCCGATCCTGGTGGCGGTCGCCGGCGATCCGGTGCGCGTCGGCGCGGCGGAAAGCCTCGCACACCCGGGTGGCACGATCACCGGCCTTGCCACCATGTCGCCGGAACTCGCGACTCGGCGCGTGCAGCAATTGCGAGAAATCCTGCCCGGCGCGACGCGCCTCGCCCTGCTCGGCGAGCCGGGTACCCCGCTCATGCCGTTGATGCTCGACGCGATCCTGCCGGCCGCGCGGAGCCTTGGATTCGTCGTGCGCGTTTTCGACGTGCGCGCGCCGGAGGGCTTCAAGGCCAGCTTCGAGACGATGCGGCAATGGTCGGCCGATGCGGTCATCGTGCTCGACTCTGAGATGTTCTGGCGCAACGGGCCGCGGCTGGCGGCGGCGGCGACGACGGTCAACATGCCGATGGCCTGCGGCTTCCGCGAGATGACGCGCGCAGGCTGTCTGTTCTCCTACGCGACCAACATTCGCGAGCACTTTCGCCGCGGCGCCACCTACGTCGACAAGATCCTCAAAGGTGTGAAGCCTGGCGACCTGCCGTTCGAGCAGCCGACCCGGTTCGAGCTGATCATCAACCTCAAGACCGCCAGACAGCTAGGTGTCACCATCCCCGACACGCTGCTGACGTTGGCCGATGAGGTGATCGAGTAGCGAGTCTCGTGAGTGGTGCATAGTGCGGTCACCATCGGACTTTTTCCTATCGCGCTGCTCGCCCCCGAATTCATAACAATTCAGACACACCCCAAAGATTACGGAGGCGTATCGCGCCATTCTGCTCCCATGAAAGTCGCCCCGGCGCTGTCCTGCGCCGTAACCCCATAAGGAGCATCGTGCCGATGGCCAATCCGTTCGTCGGGCAAGAAGTCGTCAACCATCGCATGCAGCGCAACCACGTCCGCGTCGTCGATCTGCTCGCCATGGCGTGGCGGACCGTGACGATCTGGAGCAATCGCGCGCATCACCGCCGCGTGCTCGGCGAACTCGACGACGACCAGTTGAGCGATATCGGCGTATCGCGCGTGCAAGCAGCCGAAGAGGTACGCAAGCCATTCTGGCGGAGCTAATCTGCGGTAATTTTGGATCAACGCCATGGCCGCGCAATTCAATGCCTGCCGGGCCGGCAACGATTGGCCGTTTGTCAGACAGTCGTCCTGACGATCGCCTGCATCCACGTGGCCGGTCTCCTGGCGATCGGCGCGGTGGTCCGGCAGACGGGTGGAAAACTCGAGCCGAGCGCCGACATGGCGCAGATGCGGGCGACGCGGTGATCTGCGCGGCCCGTCGGGAACTTATTTTAAAGACAAAGCAATCGAGCGTGTTAACGTGGTGGCCCGATGACAGTAATGGGCCACAGCGAAGAGCGCAGCGCCGCTGATCCTGCTGGGGCGACGGACACGTCGTCGCTCGATGGAGCCGTGCGGCCGCGCCGCAGACGGCTGTTCGTTAAATACGCAACACTGTTCGTCGCGGTCGTCACCGTCGCGTTGCTGTTCAGCGGCGTGTTCGATGCGCTCTCCTATTATCGCGAGCATCGCCGGGCATTGGTCCGCATTCAGCGCGAGCAGGCCACGGCCGCGGCCGGCAAGATCAGCCAGTTCATCACGGAGATTGAGGGCCAGCTCGGTTGGACAACGCAATTGCCCTGGTCTGCTGGGGTCTTCGATCAACGCCGCTTCGATGCGCTGCGGCTGTTGCGGCAGGTCCCTGCGGTGACCGAGCTCGCCCAGACAGACGCCACCGGCAAGGAACGTCTGCGCGTTTCGCGGATCGGGATGGACGTGATCGACAGCGGGCTCGACTTGTCGCGCGAGTCGAAGCTCACCGAGACGGTCGCGCGGAAGGTCTACTACGGGCCGGTCTATTTCCGCGGCGAGTCCGAACCCTACATGACCCTCGCAGTCGCGGGTGCACGGCGCGACGCCGGGGTGAGCATCGCCGAGGTCAATCTCAAGCTGATCTGGGACGTCGTCTCGCAGATCAAGGTCGGAGAGGGTGGCCACGCCTATGTGGTGGACTGGCAGGGAAGGCTGATCGCGCATCCCGATATCAGTCAGGTGCTGCGCAATATCGATGTCTCGCAGCTTCCGCAGGTGCGCACGGCGCTGTCGCGCGGACCGCGCGGCGATGCCAGCCAGCCGGACACATTGAGCCAGGCAAAAAACCTTCGGGGTGAGATCGTGCTTACCGCCTCGGCGCCGATCAATCCGCTCGGCTGGCATGTCTTCGTCGAGCTGCCGATCAGCGAGGCCTATGCGCCGCTCTACGCGGCGCTCTATCGCCTCGGTTTGATCGTGCTCGCCGGCCTGATCTTCGCGGCGCTGGCCGGCATGTTCCTGGCGCGCCGCATGGTCGGACCGATCGAGACGCTGCAGCTTGGCGCTGCGCGCATTGGCGCCGGCGACCTCTCTCAACGTATCGCGGTGAAGACCGGCGACGAGCTCGAGGCGCTCGCCGATCAGTTCAACGACATGGCCGGCCGCCTGCAGGAGTCTTACGCGGATCTCGAGACGAAGGTCGAAAGCCGCACCGCCGAACTTGAACGCTCGGTCGCGGAGTTGCGCGCGCTCAGTGAGGTGACACGCGCGGTGAACTCGACGATTGACTTGCAGACCGTGCTGTCGACCATTCTGGCGAATGCGATTTCGCTCGCCGGCATGGAATCCGGCGGAATCTATGTCGTCGATCCGGCAACACGAAAGCTTCAGTTGCGTGCGGCGCACGGCATCACCGCCGAGGAGCTCGCGCTGCTGCGCGCGCAACCGGACCACGAGCGCCACCTGCAGCGCCGCCTGGGGAAGGACAATCACGCCCGCCCCTTCAATGTTGACATTCACCTCGAGCCCGACACGGAGGTGCGCGCGCTGCTCTATCGCATCGGCATTCTTGCGCCGTTGACGATTCCGTTGCACGATCCGGCGAACGGCACACTCATCGGTGCATTGGTGGTGAACCAGCAGGCGCCCGGTCAGATTCCGGCCGAAACGATCGAGCTGTTACAGACCTTTGCGGCGCAATCCGTTCTGGCGATCCGCAACGCCCATCTGTTCGCCGAGATCGAGGCGAAGGGCCGCCAGCTCGAGCTCGCGAGCCAGCACAAGTCCCAGTTCCTCGCCAATATGAGTCATGAGCTGCGCACGCCGCTCAACGCCATCATCGGACTGACCGAGATGCTGGTTTCGAGCGCTGCGCACTTCGGCACCGAAAAGGCATCCGAGCCGCTGCGCCGGGTGCATCGCGCCGGCACGCACCTGCTCGCGCTGATCAACCAGGTGCTCGATCTTTCCAAGATCGAGGCCGGCAAGCTCGATGTCGCGCCAGAGCGCGTCCATCTCGCGAGCTTGCTCGATGACGTGCTCGGCACGGCGCGCCAGCTTGCCGAGCAGAACAACAACAGCTTGAGCCTGCGCGTGCCGGAGAAGCTCGGCTCGCTCACGGTCGATCCGACGCGGCTGCGCCAGATCCTGCTCAACCTTCTGAGCAACGCCTGCAAGTTCACCAAACAGGGCGAGGTGACGTTGAGCGCGGGGCGTGTGACGACGGGTGCGCGCGACTGGATCACCTTCACGGTCGCCGATACCGGCATCGGCATGACGGCGCAGCAGCAGGAGCGGCTGTTCGAGGATTTCAGCCAGGCCGATCCCTCGACAGCGCGCCGTTACGGCGGCACCGGGCTCGGGCTCGCGATCACGCGCCGGCTCGCGCGCATGATGGGTGGCGACGTGAAGGTCGCAAGCGAGCCCGGCAAGGGCTCGACCTTTTCGGTCCGCCTGCCCGCCGGGGCAGGCGGTGAGGAGCAGGCAGCCGAGCCCGCGCCACATCGAATGTCTGGTGGCGCTGCTGATCCATAACGGCTTCTCGAATCGGTCCTCTCGCAACGCGACGGTCGCCTGCGCCTTCTAACCCCGACCGCAACGATGCTCTCGCACGACCGGGACTGGCTTGCCGCCAATTATCTGCCGTTGCAATTGAATGTTCCCCGATCCGGGCTACGGCGAAGTGATGCGATACGATCCGGAGGTTCGGCACGCACCGCGTCGAACGGCGATCAGCGTCTCTGGGCACGGCGCCCGGATTCTGGGCGGCAATCCGGACATGATGCTGTTCCACGAGCGCGATGCCGTTCAAGCTCGCCCTGATGGCCGGCACGCCGGGCGGCCGCGCCGTCGAGCTTGACTACAAGGACATGGGTGCGCGTTTCGGCGTATCGCGCACCCATGTGCAGAAAATCGTACAGGACGCAGCGCGCGGGACTGGTCGCGGCGACCGGTTGTGGCAGACGTTTCGTCGCGCTGACGCCGGCGATCAGGCGGGATCGCTTTATCGCCGAGAGCATGTCCGGGCGTGACATGCCGTTCAAATATCGCGCGGCGTGACATAGAGGCTGTCTCGCGCGTCGCTTGTTGGTTGCGCAGAGGTTCCCAGCTGACGCAAAATGTTGTAACGCCGCTCGGGTGGCTCTGCTAAATGTAGCCCGTGGCAGAGCTGTTCGGGGCATTTATGACATTTCAGGATTGCTCAAAAGACCCGGAGGCGCCAGCGCGCCGCGCTCATCAGCGGTGCCGACTGCCGCGAATATTGTGCCCTGGGGCGCGACGAGGACCGTAACAGCCGTGCCGAAAATCCTCTACGCCGAAGACAACGAGGACAACATCTACCTCATCCGCATGCGCTTCAACCTGTTGGACGCATACCAGTTGCTCGTCGCCGAGGACGGCGAGAGCGCCATCGCGGTCGCGCGCGCCGAGCGGCCGGACCTGATCCTGATGGATCTCGGGCTGCCGGTGGTCGACGGCTGGGAGGCGACGCGGCGTCTCAAGACCGATCCGGCGACGCGCGCCATTCCGATCATCGCACTCTCTGCCCACGCGCTCGCCGGCGCGCGCGAGAAAGCGCTCGCCGCGGGGTGCGACGAATTCGACACCAAGCCGGTTGAATTCGATCGCCTTCTGGCGAAGATCGAGCATATCTTGCGAGAGCGACGGTGAGGTCGTCCGCGCGACACGATGCGACCAAGATAGGATCGAATGAAACGCCGCGATTTCATGACGTTTCTTGCCGGGGTGGTCGCGGGCTTTCCGCGTCCGGCGAGTTCCACCAGCCGGCCGCGCCATATCGGCGTGCTGATGGGCGTCGATGGAGCCGACGCCTCGGCGCAAGCGCGCGTGGCGGCGTTCCGCGAGGCCCTCGCCGAGCTAGGCTGGACGGAGGGCCCCAATCTTCGGATTGATGTCCGCTGGACAGCCGGCGACATCCAGCGCATGCGGTCCGAGGCGGCCGCGCTGGTCGCGGAGGCGCCTGACGCGGTCCTGGCGAGCGGCACGCCGGCGATCGCCGCGTTGCGCGACGCGACGACGACCATCCCGATTGTGTTCGTAACTTACGGCGATCCAGTCACGCGCGGCTGGGTAGCCAGCCTCGCGCAGCCCGGCGGCAACGTCACAGGCCTCGCCAATTTCGAGGCTTCAATCGGCAGCAAGTGGCTTGAACTGCTGCGCGAGATCGCTCCGCACATCGCGCGCGTCGCGCTCCTCTCCAATCCACACACCGAACCCCCCTCACTGTTCATAAAATCCATCAAGACGGCGGCGACCGCTCTCGGCATCGAGGCGCTGACGGCGGACGTTTACGATGACGGCGAGATCAGCCAGGCCATCAGCAATATCGGCCGCAATGGCGATGGCGGCCTGATCGCGCTACCGGATATATTCAACACGACGCATCGCGCGACGATCATTGCTGAGGCAGCGCGCCATCGCGTTCCTGCCATCTACTCGCTGCGTTTTTTCGCGCTAGCCGGTGGACTGATCTCGTACGGGATCGACAATCTCGACGTCTACCGGCGCGCGGCGTCCTACGTGGATCACATTCTCAACGGTGCGCGGCCGGCCGACCTGCCGGTGCAGCTACCGAGCAAGTTCGAGTGTGTGATCAACCTGACGACGGCCAAGGCCCTCGGTCTCGTCATCACGCCGAGACTGCGGGTGATGGCGAACGAAATGATTGAGTAGTCGGCGACCTGGGTCCACACACCGACCCGATGGATGGCGGTTGTCGCGGCTGAAGGGGTCCGCAGGCTTCTCGCCTTCCGCGCAGCCGGATACAGAACCATCGTGCCGCGATTCATGACAATTAAGATTCGTCCCAAGGCCTGGCCCGACCATACGCGGCATGCTGTTCGGGTGACAGCCGGCAGGCGAGGTCTCAAGCGCTCCGCGGCCCGAACGATCGGCGCGCGCGTAACACCCGCTCGCCCGGTCTGGTTTGCATGGTCGTCATTCCCGATGCGGTGCGATCGAGGTCGAGATTCATGACGTTTCAGCACGCTTCATGACCGGCACAAGGACGACAGCGCGGGCTTGCACGAATCTGCCTGCATGGCGGCGGAATGGGCCGTGACCATGGGACCAGCGGCGCGCGCAGTATTGCCGCCTGCGCGGGTTCAACGGCGTGCTGAGCTGGAGCATCGAGTGTCGGAGTGCGAGGAAATCATTCACTTCGGGAAAGAAAGCGGCGCGCCGGCCGATCGGTCTGGAATGGCGCTCGCCGCAGGGGACGCCGGTTTCCGTCCGTGGGGTGCCTGGACGTCGCTGTTCTGGGTGGCGGCGGCCGAAGTCATCCGCGCGCTGGTCGATCTCGGCCTCGACCGCGCGCCGCTGCCGCGAGTGCTCGCATCACGCTCTCGTGGGTCACGCCATTGATCGTGCTGCTCGTCGCGGTGCGGATCGCGCGCGAGTCATTTGCCACGTATTGCAATTTGCGCAGGCCACACGGCGCCGCTGTTGCGCTCGCGGTCGGAACGTTTCTGGTAGCCGAAATCGTTTTGCGCGGCATACCGTATCTGGCGACCGGTAGCCTCAGAAACAACCTTCCGGTCGAAGACTACCAGGCGATGATCGCCCCCGGCATGTGGCCCTGGTGGTACGTGTTGAAGTACTGGCCTGCGGCGATCTTTGCGCCGCTGGTCGAAGAGACGGCCTATCGCGGATTCCTCTGGCGTGGCCTTGCCGCTTCGCGGCTCGGCCATGGCGGTTCCCTGCTCGTCAGCGCGCTGTTCTTCGCTGCGGTCCACTATCACTACTACATCCAGGGCGGCCAAGTCGTCCTGGGAGCGCTGATCAGCCCCTTCATCTTCGGCTTGATCTTCGGCTTCGTGCGTTGGCGCAGCGGCAGCACCATCGCCGCGATGATCACCCACGCGCTCGGGAATATCGCACTTTCCGTGCTGACCGTGCTGGCCGTTCGGCACGGTTGGCCATGAGGGCAGCTCGGTTCACCGCGCATTCATCGAGGGAGTGTCGCCCATGGTGCGATCCAGGTTCTTGCTTGCCGGCGCTGTGTTGGCCGTGGCAGCACCCGTGCAGGCCGACGAAGGCATGGCTCTTCGATGCAGAATCTCCCACGGGCCTGACGATCCAAGGCGCTCGCCGAGAGACCGATGCGCAGACAAGGAGTGCAATCGTGCCTAGGCCATTGCGACACCTCATTGTCCCACTGGCGCTCACATTGTTGGTCGTGAACGGCATTCGATCTGCGTCCCATTCGCACGACTTAGCGCGCCGCGACCGGGTGGCCGAAGAATCCTCGCCACTCCCGGGCGTGTTTCAAGGTCCAGGAGAAACTTGCGATTCATGGACGGATGGCTGCCGCGCTTGCGCCCGCCACCACGATGGGACGATTGACTGCTCCAATGTCGGGATAGCATGCATACCACACGAGATCAGGTGTCTCCGCCGGAGCGCTACACCGCTCGGACGACCCGATCATTGATCGATATCGACGTCGCCCATGACCATGATCCGAACAGCGACCAAAGAAGACCTGCCCGCCAACGCCACCATCGTGGTCGATACCTGGCGGACCATTGCGCCCGGTAACCAACGGCTATCGTAGCTTCCCATGGTAGCCGAACTTGCGATTTGTCG
This sequence comes from Bradyrhizobium uaiense, assembly GCF_010811875.1. Classification (GTDB taxonomy): domain Bacteria; phylum Pseudomonadota; class Alphaproteobacteria; order Rhizobiales; family Xanthobacteraceae; genus Bradyrhizobium; species Bradyrhizobium uaiense. Next base: position 48,125 of record NZ_VKHP01000005.1, read on the forward strand.
GCCAACCCTGACACGAGACAGGTGCAGCATCTCACGCAACGCGCCGAGAGAGGAGCCGCCACTCGGCATCCCGCAGGCAACCGCCAAGAGCCGCATCTTCTACGCGCGGAAACAACTGGCCAAAATTCTCATGAGCGCCGGTTTCGAGGCGGAGCGCTACTGCCGCCCGCACGAGATCGCAGAAAATCGAAATCTGGCGTAGAAGATCCTGGGCCCATGACGTCGCGCTTCTCATCGGCGGCCGAGACTGCGAGGCGCGACGCGTCTATCGCGGTGAGCTAAGCGATCACGCCGCCAACCGCCGAACATGGCAGGAAGTGCAGGCGCCGGAACCGACGGTGCTCGCTATTCGCCGCGATGGTTACCGTCCCTGCCTGCTCTTTTATTTTTGCGCGCTACAACCAAGCGTCACGTTGTTGGTATTTGTGTTGGTATCGGCTGCAATTTCCCCACGAAAACGATTTTGAATTCAATTACTTACAACAATGGGCGATTGTTGGCCAGGGGTACCATGTCGAAAACATCAATATAAACAAGAGCTTAATCACCCCCCCTAGTTCGATTCCATATCTTTGGGAAAATTTCGGATCTCGCTGAAAACACCGGTAAATAGTTAGCTCCAGCTGTCCAATTTGTTGGTATTTTTGTTGGCATCGGGAAAATTTAACGATCGATGCGAATTTTGCTATTCCGAACGATGGAATCGAGCAGTTGGCCCGCAGGAACGATGGTGCGGGCGCCATCCCCAAGCAGATCTGATCGACCTCGATTGCCACGCCGCGCGACCGAACTTCGACATGGGCGTACGGATCGCTCGCGCTTTTCGGCTCGCGCACGAAGCTCATGCAGCATTGGTTGATCGGATCGACCAATGGCCCCATCCCAAGACGGCGATGCCGATCAAAGGAGGCGCGCAGGAGGTTCTCGTTTAGGGCGGTTAGCGAATTACCTGCGGTGGCCGACGACTACGTCTCGCCGGCGGACCGACAACGAGGAACACGGGTGGAGCGCTTACCAAACGTCATCGAGCAACTAACAACGGCTACCTTTATAGCTCGCCGCTCACATTCGGTTCGAGTTGTTCATGCTTGTCCATCAGGAGCAGGCTCCGTCCTCTGATATCTCGACGACCCAACGCTTGGTACCCGAAGCGCGCCGGAAGTCCATGCAGCAGATCGGCTACGGGATTGCCGACGATGCCTCCATCTTAGAACAGACCCGTTATGCGATCGAAATCGAAACTCGTTATCAGACGCTGTTAGAAGTTGCCGTAGTCCCGACTCCCTTGGCCAATTCTGCGTAAGGTTCGAGCACCCGTCCGACAGCTCGGATCCTACCAGCTATGAGCGGTGAAGAGCTAAGGAACCAAAAAAGCAAACAACACACGGTACGGTAGGTACGCCGTGGCAGAGGTGCTCGCTCCCTCACTGAGTATCAGAGGAGGCGTTTGGGCGTTGCTCGCGCCAATTCTCGCGGTGCTGAAGGACCCGGGCGTATGACATCGTAAGATGGAGCTGCATCGCGCGTCGCCCGAGCTGTCCATCGCGTAGGCGTGCTGCGATCGTGATGTCCTCGTGATGGTGAAGGCTCTGAGCGAGTTCTGCCGGTGAGTACAGAAAAAACGACCGCACCACGATTGGCATGTCGATCATTGGCTCTAGGATCGCACGGAGCCGAGGCGAGCCGGCGAACTCCAGTAGGGTGCGATGAAACTCCCTGTTGGTCGCTTGAATGACCGAGATCGACTCATCGTCGCCTTTTGCGATGGCAGCTGCCATGATCTGGTTGCTTGCCTCCAAGCGCTTGGTAAGCTCCTCGTCACCTCGCGCCACTGCACGTTCGGTGGCGTGCGCTTCGAGCAGGATGCGGAGGCGGAACGTCTCCTCAATGTCGGCCTCGCTCCATTCCGTTACATGAATGCCTTGGCCGGCGTCCGTCGTCGCGAGTCCGTCCTCAACCAGCCTTCTAAGGGCTGCCCGCACCGGCGTGCGGCTGAGACCCAGCTCTCTCGCCAGCGGTTCTTCTCGAAGGTGGAAACCGGGCGGGTAATGACCGCCGACAACCCTCAATCGTAGAACGCTGTAAGCCCGGTCCTGTCCACCCGCCATTGCCTTACCCCTAAAGCAGAACTCGGAGCTTAGTCCCAGGGGAATTCGTAAGGCAATGGGATTGCTGCGGATTGTACAAATATTGTACTATCTTCTAAATAATTCCGCTGTATCACGAGAAGAATTGACATATTTGTATTTTTTTTGTTTTTAGACAGCAAAACAAGAGGGGGAGGACAGCATGGCCGAACTGAAGAACGTGAGCGGGCTTCATCCGGCGCTGATATTCAAGGACGTGGCGACTGCGGTTATCAGCGACAATCTTGAGCGCATGCCGGGCGCCACGGGGTTGCGACCCTTTCACCGAGGCGGATCCATGGTCGGCCTCGCTTTCACGATCAGAACTGCCGCCGGCGACAATCGCGCTATTCATCAGGCCCTCGAATTGTTTCGCCGGGGGGACGTCCTCGTGATCGACGGCGGGGGCGATACGAGCCGCGCTCTGGTTGGCGAGATCATTGCCGAAATCGCGGCACGTCGTGGTGCGGCTGGCATCGTGGTCGATGGTGCGATCCGTGACGCTGGGGCGCTCGGGCGTTCGGATTTTCCCGTTTTTGCACGCGCCGCGATTCATCGTGGTCCCTACAAGAATGGGCCTGGCCAGACGAATGTAGCGGTCTCGATCGGCGGCATGGTCGTGCAACCCGGCGACATCGTCGTCGGTGACGAAGATGGCGTCGTCGCATTCCCACCCTCAATGGCCGAGGATCTCATCCGCTCCGTCAAAGAGCAGGAGGCCAAGGAAGATGCGATTCTGAGGAGCGTCCGCGATGGCACGTACAAGGGAGCGTACGCGAAGTAGCGCCTTAGAAGATTTTAGATCGAGGAGGATAATCTGTTGGACAAGGTTCAAGTCAGGCTTGGCCTCGTGGGATATGGTGAGATCGGCAGCACGCTCGGGGCGGGTCTGCGTCATGCCGGGCTTCAAGTCGTTCATGCCTACGACAAGTATGCGTTCGATGGCCCGTTTGCCTCCCTGATCCAGCGCCGCGCCGCCGAAGCCGGCGTTACGCTCGTCCGGTCGAATCGTGAACTCAGCGAGTCGGCGGACCTTATCATCAGCGTGACGCCCGGATCGGCTTCGCTTGAAAGTGTTGCGGCCTTCGTGGGCTGCCTGGGGGCGCAACATACCTTCGTCGACTTCGCGTCGGCCACGCCGAAGATCAAGGTCTCGGTCGCTGATACTCTCGCATCAAGTGGAGCGCTGCTTGGGGATGCGTCCATCGAGGGGACGCCCAAGAACGGCTACGCAATGCCTATCTTGTCGAGCGGGCCAGCCGGCGAGCGCGTCCGTGACCTGCTCAATCCCTGGGGCATGAACATCACGTTCGTAGGGAGCGAACTGGGGCGGGCGTCGGGGATCAAGATCTTGCGCTCCGTCTTGCTCAAGGGGATCGAGGCGCTGACCGACGAGATGATGCTGGCCGCCCGCCATTACGGTGTGGACGACGTGGTGCTGGCTTCGGCCTGCAAGACGTTAGCGCGGCCTTGGATGGACACCGTCGAGAGTCTGATCCCATCGGGCGTGATCCACGCGAAACGCCGCGCTGAGGAACTGGAGATGTCGGCCGAAGCGGTCGCGGACGCAGGTATCGAACCCGTTATGGCGCGCGCTATCGTCGCCCGCCTTCGTTGGAAGCAGGGACTGGGGCTCAAGGAGCATTTTCAGGGCGTCGAGCCCGCCGACCACAAGGCGGCAATTGACGCCATGCTTGCGAGGCTGCCGCCACATTGAACGCCGGCCGGCAGGGCCGGCCCGTCCAAAACAACAAGAGTTCAAATCCAGGGAGAGATACATCATGACGCTATCGAGACGCCATTTGCTCGCAGCCGGGTTGTCCGCGCCGCTTATCGTCCGTTCGAATTTCGCGAGGGCGGCACAGCACACATTGAAGATGGTCTATCCCGACACGCCGTCGCACCCGTTCATGGGAGTTGCGCTGCGCTTCGCCGACAAGGTCAAGGAAAAGACAGATGGGGGCGTCGAGATTCAAGTCTATACGACCGGACAACTTGGGTCGCAGGTCAACATGTTGACCGGCATGCAGACCGGCATCGTCGACCTTTGCTGTCACACGTCGGGCTTCATCCAGACGCTCTACCCGAAGTTCATGGTCGTCGACCTCCCGTTCCTGTTCAAAGATGCGGCGTCGGCGGAGCGCATGCTTGACGGGCAGATCGGCCCCAAGTTGCTGGAGGAGCTGCCCGCAAAGGGCATCTATGGCCTTTCATATGCCCATTTCGGCTGGCGCGTGACATCGACGACAGGTCGCGCCGTGGCGACGCCTTCCGAAGCGAAAGGAATGAAAATCCGCGTTCAGCCCGGCGCGATCTACGCAGCGATGTTCAATACGCTCGGCGCCAACCCCGTCCAGGTTGACCTCTCCGAGGTGTACCTTGCGCTCTCCCAAGGTGCCATCGAAGCCATCGAAACGCCCATGATTTCAATGGCTGCATCGAAGCACGATGAGGTCATCAAAGTCATCACGAAGACTAACCACGTCTATAACCCGGGCGTGATGATGGCGAGCAAGCGCAAGCTCGACGGCCTTGCCACGAAGTACCAGCAGGCCATACGCGAGGCGGCGCACGACATGACGGCGGATGCGCGTGCCACCATCGCTAAAGCCAGCGAGGACACCGAGGCGCGGTTTGTCAAGCAGGGGATCAAGATCCAGGGCGCCGACCGCACGGCCTACCGCGCGGCCCTGCAGCCCGTTTACGACCAGTTCCGTCCGACTATCGGAGCGGAGTTGATGGACGCCGTCATGAGTCAGGCCGGTTGAGGGGCAACCCATGTCGGAAGCGAGCGCCATTGAGTTGGCCGACGAGGTTCATCTCGGGTTGAGGCCGCCGGTCGATCTTCCGCCAGAGCGCGGTGCGCTCGTGCGCGGGTACGGTCAAATGATGTCCGCGATCGACACAGCGGCGCGCGTGGGGCTGTTCTCCGTATTGGTCGGCGAACTCGGGCTCATCTTGGTGGAGGTCGCCCAAAGAGGGCTGAGCGGTCACTCGTTCCTGTGGGCCGAGGAGGTCTCGCGCCTCGCCCTTCTGACGATTGCGTTCGTCGGCGGCGCCCTGGCCTATCGCGGCCACCACCACACAGCCGTAGCGCTCGTGACTGACATGCTACCACTCGCCGCCCGGCGCGCAGCCTTGGCAACCATCGACGTTACCATTCTCGTCGTTGCGGTAGTCTCGTTCCTCGCTGCGATCGACCTGCTCGAGATCAACGCGCAGTCGATCATGCCAATGTTGCAGTGGAACCTCGGTCTCACGGTCGTGCCGTTCATTGCCGGGATGGTCCTCGTGGGCCTTTTCGCTGTCGAACGTCTCCTGAAAGTCCACAGGGTGCTCCCGATCCTCCACGGCTGCGTCGTTCTCGGCGTGGTCGGAGCGCTCCTGTCGACCATGCGCGTTGTGCCCGGGATGCAGCTGGGGACCGGATCCGGTCTCGTGTTGATGCTGCTCTTTTTCTTCGGGGCAATCCTCTTCGGCTTGCCAGTCTCGTTCTCGATGCTCGCCGGATCGATCCTGTTCCTGCTCGCGACCGATCTCGCCCCCATTGTCGCTATTGCCCAGAACACCATCGACGGCTCGGGCCATTTCATCCTTCTCACACTGCCGTTCTTCATCTGGGCCGGAATGGTCATGGAAAAAGGCGGCATTAGCCGGCGGCTCGTGGCGCTCGCAATGGCGCTGGTCGGTCACTTCCGCGGCGGCCTGCTGCAGGTTGTCGTAATGACCACCTATCTCGTTTCCGGAGTCTCCGGATCGAAGATCGCAGACGTGGTAGCGGTCGGATCGGTCATGCGGGAAGAACTCGAACGCAAAGGTTACCGCCTGAAGGATGGAGCGGCCGTCCTGTCAGCCTCCGCGGCGATGTCGGAGACGATTCCCCCCAGCATTGCCATGCTGGTCCTCGGGTCGGTCGTTCCGGTTTCGATTGGCGCGATGTTCATCGCCGGGCTTCTTCCGGCCGCGGTCCTGGCCGTGATCCTGATGATACTTGTGTATGTCATGTCGGTGCGCAATCCGACGGCGAGTGTTCGGCAAGCCACGCGCAAGGAGATCGGCCAATCGGCCCGCGGAGCCGTGCTCCCGTTGATGATGCCCGCCATTCTCGTCGTTGGCATCAAATTCGGCGTGGCGACACCCACCGAAGTTTCGTCCGTAGCCGTCCTGTACGGCATCCTACTCTGCATGCTGGTTTATCGCTCCATCGGCTGGCGGACCTTCGTGACGGTCGCGACCGAATGCGCGGTGATGTCTGGAATGGTCCTCTTCATCATTGCAGCGGCCGGCTCATTTGCGTGGATCATGGCAGCGGGAAATCTGCCGCAATACCTGGCCTCGATGCTCCATGCGGTCGGCGACAACCGCTATTTCTTCCTCGCCGGGTCCATCGTCATCCTGGTCATCGTGGGCTCCCTCCTCGAAGGGCTGCCCGCGCTCATCATTCTCGGCCCGATCCTGTACCCGATGGCGACCCAGCTCGGCATCGACGGTGTTCACTACGCGATGGTGCTCCTGCTCTCGATGGGTGTCGGCATCTTCATGCCGCCGCTTGGGATCGGCTTTTACGTGGCCTGCTCTGTCATGGGTACGAGCGTGGAGGACGCCTCGAAGGCAATCGCCCCCTACATCCTCGCTCTCCTCCTGGGCATCATGTCCGTAGCGGCGTTCCCGATCTTCTCGCTCGCGCTGCTACACGTGTTCGGACGCTGAAGCCTCAATGAAGGAAAGCCCGAAAGCACGTATCATGGCCAGTTTTGCCGGCGCGGCCGATTGCCACTTCCACATTATGGACGCAGCCTTTCCCACCGTGCCGAATGCAGTCGTCAGCAACATGACCGCATCCGTGGACCAGTATCGCGTGTTTGCGGCCGAGAGGGGCACAACGCGCGGCATCGTGGTGCAGCCGTCTCTCTACGGTACGGACAACCGGCACACGCTGGGCGCCGTCGCTGCGCTAGGCTCCGGCTACCGCGCGGTGGTGGTAATCAACGATCGTCTCGCGTATGACCAGATTTGCGGACTGCATGTGCAAGGTGCACGGGGCGTTCGGTTCAATCAGGTCCAGGTCGGCAGCACCACCATGGATATGATGCCGAAGGTCGCACAGGCAATCGCACACCTCGGATGGCACCTCCAGTTGCACATGAAGGCGAGCGAACTCGTGCGGCACGAGGCGATGCTCAGCGATTTGCCGGTGCCACTCGTCATCGACCATTGCGGACGGGTTAACCCCGGCGATCCCGCCCGCACAGGCCTTGATACGTTGCTGCGCCTTCTCGATAGCGGACGGACCTGGATCAAGCTCTCGGCTCCTTACCTCAACACGAGATCCAGGGCACCGTACTACGACGATGCCGTCGCGATCGCGCAGCTTTTCGCCGACACGAACGAAGATCGCGTTCTATGGGGCTCTGATTGGCCGCACGTGACTGAAGCCGACAATCCGCCGGCTCCCGGGCCCCTCGCCGAGTTCCTCGTATCATGCCTGGGCGATGAAGTCCGGCTTCGCAAGGCGCTCGTGGACAATGCAACGGCCCTCTACGGGTTCTGAGCCGCTCGTCGGCGACGGGATCGCATGGTCCTGAAGATTCACGATGACAGGGATGAAGGTCGACAAAAGGAAGGTCCGACGATGTCGCAAGTGCTGCGGGCAGACGCCGAGAACAAGGCTCCTGCAAAATCGAACTATCGATGGGTCGTGATGACTCTGATCTTCTTCGTTTACACGATGGCCGCCGCAGACCGCGCGAACATCGGCATCGTGCTGCCGTTCGTGAAGAGCGAATTCAACATGACGAACACCGAGGCCGGTGCGATCGTCAGCCTCTTCTTCATCGGCTATTCCGTCGCCCAGATTCCGGCCGGGTTCGTGGTGAAGCGCTTCGGCGTGCGGATGATCTTCCCGCTCTTCATGATTTTGACGTCGGCTTTTACGGGTCTACTGGGCACCGCGACGTCGGCTCTGCACATGAAACTCAACCGGCTGGCGCTCGGTCTGGCTGAGGCTCCGCTGCCTGTCGCGATGCTCGCGACCATGAACCACTGGTTTCCGCCAAAAGAAAAAGGAACAGCGGTCGGCATTTTTCTTTCGGCTGCAAAGTTCGGACCGGTCTTGGTGCCTCCGATCGGTGCCGTCGTGATCGCCTCCCTGGGCTGGCAATATATCTTTTTTATTTGCGCTGTTCCCGGCATCATATTCTCTGTACTTTGGTACTTCCTCGTCACCAACGATCCGGCGCAAAGTCGCTTTACGTCGAGCGCGGAAGTTGGGCACATCCAATCCGCCTCGCCGCCGGCCACTTCGGATGAGGCCGGCGAAATTCCCTTTGCGTCTGGGGACGGGAGGCGTAAGTTCGGTTGGCTGGACAGGCTCGTCCGTGCCAGGACAGTCCGACCAATCGCCACAGTCTCGGAGACCTTCCGCTCCCCCAATATCTGGGGACTGGCCATCGGATATTTGATGATGACGGGCATCATCAATGTCATTCTCGCTTGGCTTCCGACCTATCTGACGACTGTGAAGAAATTCTCGATTCTGAACGTAGGCTTCGTGGCAGCGGCTCCTTTCGTGGGTGGGGTGCTCGGAAACCTACTTGGCGGTCTGCTCTCCGACCTCGTGTTCGACAAGCGCCGCAAGCCCACCATCGTCATCACGGCTCTGTCCAGCGTGTTCATGATGTACGCCCTCATTCATGCGCCGAGCGATCCGCTCCTTCTCGGAGGAGTACTTTTCATGGCGGGGCTACTACTCAATTTGGGATATTCATCGTTCACGGTCTATCCGGCAGGGCTGACCACCAAGGAGGCTTATCCCCTCGCGGTCTCCGTCGTAAACACCGGTGGCCAGGCTGGCGGCGCCTTGTTCCCGTTCCTGACCGGCGTGATCCTCGACGCATATAGCTGGGATTCTGTCTTCCTCTTCCTGGCCGCCTCGTCCTTTATCGCCCTCGTGGTCATGATGTTCGTTGTGGAGCCGGTCGAAGATCCTGCGTCCGGGCAGGCGGCGGCAGGGCGATAATGGTTGCGCCAGTCCAAGTGTGCCCATCGCAGCTACCTGACCCACTCGCGGTCGGCGAGACGTCGCGTCTTCGAGCGCACCAGGTTCATGGCGAACTCAGTTGCAGCGGCAACCCAGCCTGATTGCGCCCATGCTCCTCACTTGCTGACGACACCGTCGCGGTGATCGAGGCATGGTGAAAGACGGCGGGACTGTCGCGATCGATACGCCCCCGTACGCCGCGGTCGGCCGTTCTGCGTAAGCGTTTGAGCACCCGTCGTGCGTGCCGGCATTCAGTCAGTCGATTTCGCGTGGATAGCCCTCGGCCCGCCAGCGCTTTGCTCGATCGAGCAGCGACCAAGCTACGGTCCGAGTTTACCAGAGAGCATTCCGCACCGAACGGCAGCTCTGGCGATTGCTGTGAAAAGGTCCGGGACGGTAAGGGCGGCGGCTCGCCAGATTGGTCTGCTCAGGCGATGACGCGAGCAGCTTCAGTCGAGCCCTTCGCATTTCAAATCGCGGAGCTGCTTGTCGACCCAAGACGGGTCGTGCATGCCGGCCTGGATGTTGGCGATCTGCTTCTGCTCCGCTTCGAACTTCGCGATCGCCGCCTTGAACACCGCATCGGTTTGATCGAACGGCACGCAGAGCAATCCGTCGTCGTCGCCGATGACGAGGTCGCCGGGCTCGATGACCATGCCGTCGATCGCGATCGAGACATTGATTTCGCCGGGGCCGTTCTTGTACGGACCACGGTGCGTGATGCCGGCCGCGAAGACTGGAAAGTCCTGGCTTCGGATGTAGCCGGCATCGCGGATCGCGCCGTTGATGATCAGGCCGGCGACGCCGCGCTTGATCATCTGCATCAGCATCATCTCGCCGGTGATGGCGTTGGTGAGATCACCGCCGGCATCGACCACGATGATGTCGCCGACCTCGGCAAGGGCGATCGCCTTGTGAACCATCAGATTGTCGCCGGGCGGCGCTTTCACCGTCAAGGCCGGGCCCGCGAGCCCGCCAGCGCGATGCATGGGGCGCAGCCGCGCGCCCCCGCCCGTCATGCGCGACATGCTATCGCTTACATTTGCCACGGGCAGACGCGCAAAGCGCTCCACCGTACCGGCGTCGACTTTCCGATGCCGCTTCAGAATTCTGAACCCTGCAGACATGATGCCCTCTTGGCTAATTGAATGATGTTAGAAGCCGAACAGCTCGACGGGATTTTCAACCAGGATGCGCCGACGGGTCCTCTCGTCCGGCGCCCAGTCGGCCAACAGGTCGACCAGCAGCGCATCATCAGGCTTGCTGTCGCGCTGTGTCGGATGCGGCCAGTCGGTACCCCACAGGATGCGCTGCGGTGCCGCCTGCACATAGGCCCGCGCAACTTCGCTGGAATCCGCATAGGGTGGCCCGAGCTTGCTGTCCTCATAGGGTCCAGTGACCTTCACCCAGGTCCGGCCCTCGTCCAGCATGCGTCGCACAGCCGCGAACGCTGGATGACGTACGCCGTCGGGCTGCGGGATACGTCCGAGATGATCGATCACCACCCTGGCGGGCAGTGCCCGGATGACAGCTTCGTGCGTCGCTATCTGTTCGCCCGTCATCAGGATCTGGACATGCCAGCCGAGCGGATTGATGCGCTTCGCCAGCGTGTTCAGCATCTCCTGCGTCGTCGTCCCCCATGTCTGCGGCGAGATGAAATTGACGCGGATGGCGCGAACGCCGGCATCGTTCAGCGCACGCAGTTCCAGGTCTTTCACCTCGGTATCAACGACGGCGACGCCGCGCGAGGCAGCTCCGAGCTGGCTCAGCGCATCGACGAGACACCGATTGTCGATCCCGTAGGTCGACGGCTGCACCACCACGCTCCGGGTCGTGCCGAGCCGCCGCTGTAGCAAGCGATAGTCCGCCACGGTCGCACCGGGTGGAAAGCCCTGCCGCCAATGCGGCGATACGGGAAATCGCCCGTCATAGATGTGATGGTGGCAGTCGCATGCGTTCGTCGGTACATCGAGTTTCGGCGCGGCAGAGCCGGTACTGTTTGGTACGACTTGCTCGATCCCCGCCGCCCAAGCGCCGGTGCTACAGGCGAGCATGCCGGCGATGACGCCACGGCGTGTGATCGATGTGCATGCGCTCATGGCTTCACCGCGACCATTTCAGCCGCACGCGCGGCACTCCGACCCAGCACGAGGACGCAAACCGCGGCCACCGCACAGAGCAGCGCCACCGGCAACATCCCGAGCACAAAGCTGCCCGTCGATTGTTTGACCAAACCGACCACGTTCACCATCAGGCCGCCGCCGATCAGGTTGGAGATCGCATTGATGCCGGCGAGGCCGGCCGCGAGGGTACTGGTCGAGAGCCAACTCGCCGAAAGCGCCCAGAACGGCCCCTTGAAGGCATAGGCGCCCACCAGACAGCAAGTGACCATGACGACCGTCGGGACGACGGCGGTGCCCGTCAGGCCCAAGGCCGTGAAACCGCCGGCCGCAAGCAGAAGCGTCAGTGCCGTGTGCCAGCGGCGCTCACCCGTCTTGTCGGAGTGGCGTCCCCACAGGACCATGACTACGGTCGCGATGCCGTAGGGAATCGCGTTGACGAAGCCAGTCTGAAGGTTCGAGAGTCCGAACGATTTCAGAAGCTGCGGTTGCCAGACCGACAGCACACTTCCCGTTGCGGACGCACCCGAGCACACCAGCGCCATTACCAGAAAGTACTTGTTGGTGGCGAGTTGCCAGAGCGAGAGATGCCCGACGGGCCGGCGCGCGGCCGCATCAGCCTCCATGCGCCCGGTCAACCATGCGCGCTGCTCGTTGGTCAGCCAGGATGCCTGCGCCGGCTTATCGGTCAGCACGAACAGGCACGCGAGGCCCAGCAGAACCGTGGGCACGCCCTCCAGGATAAAGAGCCACTGCCAGCCGCGCAAGCCGAGCGCGCCGTCGAGCTCGAGCAGGCCGACCGAGAGCGGCGAACCTAGGAAGGTCGCGAGCGGGATCGACACCGTGAACGTCGCCAGGATGCGCGCGCGATACTGCGATGGCAACCAGTAGGTCAGGTACAGGATGGCCCCCGGAAAGAAGCCGGCCTCCGCAGCGCCCAGGAGGAATCGCATCGCATAGAGCGAGTACGGCCCGACGACGAACGCCATGCACATGGTCACCAGCCCCCAGGTGATCATGATGCGGGCGATCCAACGCCGGGCGCCGACCCTCTGCAGAGCCAGGTTACTCGGCACTTCGACCAGAAAGTAGGAGACGAAGAAGAGACTGGCGGCGAAGCCGAACATCGCCGGCGTCAGACCCAGATCATTGTTCATCTGCAACGCAGCGAAGCCAACGTTCACGCGATCGAGCAGCGCGAAGAAGTAGCAGATCATCAGGAACGGAACGAGCCGCAGCAGCACGCGGCGCATCGTTGTCTTTTCGATCTGGTCGAGGTCTGTCCGAACGGTGGTCACGTCTGTCTCCCTCCCTGTGTCGCGTTGTTATTCGGCCGCCTTCGTCTTGGTGGTCATCTTCGCCACGACCGCGTCAATCGCGATTTTGTAGTTTTCCGGCACGACGCCGTTGAAGTGATCCTTCAGGCCCAGGCTGTTCTTCCAACGCAACCGCGCCGCCGTTGCGTTTGCCATCAGCGGCTCGATCCCTGCGTCCGCCACGGCCTCGGCAGCCATCTCGACCTCCTCGGCGCGGCGTTTGGCGTGAATGACGCCGGAGGGCGTGAGACTTTCCACGGTATCCATGAATGGCCGCGTCAACGTCTTCGATGCGGACGCCAGCACGGTCTCGTCGAGGCCGTAGGCACGCGCCGCCAACAACGTCTCGTCGATCAGCGCTTCGATGCCCTTGACCAGCACGGAACGGAGGATCTTGATGCCTGACGCCGTGCCGAGCTTCTCGCCCGCGTATTCGATGCTCATGCCCCAGGGCACCAGCAGATCGACGACGCGTTGCCCAGCTGGACCGCTCGACATCATGTGCATCGAGTAGCCGTTCTTCGGCGTGCCCATGATCGAGCCGTCGCCGAGCGTGGCGTCGGTCTTGGCCAGACGTTCCGCGACGCCGTACTTCACCTTCGGCGTGGCCGATGCAAAGTCGAGAAAGGTGTGACGGCCGTCGAGCACGGGCGCGAAGGCGTCCGCGCTTTGCAGCGATGCGGAGCCCGGCGTTACGCTGAAGATCAGCTCGGCCGCATCGGCCAGCCCTTTGTTGGACTTGACCAGCGTCACGCCGGCGGCCCTGGCCCGGCTCTGGATCAAATCGGCATAAGGGCCGTCAAAGGCGTATTTGTCGTAACAGAAGATCTGCTGCAGGCCGGCCCCGCGCAGCCCCTTGCCGAGCGTGCTGCCGATCTCGCCATATCCGACCAGGCCGAGACGGAATTGTTGTTTCTGGCTCATTGTGTTCTCCTTCGATGTGTTGCGGGTCACGCGCGCGCGGTTTTCGGCAGGGCGGATGCGCGCCCCTGCAGGCTGACGCCGACGATCCGGATGAGGATGGCAGCGAGGATGAGGAACGCGGCAACTGAGATCAGCGCCCAGGAGAAGCTGCCGGTCGCTTGCCTGATTTCGCCGATCAGATAAGGGCCGACGAAGCCGCCGAGATTTCCTATCGAAACGATCAGTGCCAGCCCGCCGGCGGCGGCGCTGCCGGTCAGGAAACTCGACGGGATCGGCCAGATCGTCGACTGGTAACACATGATCCCGATGACGGCGCCGCAGAGCGCGATGATCGACATCAGCGCCGACGAGGTCGCATAGCCGCACACGATCAGCGATGCGGCACCGACCAGCAGCGCTGACGCGACGAACCAGCTCCGTTCGCCGCCCCTATCGGACAAGCGCGCCCACAGCATCATTGTGATGGCGCCGCAGACATAGGGGATCGCGGCCAGGAAGCCGACGGCCACGACTGAAAAGCCGAACCCTTTAAGGATTTGCGGCATCCACAGGCCGAGGCCGACCGAGCCGATGATGGCGCAGAAGTTGACGACCGCGCAAACCAGCACCCGCCAATTCGTGAAAGCATCTTTCAGCGAGGACGAATGCTTGGCTGCGATGGCCTGACGCTCGCTGGCCAGCGTCTTGGTCAGCCAGGTTCGTTCTTCGCTGCTCAGCCATTTGGCCTGCTCAGGCTTGTCGGTCAGCGTGAACAGGCAGACGAAGCCGAGGATGCTGGCGGGCAAACCTTCGAGGATGAGCAGCCACTGCCAGCCATGCAGGCCGGCGACGCCATTCAAAGCGAGCAGCGAGCTTGAGAGCGGCGCGCCAAGGATATTCGCGATGGGAATGCCGAGCAGGAACGCTGCGGTCGCGCGGCCGCGGATGCGGACCGGGAACCAGTAGGTGAAGTAGAGAAATACGCCGGGCGTGAACCCGGCCTCGCCGAGGCCGAGCAGAAAGCGCATCGCGCCGAAGCTTACTGGACCGACGGCGAAAGCAGTGGCGGCCGACAGCAAACCCCAGGTGATCAGGATGCGGGCGATCCATCTGCGCGCACCGACCGCCTGCAGCGCAAGATTACTGGGAACTTCGGCCAGGAAGTAACCGAGGAAGAACAGGCCGGCGCTCCAGCCGAATTCGGACGGCGAGATGCCGAGATCCTGATTCATCGTCAGGCTCGCAACGCCGACGTTCACCCGATCAAGATAGGCAACGATGTAGCAGAGCAGCAGGAAGGGGACGATCCGCCACATCACCTTCGAGAGGATACGCTCCTCCTCGGGGGTGAAGCCTGCGCCGGCCGAGGCGGCGGATGTCGTTGCCATGGGTTCCTCCGGGTCGGCCGTTGTACCCCGGCCATGGCGCCTGATAGCCAAAACAGAACGCCGTTGCAATTAATTTTGAAACGGTGTTTCATTTGCAAAAGCGCGCACGAAAGCGCTTGCGTCCCGTCCATCAGGCGCGCTCCACTCGAAAAACGGAGCGCCGGCCGTCGGTTACGACATTCGGCAGGCTTGGGGAGACACCATGCTGCTACGCGTTTCCGATATGCCGGCCCCTGCTCCGCTGCATGCCGAGCTTCTCGCCGAGATTCGTCTGCGCGGGTTTCAGGGCGATCTGACGCCGGCCTATGCCGATCGGATCGTCTCGGCGACGGACAACTCGATCTACCAGCTGCTTCCGCAAGTCATCGCCTTTCCGCGCAGCGTCGACGATCTGGTGCGCCTCGCGCGCGTCACAGCGGAAGAGCGCTTTGAGGATATCGTGTTCGCGCCGCGCGGTGGCGGAACCGGCACCAACGGCCAATCGCTGACCGAAGGCCTGGTGGTGGACGTCTCGCGCCACATGAACCGCATCCTCGAAATCAATCCCAGGGAGCGCTGGGTGCGGGTGCAGGCCGGCGTCGTGAAGGATCAGCTCAATGCTGCGCTCGCCGAACACGGCCTGTTCTTTCCGCCGGAGCTCTCCACGTCCAATCGCGCCACGATCGGCGGCATGATCAGCACCGACGCCAGCGGTCAGGGTTCCTGCCTCTATGGCAAGACGCGCGATCACGTGCTGGAACTGACGACCGTGCTGCTGGACGGCACGGTCTGGACCTCGCGCGCGATGGACGACGAGGAACTGCAGCACATCAAGCAGCGCAGCGATCGCGTCGGCGCGGTTCACCGGTTGGTCGATGCGATCCAGCGCGAGCAGGCGGAGCTGATCGCGGCTCACTTCCCGAAGCTGAACCGGTGCCTGACCGGCTACGACCTCGCGCATATCCGCGATGACCGCGGGCGCTTCAACCTCAACTCAATCCTGTGCGGCAGCGAAGGCACACTGGCGCTGATCGCTGAAGCCAAGCTCAATGTGGTGCCGATCCCAAAGCACAGCGCGCTGGTCAATGTGCGCTATGACAGCTTCGACGCCGCCCTGCGCGATGCGCAGGAGTTGATCCGGTTCGGCGCCGCCTCGATCGAGACCGTGGATTCCAAGGTGCTGGGCCTCGCCCAGGGCGATGTGATCTGGGAGTCGGTCCGGCAATACTTTCCCGAAGACGACGGACAGCGCGCTACGGGTGTGAACCTCGTCGAATTCGTCGGCGACATCGAGGCCGAGGTCGAGACGTCCGTGCGCAAGGTCACCGGGGCGCTTACGTCCGCTAGGCCATCGCACGGCCGTCGTGGCTTTACTGTGGCGCGGGGTGAAGCCGATGTCGGCGCGATCTGGGACATGCGAAAAAAATCGGTCGGCCTGCTCGGCAACATGCAGGGCGACAAGCGGCCGATTCCCTTTGTTGAGGACACCGCCGTTCCGCCGGAACACCTCGCCGACTACATCGCCGAATTCCGCGCTGCACTAGACGCCCGCAACCTCACTTACGGCATGTTCGGCCACGTCGATGCCGGCGTGCTGCACGTACGTCCCGCGATCGACATGAAGGATCCGGCACAGGAGGTGCTGATCCGCGAGATTACCGAAGACGTGGTCCGGATCACCAAGAAATATGGCGGCCTGCTGTGGGGTGAGCACGGCAAGGGCGTTCGCTCCGAATTCTCACCGCGCTTTTTTGGCCCGCTCTACCCGACCCTGCAATCGATCAAGGCCACATTCGACCCGCACAATCAGCTCAATCCAGGCAAGATCGCCGCGCCCGAGGATGGAAAGCTGCTTGCAATCGATGGGCTCACGACGCGCGGCCAGCTCGACCGGACTATCCCCCGCTCCGTGCGCGCCGCCTATGACGAGGCCCTCCACTGCAATGGCAATGGCGCATGCTTCACCTGGGACGCCGACGAGGCGATGTGTCCGTCCTACAAGGCGACGCGCGATCGCCGGCATTCGCCGAAAGGACGCGCCTCGCTCACCCGCGAATGGCTGCGCCAACTGGCCGTGCGCGGTGTCGACCCCGTCGCCGAAGCTGCCGCCCTTCGCAGCGGGACGCTTTGGAGGGATTTTCCCGCGCGGTTGCGCAATACGTGGTCCCGTGCGCCCGACTTCTCACATGCCGTGATGGATTCGATGGACGGCTGCCTCGCCTGCAAGTCTTGCAGCGGGCAATGCCCGATCAAGGTCGATGTCCCCTCGTTCCGGGCAAAATTCCTCGAGCTCTATTACGGCCGCTACCTGCGGCCGCTGCGCCACCACATGGTCGCTTCGCTTGAAGCGATGCTGCCAGCGCTCGGCAAAGTCGGCTGGCTGTACAATTTGCTTCTCGACAACCCGGCGGGTCGCGCGGTGATGCGGATGATCGGCCTTGTGCACATGCCAAGATTCTCCGACGTTTCACTGCAACGAGAATTGGCGGCGCGCGGGATAGCAATTGCAACGCCGGCGGAGCTGGCCGCGCTACCGGCCGGGCAGCGCGCACGCAGCGTGGTGCTGGTGCAGGACGCGTTCACGAGCTGGTACGAAACGCCTACCGTGCTGGCGGTGCTCGATCTGATGCAGGCCGTTGGCTTCAGGCCGTATGTCGCGCCCTTCCATCCGAACGGCAAGCCGCTCCATGTGCACGGCCTTCTCGGCGCCTTCACCCGCGCCGCATCGCGCAACGCCGCGATGCTACGCAAGCTTGCCGCGACCCGCGTCGAGCTGGTCGGTGTCGACGCATCGATGACGCTGACCTATCGCTCAGACTACAACATGCTGCCGGAAGCGGACCGTCCGCCGCCGGTGCTGCTGATCCAGGAATGGCTCGCCCGTCACCGCGATTCGTTTCCAAGAATGCCCGGCTCGGACGCGGAATATCTGCTGCTGCCGCACTGCTCGGAACGCTCGCTTGCCGTGTCCAGCCTGAAGGATTGGCAAGCGACGTTCGCGGCAGCGGGCGCGACGCTGCGCGTGCTGCCTTCGGGCTGTTGCGGAATGGCGGGAACTTACGGCCACGAGGCCGAGCATCGCGCCACGTCAGAGCAAATCTACGCGATGAGCTGGGCCGCTCATGTCGCAACATCGGCGCAGAGCGGCCGTCTGCTCGCCACCGGCTATTCTTGCCGATCGCAGGTCAAGATCGTCGACGGGCGCACCCTGCCCCATCCGGCGCAGGCACTGCTCGCCTGTCTCCGCGGGAGCTGACGTGTTTGAGCATAATCTTTTCGGAAACCCGCTTCACGTTGTTCCGGATCATGCTTAGTCAGCATGTGAGTACATCGGCAGACCCGGTGTCTCCAGTTCGGCGCGGAGCAGCGTTGCCGTGCGGCTTTCGGTGATGAAGAGGCTTTTTCGCTCTGGCCCGCCAAACGCAAGATTGGTGTTGCCGGCGCCCGCGCAGGACACGATGCGATCAAGCGGCTCGGCTACAGGTGACAACCGCCACACCGAGCCGAAGCCGGTGTGGCAGACTAGCAGATTGCCGCCGTTGTCCAGCGCCAGCCCGTCGGGTCCACCAGGACCGCCATGCAGATGCGAGAAGATGCCGACCTTGGTCGTCAGGCCGCTGGCGGGCAGCGGCACGCGCCAGATCTGGTTGGCGCGCGTCACTGCAACGAGCAAAAAGCTCTCCTCCTGATTGACGACGATGCCGTTCGGACTCGGGATCGTGTTGATCAGACACGTCAGCCGGCCATCGGGCGTCAGCTTCCAGACGCGCCCGGTCGGATCGTGCATCCCGGTCTGGCCCTGGTCGGTGAAATAGAGGTTTCCCGACGGCGCGAAGACAAGATCGTTCACGCCCTTGAAGCTTTCGCTCGCCGCCGTCTCCAGGAACGGCGTCACTGCGCCGCTTGCGGGATCGAGCAGCATGATGCCGCGCTTGTAGTCGGTGATGAAGATGCGGCCGTCGCGGTGGATCTTCAGCCCGTTCGGCCATCCATCGTATTCGGTCACGAGCTCCCACGCGCCTTCCGCGCTGACACGGAAGATGCGGCCATAAGGAATATCCGTGACGTAGAGCTGTCCCTGCCGATCGAAGGACGGACCTTCGAGGAAGGAGTCGATCTCGCGGCCGCCCTGGTTGGCATCAGCCCAGGATGTGCGACGGGGTTTGCGGAATTGGTCCGGAAGCCGCGTGAAGACGGTCGTCTCGATGCGGCGCGGCGGATTGAAGAATGTCATTGGACAGCTCGCGGAAAGCCGTAAAGCTCGGCCGGATTATCGACGAGAATGCGCTTGAATGCAGCCTCCCCGGCCCACTGGCTGAATAGATCAAACAGCCGCGCATCGTCGGGCTTATTCTCTCTCTCGGAGGGATGCGGCCAATCGCTGCCCCAGACCAGTCGCTCGGGCGCCGCCTTGACGTATGCAGCCGCAACGGCGCCGGCATCGGCATAGTCGGGGGCGCCCAGCTTGCTCGACACGTAGGGGCCTGACAGCTTGACCCAGGTCCTGCCACGATCGAGCAGGCCGCGAATGACCTTGTACGGCGCGCTTGCCAGACCATCCGGCTGGGGAACTTGCGCCAGATGATCGAACACGAGCCGCCCGGGCAGCGACGAGAGCAGGTCCGCGTTGTCCTCGATCTGCTTGGGACGCATGTTGATCTGGCAGTGCCAGCCGAGGTCGGCCAGCCGCGGCGCCAGCAATTTGAGCGAGCCGACCGATAGCACGCCAGGAAAGCCGAGATTGAAACGAACGCCGCGGACACCCTGCTCGTCGAGCTGGCGCAATTCCTGATCCGAGACGTCCTCGGCCACGACGGTGATCACGCGAAAATTGTCGGCGCCCAGTGCGTTGCGCGATGCGATCTGCAGCCGGTTGTCTGTTCCATAAGTGGAAGGCTGGATGATGACGCCACGCGTGGTGCCGATCCGGCGCTGCAATGCTCGATAGTCGTCAGGCAAGGCGTCCTCGGGCAGCAAGGTTGCGCTCTTCATGACCGGGTAGGTCTTGTCGTAGGTGTGGAAATGGCAATCCGTGGCGCCTGCTGGCGCAACGAAACGCGGCTTCGCCGAGCCGCTCGACCAACGCACCTCCCCTGCCTGCGCTGCCGCAATCGGCGCAACCGCGGTTACGGCGAGGCCGGCCATCACTGTCCTTCGCGTAAGCGACGCTGATGCCACGACGTTCGTCCTCCCCATTGCTTGTTATGGAGAGGCTTATAAGCCCGCGGCGGCGGAGCAGCAAGATTAAATGAAACGTCGTTTCGTTTTAACTAGAAGCGCCTGCCGGGCGAGCGGCGCTCCGTTTGCGCGGGCTTTTTGAGGCACCGGGCGGTACGCCTCCGCATGCCAGGGTCAGTTTGTGCGCCGCCTCGACCAGCGGTCCCTTGACCTGCTCGGCCCGCGCCTCGGTGAGCCGGCTGATCGGACCGGAAATAGCCAGCGCACCGACCAGAGAGTCCGCAATGCCGAACACCGGCATGGCGAGCGCAGCCGCGTGCGGATCGGTCACGCCGGACGTGAAGAGCGGAAGTTCATCGTCAGGACCGGGCAGACCAGCCTCATAGCGCAGCAGCGTCCGGGCGATGGCGGACTTATCCATGGGCCTGGTATCGCCCGGCTGCACGGTCATCCTGATACGGTTGGTGCTCTCCACGCGGAACAGGCAAAGCCGCTCTTCGCCATTTCGAACATAGAACGAGGTGGTCTCACCGGTCTTCGCCGCAAGTTGCTCGAGCACGGGCATGACGTGGTCGGAAAGGCGAAACGCTTGCTGATAGGCCGTCCCAAGCCGCAACGTCTCCGCATCGAGGCGATAGGAGCCGTCGGGCAGCCGCGCGATCAGCCGATACTGCTGCAGCGACAGAGCGAGCCGCAAGATCGTGCTCTTGACCAAACCTGTGCGCTCGGCCAGTTCGGCCAGGCTCAAGGCGCCGTCGCCCCGACGGAACGCCGTCAATACCGCCAAAGCGCGTTCGGCGGCGGATACGCCCTTCAAGGCTGGTGTTTTCTGGGGTAGCTTCGCCATCTCGAGTCCTTTTCCTGTCACTTCCTACGTCATTCTCGTGGCAGGTAGAAGGGCCGGAACCTGGACGGACGACACGCCGGAATCGATCTACGATGCCGAGTGGCGCGCTGGCCTCGTAAATTTCCTGGACATTCCGGGCGCCTCGAGTACGAGGACGCTGAGCGCCTTCAAACGCAGATAGGGCATCTTGCCAGCTCCCGCAGTCAAGCTGCTCGAGGAGCTCCGGCGATTGGCGGCTCGTCCTGCCAGATGGTGATGCACTTCAGATCCGCTTCCGTCGTCTGCGCCCGATGACTCAAAAGAGCTTGTTGTTGAAGCCAAGGTCGACCAACTGCCGGATGTCTTGCGAACGGTCGACATCCGCCTGTCAACGATCAAGATCACTCGGCAGTAACCGCATTACTCAGGGGTAACCACGGTCCGCCACTCAGCGCCAATCGCGCTCGGGACGAGAACGCAGCTTGAGCTGCGTCAACTCGAACTGCGAGCTTTGGTGCGATGAACGAGCGAACAAGGGGACCGACCATGCTCTTATCGCTCGACGACTTCCGTATCAAACCTGAGAACTTCGATCCGACGAAGATCGAAAACATCACTCGGATCGCTTGCGGGCTGTTTTACCTGCCGCACGCCGCCGGGAAATTCGTCGCCTTCGGCGTTCTCAATCCGCCAATCGTGAAGTTCTTCGCAGCTGCAGGCCTGTCGCCGCCGGAGGTTTAGATCTACATCGCTGCCACCGCTGAACTGTCTGTTGCCGTTGCACTAACACTCGGCATTTGCACTCGTTTTGCGGCGCTCGGCTCCGCCGCGCTGATGGCGATTGCAGTCTACTCGCTTCAGGTCGTGAAGGGTTTCGGCTGGACTTGGAATACCGGCGGCTACGAGTATCCGGTGTTCTGGGGAATTTGCTCGCTCGCCGTGGCGTTGCACGCCTGGCAAGCTTGGTTCGCAGCGCGCAAGACCGCCGCGCATCCGGTTACGCGGCTGTCCGCCGCGGAGTGAGATAAGCCCCCTCGAATGCGGACTGCATTGCCTGCATGGCGTGAAGATGGATGGCCGCAGCCGGTCCATCATTCCCCATCCCGATAGTATGTCCGGCGACGGCGTGACGGCGCCGCGCAACCATGCAGTCTTTCGCGAAGGGGAGCAGCCTCACAATCGATAATTTGTTCGCAATCGATAGGCTTTGCTTATAATCCCTTGGCCTTCTTGATGCGATCGTCCTTCGCGGCGGCCTCCAATTCCGCCAGCGATGTGATGCCGAGGTCCTTGTAGATCAAGCTGAACCAGGTCGGCACGATCGGCGAAACGATAAAGGCGGTTGAGATGTGCCGTGATGCTGGCTGGGGGCTACGTGGTCTCGCATAGATGAGGTGAGACTGATGACACGTTCATTTCCGATTTTGCTGTCGCGATGGGCGGCGGGCAGATCAAGGCCGGATCACTGTCCCGCAGTGAGCGGCTCGCAAAATACAATCGCCTGCTCGAAATCGAGCGTGAGCTTGGTTCTGCGGGCGTCTACGAAAGTCCATTTCTGACGCATGAAGGCACCTAGGGTGCTGTCCGCGAGTTGCGATTCGTCTTTATTTCGGCGAGTAGCGGCGCCTGTGCGCTTTGGCTTGTTTCTTTGAACTGCTCGCGTGCCATCTGACGACCGATCAGGCGAGCGAGCGTCTTAAGGGCCTGATCTGCGCGGATGGAAATGACATGAGTATCAGAGATCGGAATTTCTTCGTTCCGTTTTCACATCAGTCAATGAAATCCTACTGCCTGAAGTCGGCCAACCTCAGCTCGGACGTTCGCGGTGGTGACGATTCGATGCCTGTGGTTGCGGGGTGATTTGAACCTGTGACTTAAGTCATTGATGTTGTTGAGGCCGATTTCGGGCGCAAAAATAACCCCAGCAAGTCACAGAGATTGCTGGGGTTTTTTACTAACTTGGTTGCGGGGACGGGATTTGAACCTGTGACGGCTGCGATAGCCGGCGACTTCGATGCTAAGCGTGGGTTTATGGTGCGCTCGGAGGTCGTTCGCGTTTGTTGCGATTTCAACAGCTTATCTGGATGGTTGAAGTTGCTAAGTGCACTTCGCCGTCAAAGGTGCTTTTTCGGCCCTAGTTCAGACAAGAGCTAGTCGCCCGGATGCAACCCCGCCCTATTCTCGTGAGATCCGCCGGCTACTCATAACGGTCTGGTTGCAGGTTCGAGTCCTGCCGGGCCCAGCAAGAGGATCAATATCTTACTGCGCGTTCGTTGCCCGTAGCACGACGTCCGCACCAGAAACCGCACCAGATACGAGCTCTTTTCGTTCGTGTACTGGCTCAGCGGCGCGGATTCATGCGGGGGCGTTGACTAGCTACCTGGGCTTCGCGCAAATAGCGACCAAGGCTTGGCCAGAACTCATCTCACCGAGGTAATCCGTGACGAAATCCGATCGCTGCCGCGCGAGCAATTCGGTTTGCCCATGCCAACCGATCCACGACTGCTTCGGGTTGCGCGCGCGCTTGCAGACGATCCTGCCGATAAGCGACGCCTAGACGACTGGGCCATCCTCGCCGGAAGCCCGGTGCGGACGCTGACGCGACGATTTCCAATCGAAACCGGGTTCAGCTTCACCGAGTGGCGACAGCGCGTACGTCTGATGCGAGCGCTGGAAATGCTCGCCGACGAAATTCCGGTGACCACCATCGCCCTCGATCTCGGCTATGAAACAGTAAGTGCATTCATCGCGTTGTTCCGGCGCACATTCGGGACAACGCCGGCGCGCTATTTTCCCCGCGCCCCAGCCCGGCAGCGGTGACGCCTCCGCACGCCCGTCGTCGCTTGCCAAACCATTTCCAGCGGGCGGAAGCGCCAAGCCATTGTCTTGCGGATAATCGAGTGAGTTCCGAATGCTTGCGCGGAGATACTGAAGAAGGTCATCCGCCGGTGAGAGACAAGAGAGGCTTGACGGTACGATAAGCTATCGTATGCGCCATCCGCTTAAGAAAAAGGGCTCGGCGATAGTCCGCCGAGCCAGGGGAGGAGCGGAAGACAACGTCTACGGCCGACAGGCGGCGATCGGATCAGAACTCAGCAACTAGCCCGCCGGACTCGTTTCCCCCAAAATTGGGCCGAACAACTCCCAGCGTTCGCCGTTGAATCGCATCATCTGCAACTGTTTGTGGAGGCGGTAGTCGGTCGGCGAAGTGTTAATCTTGATCCCGGGCAGCGCGAGGTCGCCCCGCGAAATCCTTGAGCGAGGTCGCTTGCTTCATGACGTTCTCGCGCGTTAGGTCGTCACCGCACTGTTCGAGCACCTGGGTCAGAAGCTGCGCGACGCCGTAGGCATATGTATTGAAGTTCGAGCTCTTGTCTCCGTCCGGATAATACTTCTCCATGAAGGCAAAGTAGCGCTTTACGCCCGGATCGTCCTTCCATTGCGGATCGAGCGGCTCCTTACCGTAATTGGCGCTGATGATGCCCTTGGCGTTTTCAAGCCCAGCCGGTTTCAGGACGCTGCCGACCGAGGTAGCCTTCGAACTGACGATCTGCAGCGGGTGCCAGCCCAGTTCTGCGATCTTCTTGATCGCCTGCGCGGCCTGCTTCGGCGTTGTCGCACTGAAGAACAAATCGGCGCCAGCGTCCTTGATCTTGAGGATCTGCGAGTCGGCCGTGGGATCAGAAACCTCATAGGACGCTTCGCTCACGATCATCTTCGCAGCGTTGT
Source organism: Bradyrhizobium uaiense (assembly GCF_010811875.1). Taxonomy (GTDB): domain Bacteria; phylum Pseudomonadota; class Alphaproteobacteria; order Rhizobiales; family Xanthobacteraceae; genus Bradyrhizobium; species Bradyrhizobium uaiense. The sequence goes on from NZ_VKHP01000005.1 coordinate 72,729, forward strand.
CGCCAAGGCCAGCCTTGACGCCGTTCAGATAATCCTTGCCGAAGTCGTCGTTCTGATAGAGCACGCCGATCTTGGCACTCGGATACTCCTTCAGGATGTACTGGCCATAGATGCGCCCTTCGACGAAGTTGTTTAGATCGTAGGCCATGGTCCAGGGAAAGCTCTTCGGATCGGAGAACCTCGAGGCGCTGGCAGCCGCGAACAGCTGCGGCACTTTCCTGGAATTGAGGTATTTCTGCACGGCTGCGTTCGAAGGCGTGCCGAGGATCTGGAAGGTCAGTAGCACCTCATCACTCTCGACGAGCTTGCGTATCTGCTCCACGGCTTTTGGCGGAGAATAGGCGTCGTCATATTGAATCAGATTGATCTTGCGTCCATTGATGCCACCCTGGTCGTTGATCATCTTGAAATAGGCGGCCTCGGTCTTGCCGATCGACGAATAGGCCGACGCTGGTCCGGAAAACGGCATGGTCTGTCCGACCTTGATTTCGGTGTCGCTGGCACCGGGGTCGTATTTTTTCTGTGCATTGGCCGCAGAGATTGATAGCGCCATGGTCAGCGCCGTTGCCATGGTCAGATGCACTTTATTCCTCATTCGCAGTTTCCTTTCCTGAGCTTGTTTGTTTCAACGGGATGTGAAGCAGAGCTTCCGTGCGGCGGGCGCTTCTCTCAAGCCGCGCGGTCGACGTTTGGGCGAGGCGCTTAAACGCGAATTACGGTATGACGGCTACGCGAGCCTTCCGAACTCGCTACGGTGGAAGATGAGGGGCTGCCTGCGGCTATGAACGACGACGGCATGAAGTTTCAGCAGCACGATGATGTGGTCGCCCGCCTCAAATTCGTCGCGGACGCTGCAGTCATATTGGGCGATCCCCTCGGCGAGCATCACCGCACCGCTGTCGGTGATCTCGAAGGCGACGCCGGTGAACCGTTCCGGGGCCGGACCGGCGAGCTGGCGGCACAACGCGCCGTGGTCTTCAGCGAGCACGGTGACGCCGAGGTGTTCGGCTCGGCGCAGGTCGGGCCACGTGGTCGAGCCTTTCGCGACAGAGAATGACACCAGCGGGGGGTCGAGAGAGACCGAGGTAAATGAGGAGGCCGCGAGACCCATCAGCTTCCCGTCAACTTGCGCCGCTACGGCGACCACGCCCGTCGGAAACGCGCCGAAGGCGTCGCGCAGCATCCTGCTGTCCATCTGCTCGCTCATGTATGGCATGCGGCTCGCGCTCCGTGTGCGGTGGCGTACTCGACGACGAGATCGGTCACGGCGTCCAACGCCGCGTGACCGATCACTTTCGAACTCCCGGCGGGATCGCCGAGGACACCGTTGGGCGAGACCGCGTCGACGCCCTCGACGAATGCCCGACGCAGGAATTCTTCGTCTACCGTGCCTAGATATCCGGCGGCGGCCCGGTCGGGCCGAACCTTCTCGGGGTGCAGGACGAGCATCACCGATGTCTCCGCTACGTCTGCGTGACCACCTACGTGACTACCCAGGCCAGCGACTGACTGCGCGGACTTCCGCCACGCGTCGAGGATCGCGGCACTGTCTCCATAGACGATGACCTGAAGCGCCGGGGCGAGCGCGGCGGCCAGCCGGGGCTCGAAGTCGCGCATGATCGGGTAATTGCCGATGTGCCCGGAGAAGAGGACCACGCGGGCGAACCCATGCGCAGCCAGGCTGCTGCAATAGTCCAGGCAAATCGCCTCTAATGTGGAGGGGCGCACCGAAAGCGAGCCGCAGAAGCCGAGATGGTGGGGCGAGTATCCAACCCTGACCGTTGGTAGGACCAGTGCAGCGCCAAGCTTGCGGGCGATGCGGAGTGCGAGCGCGTCGGCGTGATCGCTATCCATTGACAGCGGAAGATGAGGTCCGTGCTGCTCGATCGCGCCCAGCGGAAGGATCGCTGTGTGGGCTCCGGCCGCGATCGCCTCAGCGATCTCAGAGCTGGTCAGGTGTTCGATCCGCAGCTCACGCGATTGCTCTGAACGCATCACGTCTCGCTCCTTCAACCTTGGAGCCGCGCCTGGTCAACGAACGCGTTGTGCTCCGCTGAGTCGTACATCTCGTCCACGAGTGCGCTGAACGAGGTGAGCACCGCAGCCCGACGGATCGTGCCCTTGGCAGTAAGCTCTCCCGCTCCAGGCAAGAGCGCACGTGGCGCGATGCGGAAGTCCTTGAGCTGAAGGGGACGCGCAAGCTCGGCGTTGAGATCCTCAATCTGCTTTCGCAAGCCCTCGTGCAGCGCGTCCCTGTCGAGCTTGCTGCCGTTCTCAGTCGGCCAGATGAGAACGGTGAGGTATTTGCGGCCGTCACCGACGACCACGGCCTCCTCAATGAGAGCGCTGGCCTTGAGGCGCACTTCGGTAGGCTGCGGATTGATGGTCTTGCCGCCGTTGGTGACGATGATGTCCTTGGCCCGTCCGATGAGCTTGACCTCGCCGGAGGCGTCGATCTCGACGAGGTCGCCGGTGCGGTACCACTCCCCGTCCATCACGTCCGCGGTCGCCTCCGCGTTGTTCCAGTAGCCGCGGAACAGCAAAGGCCCCTTCACCAGCAGCTCGCCTTCGCTACTGACCTTGATCCCAAATCGCGGGTCGGGCATGGGCTTGCCCACGGTCCCAGGGGGCGGAAAGGCGCGATCCCACTGCGCGAGGACCCAGCCGCAGGTCTCGGTCGTGCCGTACATCTCGCGCAAGTCCACGCCCCACAGCTGCCACAAGGCATGCACCTCGGGGGTCATCGCTCCCGACGCGGTCCAAGCGATGTTGACCCGGTCCACGCCTAACTTTACGCGTAGGGGCAGGAATACCTGCTCCTGGGCTCGGTCGTAGCGCGCTTGCAGTTCGGCAGACACGCATTCGCCGCAGCGGCGCGCGGCGGCGACCTCGCGGGCCACCGCCATCGCGTCCTCATAGGATTTCTGGAAAGATGCCGGCGCCCCCTTGATTCCGGCCAGCGCTACGCTGAGCAGCTTCTCATGCAGCCGCGGCGGCCAGACGATCCCGGTCGGACGTACGCCGCGGAGGGCCTCCGAGAGCTGGTCCAGGCGGCAGAAGGTCACCACCGCCCGGGTCATGATCGGCACGTAGACGCCGGACATGGCCGGAGAGACATGCGAGAGGCCCAGGAAGCTGAGCGAGTCTCGGCGGGTTGTGGTCACCTCCGGGTTGAGCACGGCGGAGCCAAGCACAGAGTATTGCAGGGTCCGGTGGGTATGGATGACCCCTTTGGGAGCTCCGGTGGAGCCGGACGTGTAGAACAAGGCTGCTGGCTGGTCGATGTGGCCGCCGACGAGGCGCTCGTCGAAAAGCGTCGGGTTGGCCGCATCATAGGCTCGACCCGTGTGACGCAGTTCGGCCCATGTCTTGCCGACAACCGTTCCTGAAAGTCCTGACGGGGAGCTATCGAAGCTGATCACGGCTCGCAGGGCGGGAAGCTCCGTGGCAACTGAGGCGACCTTTGCCACGTCATTGTCGTCGCCAACAACCATGGCAACGGCTTCGCTATGTCCGACCAGTTGCCTCACTTCCGCAGCGGAGCTCATGGGGTAGACACCGACTGGGATCGCCCCGGCCGAGAGGATGCCAAGCGCCGCAATCACCCACTCGCCGCGGCCCGGCGCCATGATGGCGACTCTGTCGTCCGGCGCGACCCCGAGGGCCGCGAGCCCGAGCGCAACCTCGCGTACGGCCGAGGCGTACTGCGCCCACGTGGTCGGGATCGCGCGCGTTCCGTCCCACTGACAAAACGCGACCTCATCGGGTTCAACCTCGGCTCGTTCCTGCACCATCTGGGCGAAGGTTCGCTCGACGGCTTGGAAGTTGGCGACACCGATGTCGGTGACGCCGCTCAGTACCGGCACCTGCCGTACGCGGGCAGTGGCTGCGGGGATGGGATTTGTGGCCATGGTCGTCGCTCCGGCTCGTGCAGGCCTACCGGCCTGAGTGTGGGGTGGGGTTTGGGGCTGACGCTTCTGCGTCCGAAGGCTGCAACGACGCCCGCGCCTGTCTCCATCCTTGACGGAGGCCCCGGGCCACAGGGTCGTTGAACCATGAGGCGGCCTTGGCGAGCGTCAGTTCCGCTTGGCGTTGATCAACAGCGTCGTCGCAGTCGTTCACGGCCCTCTTGAACGCCGCATAGAGCACAGGCGCTCGACGGCCGGCCTCTCGGGCCCGGTCAAGCGCTTCCGCCGCCAGTCGACCAGGCTCGACAATCGCGTCGACGAGACCCCAGCGCGCCGCCTGCTCGGCGCCGATGAGCTCACCGTTGAGCAGCAAGTCACGTGCGGGCCGTGTTCCGATCAGGCGGATGAGGCGCTGGATTCCCTTGTCCGCGGGCAGGAGGCCGTGTCTGATCTCGGGGAATCCGAACCGGGCGTGAGGCGCCGCGAGCACCACATCCGCGAAAAGCGCGTACTCCACGCCGCCGCCGACACAGTCGCCGTTGACGGCAGCAATGACTGGAGCCGGGTATCGCTCCATCGCGACAAGAAGGTTGTGGAAACCCCGCATTCGGGCTTCGACCGGGTCGGCGGCGGCTCCGTCAGCTTCCTTGATGTCACCGCCGGCGCAGAAGAACCGCCCCCCGGCTCCGGTGATCACGATCGGCGCCGGGTCGCTCCGGCCACGATCTCGGAACAGCGCCGTCATCGCGAGCAACAGCGCACGGTTCAGGGCGTTGGCCGGAGGCCTGTCGAGCGTCGCGACCACGACGCCTTCATGGTCGGCTGTCCACAGCCCGGCAGCCGCATCACTTTCGTGCCGCGTGGAAAGAGTCGTCATCGGATGCCTCTCGTGTCCGCGCCGGGCTCACGTCGGCTTTTTGGCTTCCGCGAAGCGCTTGCGTTTCTCTCGAAAGGCCGCGACGGCTTCTTTGCGATCGGGACTCTTGAAGGTCAGCGCCTCGAGCGCCATCGCGGTATCCAGATTGAGATGCACCTGCTCCTTGAGCAGCTTGTTGACGCTGTATTTCGTCCAGACGATTGCGTTGCGGGGACCACTCGCGAGCAGTTCGGCGTATCCGATCGCATGATCGAGAACCGTACCTTCCGGCACGACCTTGTTGATCATCCCCGCAGCCGCCGCCTCTTCCGCCGAAATGAAGTCACCGGTCATCAAGAAATGCTTGGCCCGCGCCGGACCCAGGAGAAGCGGCCAAATTACAGCGCCCCCATCTCCGGCGACGACACCGGCCGTAACATGCGTATCGGCGAAACGGGCGCTCGGCTGGGCAAAGATAACGTCGCAAAACAGGGCGAGCGTGGCGCCCAACCCGACCGCTGCGCCGTTCACGGCAGCGACCACGGGGGACTCGACTTCGAGAATGTTCCTGATCAGATGTCGACCCGAGCGCGTGGGCGATATCGGTTGCCCGCCGGTATCAAGCGCGTTCTGATCGCCCCCTGAGCAGAAACCCCGACCAGCGCCGGTGAGCACAATGGCCTTCACCGCGGGGGAATTATCGAGGTCGACGAACACCTCCTCCAACGCGGTGTGCATGGGCCAATTGATGGCATTGAGGATTTCAGGCCGGTTCATGGTTATGACGGCCACACCGCTCGGACGTATCTCTACGAGCAAGCCCTCATATTTTTTGTCTTTCATTTCAGTCTCCAGTTTTTCAGATAGGCGGCAGGCCTAAGCCGCAGGATTGCGGACGGCGCCATCGACTGTCCCGGCGGCCGCCCTGGCGTTCTCGAAAGCCTCACGCTCGGCATAGTGAGCGGGGCGGGCGGCGCGGATGTCTGCAAGGATCGCATCGGACTTGCGCACGACGGACCGAGGGTTTTTGAATCTCGGGATGACGTACTTGCCGAACAGTTCGATCGACTTCATCAGCTCCTTGTGCGGCATGCCGTCGATGCGCAGCGCGAGCGCGTCGATGCCCACGTCGATGTACCGCTGGACCTGCTTGGCGCAGGTCTCGACGTCACCGACGATGAAGCTCCCCGACTCGTCGAACAAATAGCGCTCGTTCTTGAAGTCGATATCCTTGATCTTGCCGAGCGATCCGTAGTCGGCGGACAGCTTCGACAGCCGCTCATAGGCGTCGATGGACAAGGCGACGCTATGGGCTAGCGTAGTCGCCCACTGCTCGGCCTCCTCGTTTGTATCCGCGCAATGCATTCCGCCGGATATCACTGCCACCTTCTGCGCCTGCACGGGGTATACGTGCTCGGCGCTCGCAAGCTCCTTGTCATAGAGCTCGGCCGACCTCTGCACCGACGCGAATCCGCTATACCCGCCACCCATCATGGCGCCGATGCCCATGCGCGCCGCGGCGGTGACCGATTGCGGGCTCGAGGTCGCCATCATGATCGGCGGATAGGGCAGCGTCACGTGCTTGGGCGTCAGGCTGCGCGGCGGAATCTTGTAGTGCTCGCCGACGAAAGAGAAGATGTCGTTCGATAGGGCCCGGCGAATAACCTCAATGCCCTCCATCTGCTGCGCCTTGGTCTCCTCGGGGTCGACCTCGAAGGCGCGCAGCGCAAGGGTGGTGTTGCCGCGGCCAACGGCAAGCCCGACGCGGCCGTTCGACAGGATATCCTCGGTCGCCAGTCGCTCCGCGACGCGCAGCGCGTGATTGATCTTCTTGGGAAGCGGCGTGATCAGGTGGATGAACTGGATCCGACTGGTTAGCGCCATCATGTACGGGTAGATCACCTCGGGAGCGGAGGTCGAGGCCGTGCCGATCGCGAAATGCTGTTCGGAGCACCCGAACGCGTCGAATCCGACTCTCTCCGCCAGAATTACTTCGTCGATGCGGGAAGCGGCCGTGGATCGGGCTGGTCGTCGAAGGGGCGGTAACCGAAGAGCTGCAATTCGGTAAGAACGTGTTCGGTCGGAGATGCGGCCTGCGGCGGTTCGATGTCGTCGTGGTCGGTCATGGAGGCGATCCTTTGCCGGATCGGCCGCGACCATCGCGGCCTTCGTGGCGATCACTCAGACGGCAGGCGGAACGGGCCAGAACCCGGAGCAGCTTGTCCGCCGAAGCCCTGAGGGCGTAGGCGGAAGCGGAGGGCCGAAGCGCAGCGGAGGATGGCGAAGGCCGGCTATTTTGCTTCGCGATGCAAAGCGCTCGCCAGATGGCTAATGTGTCTTCTCGTCGCTGGCGCGCGGCGGAAAATAGCCGGTCGCAGCCATTGCCGGCCCGAGCCGCTTGCCGTCCGATCGCCCTCTAGAAGGCCGTGGTCGCGTCCTCTTCCGGCAGTGGCCGCACCGCGACCGACCTGTCGACGCCGATCGAGACGTCGCGGCTATTCCGCGGCTACTGCCGGAGAATGCAGGAAGCGGACGACGTCCTCTGGTACGAGCTGACGCCGCAACGCTGCCCGGAGGGTCTCGAGGTCGAAGATGTGCAGATCTTCGTTGAAGTCGCCCAGCCGAGGCGACAGCGAGATCGCTTCAATGCCAGCGGCTTCTGCGCGCTGGGTGAGAATAGCCTGTACGGCATTTCCCGCGGCATCATTGTCTCGGGCGATATAGAGCCGACGCAGGCCAGAGGGCAGCAACATCGCTGCGAGGTGATTGGCGGAAAGCGCAGCGGCCATGGGTAGGGTTGGCAGTGCATAACGCAGTGACAGCGTCGTCTCGATCCCCTCGCCCACAGCTAGCACGTCATCGACGACGCCGAAACGAACCGCGTTGCCGAGCAGGTCACCCATGGCCCGTCGCGGCGTGTCGATCGGAGCCTTGCCGAGTCGCGAGCGCTCAAAGCCATCTGGATCGAGCCAGGTGCGGTGCACGCCGGTGATCTGTCCCTTGAGGTTCGTGACGGAAGCGATCATTGCGGGCCAGGTTTCGGTTGGCGAACGCTCATCCGGCCGATAGTAGCAACGTGGGTGGAAACGAAGGCTGCCACCATGGTGGATACGGTCTATCCCACGACGCCGCAAATACGTTTCAACCGCCGTCCTCTCGATTGGACTAGATATCGCAAAGAGCCGACGAGCGGATTCCTGCGATCCGGCTGGTATGAGTGGGCGAATTGGCTTCGAAGCCAATGTTTGTTCAAGACGAGGCTGCTTCAGAAACCGTTTCGCCTCTTCGGCCACCTCGCGAAAATCGCGCAATCCCAGACTCTCGCGGATGATGTCGAGGAGATCGCCGTGCTCGCCGGTTGCAGCGTCATTCCACTTGCCGGCGGGACCCTTCGGCGATTCCTGGAGCCGCACGAACATCGAGCGGCCCGGCGTGTTGTGGACGTCGCCGACCACCCAGTACCGCCCCGCGCGCTTGCCATTGGAGAGATAGTATCGACACACTGCCTCGGCCTCGCGCGCGAGGCGGACTGCCAGTTCGGAGGCATCGTTGGACATCACGCGGCCTCCAGTTCGCTGATACGCGCGATGCGATACGTGTCGAGCACCTTCGAACGGACTTTGGCGCCGCTCGCATCCATCGGCGCGAACATGCGCAGCTTCCAGGAGATGATCTCCCCAAGAAAAAAGCCATAAGCCCGCAGACGATCGCGCATCGTGTCGTTGAATCCCGACAGCTCGATGCGGTGCGCGCCCATCACCCGGACGTGGCGATGTTGGAGTTCCTCCAAGAGGTCGAGGTCAGTATGCCCTTCCATCAGCGCGGCAAATGAGGCGTCCACCGCGGGGGCATTTGCGACCCACGCGACCGAGACCTTGAGGCCGCCGGCCCACTCATCGTTCTTCGCCACCGAATCGTCCTCGGCGATATCCCCTTCGCAAACGACGCACAGCACCACCTGCGTCTTGGACATCTCGTTGCCATCTGCATCAACGACGGCCCGGACACTCTGACTTTGCAGAAGCGTGGGCTGCGCGACGCTCTCGGCTAGCTGTTCGATTGAGACACCGGCCTTGACGCGACGAACGTTCGACTGGCTGAGCACGAGCTTGTTGAAGGGAATGTCCGGGGAAGGCGACAGCGTGATCTTTTGTAGCGCTCTCGTCATTTTGGCTCTCCACGACGGGCGCCGTGAGACTCTCTCTCGGCTTCCAACCCGTCGCGAACAGCCTCGCCTCCTCTCACTCTCGCGCAGCCACGAAGCCGAGCATCACGCCGCCTCGTGATCGGCGACAATCGAATCCAGTGACGCGGGCTCAATGGACCCGGGAACGAAACCGAGCAAATAGTCCGCAGCCTTGCTCGCCTGCGAGGCGGCACGCACGATGGCCCGATTGTCTTCGCGCAGGACGTCAAGCCAGGAGCCAATATAGTCGGCATGGCGCACGTTCGGTACGATCCCGAGCGACGCGCAGCTGAACGCCGAGCTCAACTCGGCAACCAGTTCTTCGAAGGCATATTTTCTCGTTCCGTAGGATCCGCTCTGGTCGCGGTTGAGGCGCGAGGGATGCCCGGTCGCATGACCGAGTTCATGCAACGCCGTGCGGTGCCAGTTGATGGGTTCGAAATAGGCCTGCGGCGGGGGAACCTGAACATAGTCTTCGGCTGTTGCATAGAATGCACGATCTCCACCAATCCGAAATCGAATTCCGCTGGCCTTGATCAGGGCATCAACTGTAGGTTCGATGAGGTCAGCGCGCGGTGGCGGCGCCGCGGCGGCAATGCCGTCGGGCAGCTCCTCGCACTGATCGGTGTTGAAAACGGTAAATCGTTTGAGGAATGGAATGGCCTGCGCTTCTTCGCCGTTCTCAGCAGCGCGACGCTTCTCGTCATTCGGCACAAAGCGATCAGCGTAGACGACTGTGGTGCCGCGCTCTCCCTTGCGAACGTGACCGCCGAGCGAGTGGGCCTGACGAAAGGTGAGCCAACTTTGGCCGGCAAATCCGTGTTCGATCAGCGCTCCCCAGAGGATGAGGATATTTACGCCGCTGTATTGCCGGTTGGTTGACGCATTTTTCGGCATGGCCAGCGGCGCTTTCGCCGCGGCCCTACCCCAGGGCTGAACCCAGGGGACGCGTCCGGCCTCAAGCTCGGCGATGATCTTGTCAGTGATTTCGCAATAGAGGTTCGCCCGGTTTTGGCCGGCGCGCGCTCCAACTGTATGGTTTGACATCGCGGTTCTCCGCGACGGGCGCCGCGAGCCTCTCTCGCAGCTTGTAACCCGTCACGGAAAAACCCAGCCTGCACTCTTACTCTCAGCTCCTTGCGCCATCTCCCTGGGGCTGCAGGCTTGATCAGGCGTGCGCGAGGGGCGTATCGCCTCAACGGAAAATGGCACCCGGAGAGCGTGAGCAGAGCGACCCGAAGGGGCACGCGGATCCGAGTGCAGCGACGAGACCGGTTAAGAGGGTACCCGGGACAGGGGCAGTGATAGCGACGCCGGCATACTCATGACGGCGGGGCCCTTTCCCGAGTACCCCCGGCGAGGAACTCCGCAGTTCTAGGTGCTGGTGCGACTGTACGTCCCTGGTCTGCGTCTATCGCGTCAGGGATGGAAGCCCGAAGGGTGAAAACCCGGCGAAGCCGGGGTTTCAGCGCAGCCGACAGCCCGGCCCGCTAGGGCGACGCCCAACTGGACCGACACAATCACCCCTCCAAGACAGGTCACGTCAGCTGGCAACGCCAGGGCGGCATTTCGCCATTCCGACAAAGGAGATGACGCCGATGGGCTGAATGTCGCGTGAGCACCAGACTTGTCGGAATAACAGCTGATAGCTCACCAAAATCACATGCCTCTCGATCAGCGGCCTTCCCCGCGCTTTTCACGGAGAGGAATGGACTAACGCTCGCCACGGGTCACGCGCGTGAACACGACATCGGCAAGTATTACACCGATAGTTGCTGCGGCTCACGTTACGATCCTGGCCAACGCACTTGTCCGGATCTCGCATGCTGAGCCGGGCTGCACTGCATCGCCGCGTCGATGACAGCCGGCACCCATGTGCACCCTAGGCCCGCCGATTGCCGCTTCAGCTTTTGAAGCTCTTTTCTTCAACGCCGTCTCGTGTCCGAATTGGACATCTGACAAGAAGCTAAAGCAACATATGGGCTAGGCCTGTTCAAGCAGCGAAACCAGGTTGGCGCGATGCGACGGACCTCAGCATGTAAAGTGTTACCGCATTGGCGCGTAGGCCGACTTCGATGACATCTCGTTCTGCTCTTCCTGCTCGTTATCCAACCGTCGGCGCTTGGCCCGCACTCATGCTTGCAGACATGGCCGCTGCCTACTTGGATTTCGCAAACACCCATGAACTCGCGCGAGCTGTTGGCCGCGGCGAGGCCCCCAAGCCGATCGCCTATCGTGGAACTGGACGAGCACGGCAACCAGTCTGGTCGAGAGCCGCAATCGATGATTTTGCCGCACCCCGCAAAACATTCCATTTTGATAGATCAGAAGGCGACGATTTGGCCACGCTTGTAAGACGTTAGCGGTGCCGCATTGTCCCTTCCGCGTTACTGCAGGTCGAAGTCGTTGAAGAACGGTAGGCGCGCATATTTCTTCGAGCCGCCGACTTGGGCTCGCAATGAAGGCTGCCCCGTCAAAGCTGAAGCATTAGGAGAGAACCGTGCGGCAGCCTTCAAAAGGGCCGAGAAGACTCTGCTGCCCGCCTTTGACAGCTGGCGATCAGGCGGACTAACCGACATGATGCCAGCATCTCCGGTATCCGGCACTTTTGATTGGCTTATCGGCGTATTCAAGGCGAACTACCGATGGCACGAAATCGATTTCAAGACACAACGCCTATATGGTCAAGGTCTGGCACTTTTTGCCAACTACGAATTGAACGATGGTAGCCGCGCGGGTTCGAAGCTCATTGCTGATTTCACCAAAGCATTTGTCGATGCTGTTTATGCAAATCTGCTCGTCGTTGAAAGTAGAAGCACCGACGGAAAAGTCGTCAAGCGTGAGCGTCGGCGTTTCGCCAATGCAGCCATGACGGCCTGTAGGCGGGCTTGGTTTGTTGGCCAGCGCGCTGAAGAAGCCAGAGTGCCGCCGGTCAATCCATTCTCACGGATGGGCTTAAAGTCGCGCGCGCCGGGTCAAGCAGCGAGAGAGACGCCAACAGCGACCTGGCAGGAGCTTGTCGCATTCAGGCGAGCTGCGAACACCATGGGATACCACTCGGTCGCAACCGCAGCATTGCTGACTTGGGAGTGGTTGCAGCGCGAGGAACATATCTTTGGCGCCTTCGAAATCGAGCACTATCGACCAAAGGAGCGTCCGAGCAGCGTGAGGATCGTACATCCGAAGAACGGCGAGGAAGCCTGGTGGCCCTTATTCGATGAGAACAATGAACCGCTCTTCCCGGAACTCATGGCCGAGCTCGACGTCCTCAAATGCTCACTCGCCTCTGGACTGGCCTTTCGCCGTGATCATGCCCATCGCCGGTCGCCCGCCCAGCTCCCTTGGATCACCGAGCGTAAGGATCTGCGTTACCTGCGCCACGTCGTCAAGAAGATCATCATGGCAGCCGGGCTCCGGGGCGAGCTCTCATTTACGTCCTTTCGCCACGGTGGCTTCACCGAAGGCGCAGACAGCGATCTCACGGACGCCGAACTGCGCGCAGCGGGTCGCCATCGCTCGAGACTACAGCTTCCGACCTATGCCAAACGCACGCGAAAGCAATTGATCGTGGCTGCCAAGAAGCGCCGCGAGGAGCGAGCCAGCTCGACCGTTTTGTCAGAAGGCGCGCTTGCCCCTCATTCTTCGATAGCTTCCATCAACCGGCGCACTTAATCCTCCACGCCGGCGCGCGGCTCCTAAACGAAACCCGGCGATCAGTCGTCCGCCTAACGACCGGTCCATGTCGGCCTGCGCTTCTCGCCAAAAGCCTTGAGGCCTTCCTTGGCGTCCTCGGTCATCGCGAGCAGCGCGATCTGGCTCTCGGTGTAGGCGATGCTTTCGTCGAACGACATCGAGGCAATCGCCCGCATCGCGTACTTGCCGCGCCGGATCGCGGTCGGCGACTTGTCGACGATACGGCCGATCAACCAGTCGACCTTGGTGTCGAGCTCGGCCGCCGGCACCACGTAGTTGAGCAGGCCCGCGGCTTGGGCAGCCTTGGCGTCGAACGGCTCACCGGTCAGCGCCCACTCGTTGATGAGGCGTGCGGGAGCGATCGATTGCAGCAGGCTCAGCACCTGCATCGGAAACACGCCGACCTTCACCTCGGGCAGGCCGAAGATCACGCCATCGGCGGCAACCGCCATGTCGGTCATGCACAACAGCCCCATGCCGCCGGCCATGCAGACGCCGCCGACCCGCGCGATCGCGGGTTTTGTGGCGTTCTGCGACAGCCGCAGCAAATCGGCATAGTCGACATTCGGTCGCGAGAAATCCATCGAGAAGGCAGCGCCGCTGTTTTGCAGATCGGCGCCGGCACAGAACGCCTTATCGCCCGCGCCGGTCAGCACGATGACGCGCACATCCTTGTCGTCATGCGCCTCGCGATAGCCTTTGGCGATGCCCGCGATCACACCCGCATTGAGCGCGTTGCGCTTGTCCGGGCGGTTGATGGTGATCCAGTACGCCTGCCCGCGCTTCTCGAGAAGAACGCTGTTGTCGGTCATGTTTCCCGCCTGTTTTCTTGCCTGTGTGCCGTTGTCAGCCGACATTTGCGGCAGGATCGGCGCCGACTGCAAGCAGGATTATGCGGCGGCCGGCGCCTTCCTGATCCAGACCTTGTTGTCGTGGAAAGCAGCCCCGCCAAGCGGCGCGACAGCCTCCGCCCCAGTCAGCATGTTGATGCCGCGTCCGCCGATATGGGACTTGTTGGGGTGGATCGACTCGGCGATCAGCACGCCGCGGCGGACGCCATCGAACAGCTTCGCGGTGAGCGTCGTCTCGCCGCGCATGTTGCCGAGCGTCACGGCATCGCCGTCGGCGATCGAGAGGCCGGCCGCATCGTCGGGGTGGATCATCACGGTCGGCGCACCCTCACGGGCCTGCGACGACGGCGTTTCGTTGAAGCTGGTGTTGAGGAAGCTGCGCGACGGCGAGGTTGCGAGCCGGAACGGATGCTGCGCGTCCGCCTCCTCGATGATGGTCCAGTGGTCGGGCAGCGAGGGCATCTTGTCCCACGCGCCCATCAACCCGCCCGCGCCGACCGGAACCTTGCCCCAATCGACCTTGAAGTGGAATTTCTTGTCAGCATGAGCGAAGCCGTCGAGATAATGCGAGGTGCGGAAATCGGGCTGCAAATCACGCCACAGCTCGGCCTCGAGCGTTCCGATATCGCCATGCCCGCTCTTCTTCAGCGTCGCATCGATCAGTTCGCGCGCCGTCATGTCGAAGCCGGGATGCGCGGCATTGAGGCGGCGGCCGAGCCCCTGCAGCACCTCATGGTTGGAACGGCACTCGCCGGGCGGATCGATCAGCTTCGGGCCGACCGAGATGTGCTGATGACCGCCGCCGTAATAGAGGTCGTCGTGCTCCATGAACATCGTCGCCGGCAGCACGATGTCGGCCATCTGCGCCGTCTCGGTCATGAACTGCTCGTGCACCGCAACGAACAGATCCTCGCGGGCAAAGCCCTGCCGCACCAGCGCCTGCTCGGGCGCCACCGTCATCGGATTGGTGTTCTGGATCAGCATCGCCTTGACCGGCCCACCGCCACGCAGGGCCTCGGCATCGCCGGTCAGGATGCGGCCGATCTTCGACTGATCGAGCACCCGCGTCGATGGATCGATCGCGTCGTGGCCTTCGATGATCGATTCGTCGAAACGCCAGATTCCGGCATTGTTGAAGAACGCACCGCCGCCCTCATATTGCCAGGCCCCGGTCACCGCGGGAATGCACAGCGCAGCATGCATCTGCGCGGCGCCATTGCGGCTGCGTGTGAAACCATAGCCAAGGCGGAAGAAGGAACGCTGCGTCTGCCCGACCAGTCGCGCGAATGCCTCGATCTCCTCGACCGGCACGCCCGAGATCGCCGAAGCCCATTCCGGCGTGCGGGTCTTGAGATGCGCTTCCAGCTGATCGGGACAATCGGTATAGCGCGCCAGATAATCGCGATCGGCAAATCCCTCGCGGAACAGCACGTGCATCACGGCGCAGGCGAAGGCGCCATCGGTGCCCGGCCGCAGCAGGATCTTGATGTCGGCCTGCTTCATGGTCTCGTTGTTGTAAACGTCGACCGCCGCGATCTTCGCGCCGCGCTCCTTCCGCGCGCGCGATGCATGCGTCATCACGTTGACCTGAGTGTTCACCGGATTGGTGCCCCAGATCACGACGAGATCGGAGACGCCCATCTCGCGCGGATCGACGCCGGCAATCTTGCCGGTCCCGGCGGCAAAACCGATGCGCGCGATAGTTGAACAGATCGTACCGTAGAAGCGCGAATACTTCTTCACATGCGACAGCCGGTTGAGGCCGTCGCGCATCACGAGCCCCATGGTGCCCGCGTAGTAATAAGGCCAGACCGACTCGGCGCCGAATTCGCGCTCCGCGGCGTCGAACCGCGCCGCGATCTCGTCCAGGGCCTCATCCCATGAGATCCGCGCGAACTGGCCGGAGCCCTTCGGCCCGGTCCGGCGCATCGGATGCATCAGCCGTTCGGCATGATGGATCCGCTCGGCATAGCGCGCGACCTTGGCGCAGACAACGCCGGCCGTGTAGGTCTGCAGCTTGGAGCCGCGTACCCGGCCGATCGAGCGTCCCTCGATCACTTCGACGTCGAGCGCACATGCCGAGGGGCAGTCGTGCGGACAGGTGGAATGGCGGATGTCGACCTTGGCATGCTGGTTCATGCCAAACTGGTAACATCAAATATCCGCTCCGCCGAGGGGCATTATTGCGCCAGTCCGGGCGAAAACCGGGCATGAGCCATGCGGCAAGCGCCCGGACCGGAATGCTAACCGCCCGACCCGACGATTAAACGCGGAAGATGCGGGTGTAGTGCGCCTTGATCGATTCCCCTTCCCGCTCCACCGCCACGGGATCATCCTTCATCGTCTTGATGTCCTTCAGCGGCCTGCGCCCGGCCTTCTCCTGGGCCTGCGCGTGGACGGACCTGAGGCCGCCGATCTCGACATTGAGCTGCTGCCCCTCGCGCCCGAGCGCGAACGACTGAAACAGCCTGGCAGCATTCGGATGCGGACAATCCTTGAAGATCCCATTCGGGCCAACAATGATCGGCGACCCCTCGGTGGCGTAGACCGGCTCGACCGGGCGGCCCATCTCCTTCATCTGAAAGATGTTGTACTCGTTGCCGTCGGCCATCACCGCGCGCTCGCCGAGATCGAGCTTCTTCGGCGGATCGGTCGAGGACTGCACCTGCATGATGTTCTGCTTGGCGAGCTGCTCGAAAAAGGTCCAGCCGAGATCGCGCTGCATCTGATAGGTCGCGGTCATGATGGTGCCGCTGTAGCCGGGATGCGCCTTGACGATCTTGCCCTTCCATTTCGGATCGAGCAGATCGGCAAAGCTCTTCGGCGCCTCCTCGGTCTTCACCAGGTTGGTGTTGTAGGCAACGATCGACAACCAGACCCTGAAGCTTGCGAACTGACCATCCGCATCGCGATGCTCCTCCGGATAGTATTTTGCGACCTCCTCCGGGACATAGGGCGCCAGAATGCCATCGCGCTTCCACACGATGAAGTGCGCGGCATCCGAGGAATTGACGACGTCGACCGCGTGAATATTGCTGGCATATTCCTGGCCGACCCGCTGGAACACACGCTCCGCGCCGGTACGTTCGACCCGTACGGTGATGCCGGCATACTTCGCTTCGAACGCCTTCGCCAGCTTCTCCGCGACCGGCAGATCGGTCGAGGTGTAGTAGACGACCTGCCCCTCTTTCTTCGCCGCCTCGATCAGCGCCGGCGTCACCGGTTCCGCTGGTGGCGCCGCGGCCATCAGGCGCGTTGAGAAAGCGGTCCCTGCCAGCACGGCGCTGGTGCCCTTCAGAATAGCGCGGCGCGATAGCCCAAGATGTTTCCTCATTTGTCTCCCCGCTCGTGATGGCGAAGTTGGGTACACCGTTCTCCCGCTGATATTCCGATGCGCGAAAACGGAGTCTGTCGTCGACAGAAGCTTCAGGTTGCAGCTAGACTTCTGCTCAAGAAACAAGACTAAAGTTGGGGAAACGATCAATGGCGGGGTTGCGGTACGCCTTGGTGTTTGTCGCTGTGTTGCTGATCGTATCGATATCAGCCTCACACGCGGATGCCGAAGACTATCCCGCGCGACCGGTCAGGATCATCGTTCCCTTCGGTCCCGGCGGTCCGGCCGACATCGGTCGCGTTGAAACCGCTCTTGCCGTTCGTGCCGGCGATCCATTGGTCAGCGCCGACAACGCGATCAGCCTGCGCGCGGCGCTGCTCGCGACGGACGCGATCTTCGTGCCCGATACCAGGGCGTCCACAGCCGGAATTCACGTTGCCAGAGTGCTCGCGCAACTCGACATCGCCGAAATCGTCGCTGACCGGCTGAAAGTCTTTCCGAACGGCGCCACGGCCATGCGGCATTTGGCCGAGTCCCGTGACGGGCGGCCGATCGGCTGCACGCAATCGACCGAGATCATCAGCACCAAGGGCGTCGTGCTATCGGGCACCTTGCCGCCGGGATGCGGGCTCGCGACCATGTACACGGCTGCCGTTGCGACGCGGGCATCGAATGCATAGCAGGCGCACCGTCTGATCGCGCTGCTGACCTCGGCGAAGACGTCCGAACTACGCAACCAGGCCGGCTTTGTCTCGGGCTGACGCGGACTTCCCGGGATGCGCGCGCTGCTCGTTTGCGTTCCGTGCTGACTTCATATACTAATATATTAACTTTGGGAGCAACGATGGCCGCCCGCTCGCCGAAAAAGTCGGAGCTCCGCAACCGCGCCGGCCACCGGCGGACCGGTCGTCCGCGGACTGCAACGGCGGCGGCGCGGATCTATGCCGAGCTGCGCGCTGAACTCGTCGCGTTGCAGCGCAGGCCGGGCGATCCGATCCTCGAGGCCGAGATTGCACGCTCATATGGCGTCAGCCGGACACCGGTGCGGGAAGCCATCCTGCGCCTGTCGGACGAGGGGCTGGTCGAGATCTTCCCGCAATCCGGCATCTTCGTATCGCGCATCCCGCTCGCGGCCCTCCCCGAGGCGATCATCGTCCGCCGATCGCTGGAAGAAACCACGACCCGGATGGCGACCGAGCGCGCCAGCGCGAGCCAGATCCTTGGCCTGCGCGCGATTCTCGAACGCCAACGCGAGGCGGAGACGGCCGGGGATCGCGACGCCTTCCATCAGGCCGACGAGGCCTTTCACGCCGCCATCGCTGACGTTGCCGGACACCCCGGCATCTGGAAGCTGATCCTGCAGGTCAAGGTTCACGTCGACCGCTTCCGATGGCTCACCCTGCCGCAGCGCGGACGGATGGCTGAAGTCATCGACGAGCACGAGGCCGTCTTGGCCGCGATCGAGGCACGCGACCCGGCATCTGCCGGGATCGCGATGGCCAGACATCTCGAACGGCTTCTGGCCGACATCACGGCGACCCAGCACAACAATCCGGAATTCTTCGACGAGCAATGACCCGGCCGGACTCCGGCAAGGCAGATTTGGGAGGAAACAACATGAACCGTACCGATCGATCGCAGCACTGCGGCGCCGGGCTCAACCGTCGCGACCTCATCAAGATCGGCGCCGGCCTTGGCGCGATCGCTGCGACCTCAGCGCAGACGGCGTTTGCCCAATCGAAAGCCGTCTTCAAGGCATCCGACGTCCAGCCTCCGGGCTACCCGACCGTGGTCGCGACGGAAAATCTCGGCAAGAAGCTCGCGGCGGCGACCAACGGCCGCCTGTCGCTGCAGATGTTCCCCTCGATGCAGCTCGGCGGTGAGAAGGAAACCATCGAGCAAACCCAGATCGGCGCGATCCAGATGCTGCGCGTCAGCGCGGGCTCGATCGGCCCCATCGTCGACGACATCAACGTCGTCAACATGCCCTTCCTGTTCAAGAACATGGCGCATGCCGAGCGGATGATGGACGGCCCGATAGGCCAGGAGCTGCTGGACAAGATCACCGCGAGCCCCAATGCCGGCCTAGTCGCCCTGTGCTGGATGAATTCAGGAGCGCGCAGCCTCTACAACACCAAGCATTCGATCAAGACGATCGCCGACATCAAGGGCCTCAAGTTCCGCGTCATCGGCAATCCGATCTTCATCGACATGATGAATGCGCTTGGCGGCAACGGCGTCGCGATGGGCTACGATCAGGTGTTCAGCGCGTTGCAGACCGGCGTCATCGACGGCGCCGAGAACAATCCGCCGAGCTATGTCTTCAGCAATCACTACACCGCGGCGAAGCACTTTACGCTCACCGAGCATTTGATCGTGCCCGAGCTGCTCGTGTTCTCGAAACGGGCCTGGTCCGCGCTGTCAGCCGATGACCAGACGCTGATCAGGAAGCTTGCCCGCGACGCGCAGATGGAAGAGCGCGGGCTCTGGAACGCCTACGAGCAGCAGGCGATGGACAAGGCGAAGGCCGCCGGGTGCGAGATCATCGAGATCGCCGACAAGGCGCCATTTCAGAACGCGGTCAAGCCGGTGTGGGATAAATACGGCCCGAAATACCAGGACATGATCGGACGTATCCAGTCTGCCTGACACCGCGCCACAGGGGAAATCGACATCCGACGGGAAATGACATGGCCGGATCATATCGCCGCGCGATGGACTATCTGTATCTTGCCTGCATCATCACGGGCTCTGCAGCACTGGTACTGATTTCAGCAGTCATCCCCTGGGCGGTGTTCACGCGCTACGTTCTGAACAGCGCCGCGTCCTGGCCCGAGCCGCTCGCGGTGCTGCTCACCATCGTCGTGACGTTCATCGGCGCAGCCGCCGGCTATCGGCTCAACCTGCACATGAACGTCGGATATTTCGCCAACAAGCTGCCTGACCCATTGCGCAGCCTCACCGACCTCATCGTCCAGCTGCTGATGGGGCTGATCGCGCTGTTCATGGTCATCTGGGGTTATCGGCTCGTCGAGGTGACCTGGCACAACACGATCGCCGACTTCCCGTCGCTTTCGGTCGGCGTCACCTATCTTCCAATTCCGGTCGGTGGCGCCTGCCTGCTGCTGTTCATCATCGAGCGGATTTTCCTGGGTGCGCCGCCCGATCCGATCGCACCACACCGCGACTTATCCGCCGATTGATCGCGAGAGGCCTACGATGGACATCCTCATTCTGCTCGCGACAATGCTGCTCTGCTTCCTGATCGGCATGCCGATCGCCTATTCGCTGGCGATGGCGGCGATCGTCGGCGCCTTGTGGATCGGCATTCCGTTGGAAGCGGTGATGCTGAAGATCTCCGACGGCGTCAGCAAGGTCGCGATGCTGACGATCCCGTTCTTCGTACTGGCCGGCGCGATCATGGCCGAGGGCGGCATGGCGCGGCGGCTGGTTGCCTTTGCCGATGTGCTGGTTGGACTGACCCGTCTGCGCGGCGGCCTGTCGATCGTCAACGTGCTTGCGACGACATTCCTGAGCGGCATTTCCGGATCGGCGGTCGCCGATACATCCGCCATCGGCTCTGTGATGATCCCGCAGATGGAAAAGAACGGCTATCCGCGTGTGTTCGCGACCAATCTGACGATCACCTCGTCGGTGCAGGCATTGCTGGTGCCGCCGAGCCACAATGCGGTGCTCTACTCGCTTGCGACGGGTGGAACGATCTCGATCAGCGCCCTCTTCATGGCCGGCGTGTTCCCGGGGCTGCTGCTCGGCTTCTCGCTGATCATTCTGTGCCTGGCCGTCGCCTATCGCGAAAAGCATCCGCATGGCCAGACCGTGCCGACCAAAGACGCGATCCGGATCGCCATCGATGCCGCCTGGGGCCTCATCACCCTCGTCATCATCCTGGGTGGGATTCTCGGCGGCATCTTCACCGCAATCGAAGCCGGCGCGATCGCCTGCATCTGGGCGTTCTTCGTCACGATGTTCATCTATCGCGACTATCGCTGGCGCGATTTGCCGGTGCTGCTCCATCGCACTTTGCGCACGGTCGCGATGGTGATGACGCTGATCGCCTGCGCCTCCAGCGTCGGCTACATCATGGCGCTGACGCAGATGCCGGCCAAGATGACCGCGTTCTTCCTGTCGATCTCCGACAACAAGTACGTCATCCTGCTCCTGATCAACGTGCTGCTGCTGATGCTCGGCACGCTCGTCGACATGGCGCCATCGATCCTGATCGCGACGCCGATCCTGTTGCCGGTCATGAAGAACTTCGGCGTCGATCCGGTTCATTTCGGCATGATCATGCTGCTTAATCTCGGCATCGGCCTGTGCCACCCGCCGGTCGGCGCGATCCTGTTTGTCGGCTGCGCGGTCGGCAAGGTCACGATCGAGCAGGTCATGCGCAAGATCTGGCCGTTCTACACGGTGATGTTCTTTGTCTTGATGTGCGTGACGTATCTCCCGGAAATCTCGCTGTGGCTGCCGCGGCAGCTCCAGGTCCTGCACTGAGCGCACCAGCATCTTGCAGATCAACATTGCGCAACACGCACAGCGTGCGATCTTGCGATCGCTCGCCGGCATCCATAGGCTCCCCGCCCATAACAAAATGACAGGGAGGCGTTCGTCATGACGACAAGGCGGGATTTCCTGAGATCGGGTTCGACGGCGGCGGCAGGCATCGTGTTCTGCAACTGCGGACTCGTCCACAACGCGAACGCAGAGCAGTCGCGGCAGAAGTTGCCGGTCGGCGTCGACGGCAAGCGCGTCAAGACCATCGACATTCATTCGCATTGCCACTTCCGCGAGGCCGGCGCCCTGCTCGGCGCCGACGCCGGAAAGCTGCAACTGCCGCCGGTCAACGGTGCCAGTGAAGCCTTTGTCGAGATCGACAAACGTCTGGCTGCAATGGATTCACGGGCCGTCGACATGGAGGTACTTTCGATCAACCCGTTCTGGTACGACCGCGATCGCGATCTTGCGGGGAAGATCGTCAAGATCCAGAACGAAAAGCTCGCCGAACTCTGCGCCTCGAAGCCCGAGCGGTTCGCAGCCTTCGCCTCGCTGACGCTGCAGGCGCCGGACCTTGCGGTGCAGGAGCTCGAAACGGCGGTCAAGAAACAGGGACTGAAGGGCGCGGCGATCGGCGGTGTCGTCGACGGCGTCGAATTCTCCGACCCCAGGTTTCACCCGGTATGGGCAAAGGCCGAGGAACTCGGTGTCCCCCTGTTCATCCATCCGCAGGGCGTGCCCGAGCTCAACAAGCGACTGTCCGGCAATGGCTGGCTTGGCAACACGATCGGCAATCCGCTCGAGACCACGATCGCGCTCTCTCACCTGATCTTCGAGGGCACGCTCGACCGCTTCCCGGGATTGAAGATCATTGCGGCGCATGGCGGCGGCTATCTCCCCTCATATGCCGACCGCTCGGACCATCCCTGCCTGGTCGGACCCAAGGGGTGCAATCCGGAGATCAAGTTGCAGAAGGCGCCGACCGAGTACCTCAAGCAGATCTATTTCGACTCGCTGATCTTCACGCCCGAGGCGATCCGGCATCTCGCCGCCCAGGTTGGCGCCGGCCAGATCGTGTTGGGCAGCGACTATCCCTATCCATGGCAGCTAGCACCGGTCGACCACATCTTCGCCTGCGAGTCGCTGAGCGACGACGACAAGGCCAACATTCTCGGCCGGACCGCAGCCAAGCTGCTCGGCGTTGCGGCGTAACGGCGGCCTCAGCGATCAGTAAGCTCTCACCGTCCGCATCTGATTGCGCGGCTGCGCCGTGGGCGCCAGCTCCGCGACGTTGGGTACCGGATCGGCATAGACGGCCTCGGTTCCGGCGAACTCCGCTTGCGCCGCATCCGATATCCATTTGACCGCCGCGGGGTGGCTGACCAGCATCCCGAAGAGTGCAACGATCACCAGCACCGGCAAAGCGATCAGCTTGATGCTGAAGCTCTGGTAATTGTGCTTCGGGTCCTGCCGTCGATTGTCGAATGAGCCCTGCATGGATTCCTCCACATTGCGGATGTTATCCACCGAGGGCTCACTTACCGCAGGGCACGCAAGGCCGATGTGAACGGTTTCACAGGGTTTGTCCGGTTCACCGTTTCGTGAACCTCGAACAGCCGAAGTGGCTACTCGCCGTCATCAGCGCCGGCGTCGACCAGCTCTTGGAGCAACTCGGGCTTCAGCACGACGATCGCGCCATGCTCGAGCCTGACCCAACCGCGCGTCGCCCACGCGCGGAGCTGCTTGTTGATGCTCTCGCGGGTCATACCGACCATCTCGCTGATCTCCTGCTGGGTGATCGAGATGGTTCGCCCCTGTGGCTTGTGCTTGTCGCTCAGGCGCAGCAGCGCGCTCGCCAGACGGCCGGGCAGGTCCTGCAGGATGACCTGCTCGACCTGGTCGCTGGTCCAGCGCAACCTTGCGCAAAGCAATTCGATGAACTTCATCGCCAGCGTCGGCTGGCTACGCACGAAGGGAATGAACTCGCGCCGGTCGATGACGAACAGTTCGCAATTGGTGTTGGCGGTGGCATCAGCGGTGCGCGACAAGCCGTCGAGCAGAGCGATCTCGCCGAAGATCTCTCCTGCCTCGATCAGGTTCAGGATGGCGTTGCGACCATCCGGCGACGAGATGCTGATCTTGACCGTGCCCGAAATCACCGCAATCAGGCTGGTGCCCGGATCGCCCTTTGAAAAGATCGTCGTACCGCGCTTCAGCGTGGTGTGCTTGGCGTAACGGCAGAGCTGATCGAACGCTTCGGGCTCGAGATCGGCAAAGTAAGGATGCTTGCGCAGCACCGACAGCTTGTTGTTCGAAAACGACGGCGCGCCGGCAGTTCGTTCTATGTGCGGCGCACCGGTCATTGTGATCCAGACTGATTGTGTTGCATTCAATCGGCCCGCTACCAGGAGCGGACACCGACAAAGCCATCGATCAATGAAAGCGGAAAGGACTATAACCGCACCGGGCCACTACAGCAACAATAGGTCCGCCCCCGTGGCATTGGGCTGGAAGGCATCCAAGGTACAATTTGGAATAAATATGTGCCTATGCAACGCTCAATTGCAGGCAGCGGACCGCCCGTGATGCGGAATGTCCGGTCCATCAACCACACTCTCGCCCGGCAAAACAGTCCCTGCGGGGGTCTGCGCCGCCAACTTACAGCAGCTTGCCGTCTGGCCCAAAGAACGGGTGCGGTCCGTCAAACTGACCGATCGGGACCTGGTGGGTGACCAACTGTCCGAAATCCTGCCCGGGAAACCAGGTGTGCAAGTGAAAGGCAGGCGGTTCCACCTTGAACGACGGTTCGCGGAGCTGTCCGAGGTCCAGATCGACCGCATGGTTCGGCGCGGGGCACAGCGTCACGGGAATTCCGGCAAAGGCCGTCAGCATGGCGCGGTGGACGTGCCCGCAGCCGATCAACCGCACGCGCGGGTGACGCCTGACGATTCCTGCCAGTTCGTCGGCATTGAACAGGTCCTGGCGGTCCATATGCCAGATTCCGCCCTTGAACGGCGGGTGATGCAGGAAGAGCAGCGCCGGCCGGTCGACGGCCGCCGCCAGCGTCGCATCCAGCCATTGCAGCGTGGCGGGTTCGAGCATGCCGTGCGGCTTCCCGGCAACGCTTGAATCAAGCAGCAGCAGATCGAGGCCATTCACCTCGATCTTCTGATCGAGCGGGCCCGTCGCGTGAGCATAGGACGCGGCAGGAAACGCGGCGCGCATCCACTCACGCGAATCGTGATTGCCGGGAATGCCGGCAAACAGCAGGCGCAGCGGCGCGAGCAATCGCTTGAGATAGTCGTATTCTTCAACCGAGGGCGTATCGACGAGGTCGCCCGAGATGACGACGAAATCGGGTGCCGGCTCGAATGCGTTGAGCGCCGCCACACAGCGTTCGAGCGCCTTGGCGGTATCGACCCGGCCATAGGCCAACGCTCCCGGCGGCTTGATGTGGAGGTCGGATATCTGGGCGATGAGGACCGGTTTCGACGGCATCGATGAATCTCAGGGTTCGGAAGGCAGAAGACGAACAGCGTCGGCCGCAATCGAAAGTCCGACCCGATCGCCGACCTTGGCCTGAATGGTGTTGGGCGCGTCAACATTGAGCGGCTTGCCCGATGCGCCGCTCACGACAATTCGCTGTCGGTCGCCAATGAAGCTGACGGAATCGACAGTTCCCGAGAGCTGCCCTGCCCCAGCGTCCGCAACGCGAATGGTTTCAGGGCGGATCATCACGGTCGCGTTCGCAATTGTCGCACCGCCGTCGATCGGCAGTCGTCCGCCGGGAAGGATCATAGCACCATTCTCGATCGGCGCTTCAATGATGTTCGCCGCTCCGATGAATTCCGCCACGAACCGATCCTTCGGCGCGAAATAGACTTCGCGCGGCGTGCCGATCTGGGCGATCGCTCCCTTCCGCATCACCACGATCCGGTCACCCAATTCCATCGCCTCGGCCTGATCATGGGTGACATAGATCGTCGTGATACCAAGTGCGCGCAACAGCCGGTTGAGTTCACCCCGCAACCGGTCGCGCAAGGCGGCGTCAAGCGCGGTCAAGGGCTCGTCGAGCAGCAAGATGCCGGGCCGGATCGCAACCGCGCGCGCCAGCGCAACGCGCTGACGTTGGCCACCCGAAAGCTGGTCGATGCGGCGGTTCTCCAATCCCGTGATGTTCGTGAGAGCAACGAGTTCGGCGACGCGTGCGGCACGCTCGTCCCTCGCAACGCCGCGGATCTTCAAGCCATAGGCGATATTGTCCGCCACCGTCATGTTGGGAAACAGGGCGTAGGACTGAAACACCATCCCGACATTGCGCCGCTCGATCGGCACCGAAGTCATGTCCTTGCCGTCGAACAGGACCTTGCCGCCCACGTCCGGCAGCTCGAGCCCCGCGATGATGCGTAGCATCGTGGTCTTGCCGCAGCCGGACGGGCCGAGCAGCACCAGCGTCTCGCCTCGCGCGATGTCGAGGGTTGCGGGATCCAGGGCGCGTGTGCCGTCGGCAAAAGTCTTGCCGCAACTCTCGATCCGCACCGCAGCGCCGTGTCCCGCCGTACTCATCGCCTGTGATCCCTGTCGGCCAGCAGTTGCATTGCGACCAGGAGCGGAATGATCATCACGAAGAAGATCAGCGTGTAGGCCGAGGCCACTTCGAGCCGCATCGAGGCGTAGCTGTCGGCGAGCCCGATCGGCAGCGTCTTCGTCAGCGGCGTATGCAGCATCCAGGTCAGATTGAATTCACCGAGCGAGAGCGTGACCACCATCAGCGCGCCGGCGAGAATTCCCGGCAACGCATTCGGCACGATGACATCGCAGA
>NZ_VKHP01000598.1 GCF_010811875.1 Bradyrhizobium uaiense
CTGGGCATAACAGCCGGATGTTCTGGAAGGTGCGCGCGATGCCGCACGCCGCACGACTGACCGGCTGGCCCGCGGGCAAGACTGCGTCGCCGAGCGTCATGCTGCCGGCCTTCGCGCCGTAATAGCCCGAGATCACGTTCAGCGTCGTGGTCTTGCCGCTGCCGTTCGGACCGATCAGGCCATGGATCCGGCCGGGCGCGACGTCGAGGTCGAGGCCGTCGATCGCCTTCACATTGCCGAAGCTGAGCGCGATGCCGCGCAGCTGGAGCGTCTTGCCGCCCTCGCGACGGCGCACGATGTCGGCGAGCGCGGCCTGGTCGACCTTTCTCTACGCGGTGCTGCTGCTTGTGATCGTGCTGGTGATGCCCGGCGGCCTCGCCGCGCTGCTCGATTTTCGCAACCGCCGTCCGCTTG
>NZ_VKHP01000599.1 GCF_010811875.1 Bradyrhizobium uaiense
TCGCGCCGCCTGCAGCCGCTGCTCGATCAGCGCGGAGAGCACATATTGCTCGGCAAACGTTTTGGCGCCGACGACGTAGGTCGACGGCGCCCGTGCCACCGAAGGTATCAGCGTGGCCGTGACCAGTACGGCGATCCCGACACTGCCGAGCATGGCATGGAGGCGCTTGCGCTCGCGCAATCCGCGCTCGATGAGCGTCAAGAATTGATCGACCGCGAGCGCCAGCAGCGCCGAGGCGACGCAGCCGAACAGCACGAGCACCCAGTTCTGGGTCTGCAATCCGGCGAAGATGTAATTGCCGAGGCTGGTCTGCCCGATCGGCGTCGATAATGTCGCGGTCCCGATCACCCACACCGCCGAAGTGCGGATGCCGGCCATGATCACCGGCAGCGCCAACGGCAATTCCACCG
>NZ_VKHP01000600.1 GCF_010811875.1 Bradyrhizobium uaiense
ACGGCGCCGCGCGGCGCGAGATTGCCGTGCAGGATCGCCATCGCGCCTTCCGACTTGATCGGGTTCGCCTTGGACCGGATCGCATCCTGTCCCGGCACGTCCTCTGCGTTGGCAACGACCTCGCGCAAAGTCTGGCCGGTGATGGTCCTGGCGTCGAGGTCGATGAGGTCGCCGAGCTGTGCCATCAGCTTCGGAACGCCGCCGGCATGATGGAAGTGTTCCATGTAGTGCTCGCCCGACGGCTTGAGGTCGACCAGCACCGGAACCTCGCGGCCCAGCTCGTCGAACGCCTCGAGGTCGATCTTGTGCGGCGAGCGGTTGGCGACGGCGGTGAGATGGATCAGCCCGTTGGTCGAGCCGCCGATCGCCTGCAAGACGACCTGGGCGTTGCGGAACGACGACGGCGTCAG
>NZ_VKHP01000601.1 GCF_010811875.1 Bradyrhizobium uaiense
AGATTGGTCGGCATCACGCTGATGAAATCGGCGCCGTACTGGCTGCGATAGGCCTCGGCCATCTTGATGCCGGCGATCTTGGCGATGGCATAGGGCTCGTTGGTCGGCTCCAGCGGGCCGGTCAGCATCGAATCCTCGCGCAGCGGCTGCGGCGCCAGGCGCGGATAGATGCAGGACGAGCCGAAGAACATCAGCTTCTCGCAACCATTGGCGTGCGCCGCCTGGATCACATTGGTCGAGATCGCCAGATTGTCGTAGAGGAATTCCGCCCGCAGCGTGTTGTTGGCGACGATGCCGCCGACCTTGGCCGCAGCGAGGAACACGGCCTGCGGCCGCTTCGCGGCAAACCAGGCGTTGACCGCGGCCTGGTCGCGCAGGTCGACCTCGCTGCGCGACACCGTCAGCAGAT
>NZ_VKHP01000602.1 GCF_010811875.1 Bradyrhizobium uaiense
GTACGTACCCACCTCAACGTCGCCCTGGGTGAGGCAGAGGAAAACTCTGACCAGGCCATGCTCGATTTTGGGGAAGACCATTTTGCTGAGTCGATGGAGAGAGCAGTGGCTGTCACCAGGCTGGCTGACGTCATGGAGAAAGAGGTCGAGGCGCGCGGCGGGGCCGAGCTGCTGCATGATGTCGAGATGGGGGTACAGAGGTGCCTTATCTCAATGGCGCGTGCCGGTATCGCCGTCGATACGGACATCTTTGAAGGGTTGCGCTCCGAGTTCGACGAGCGGGTAACACGAGCCCAGGAGGCTGCGTGGGAAGCAGCTGGGGAGAAGATCAATCTGTCCTCGCCTAAACAGTTGCAGGGAGTGCTGTTCGACAAGCTCGATATGCCTAAGACCCGGCGTACTAAGTC
>NZ_VKHP01000603.1 GCF_010811875.1 Bradyrhizobium uaiense
GCGACTGCTTGGACAGAAGAGGCACCAGGCGCTGCAGGAAGGGCGGGAAGGAGAAGAAAAGAGGGGAGGAGGGGGGGAAGAGAGGGGAAAGAGGGGGGGGGGAGAGGGAGGAGGGGGGGGGGGGGGGGGGGGGGGGGGGGGGGGGGGGGGGGGGGGGGGGGGGGGGGGGGGGGGGGGGGGGGGGGGGGGGGGGGGGGGGGGGGGGGGGGGAGGGGGGGGGGGGGGGGGGGGGGGGGGGGGGGGGGGGGGGGGGGGGGGGGGGGGGGGGGGGGGGGGGGGGGGGGGGGGGGGGGGGGGGGGGCGGCGGGCGAGAAGTGCGTCTGCGGGCGGGGCGTGTCGAGCGCGGGGCAGGGGACCTCGGGATGCGGCCGGGGCGTCGGCAGGGACGGGGTGCGCACCAAGAT
>NZ_VKHP01000604.1 GCF_010811875.1 Bradyrhizobium uaiense
GCCCAGCCGGCATTGATCTTGCCGACCGAATCGTCGATCAGCTCCTTGATCTCGCGCGCGGCCGTGGCGCTGCGCTGGGCCAGGCTGCGCACCTCCGAAGCCACCACCGCAAACCCGCGCCCCTGCTCGCCGGCGCGCGCGGCTTCCACGGCGGCATTGAGCGCAAGGATGTTGGTCTGGAAGGCAATGCCATCGATCACGCTGATGATTTCGACGATGCGGTTGGAGGCATCGGTGATGGCCTCCATGGTCTGCACCACATCGCCCACCACGCCGCCGCCACGCGCGGCCACACCCGAGGCGGCCATGGCCAGCTGGTTGGCCTGGCGGGCGTTGTCGGTATTCTGCTTGCAGGTGGAGGGCAGGTCTGCGAGGCCCGAAGCGGTTTCTTCGAGGGCAGTGGC
>NZ_VKHP01000605.1 GCF_010811875.1 Bradyrhizobium uaiense
ACGGGTAAACCCGGCGCCGGTAAATATCCGCGTGTTTCCAAGGCCTAGCGCCGATCAATCGCGCCCACCCGCCTCATTCGCGCCCCTAGACCCAAGCTAGACAGATTGAGCCGTTTTCAGAACCGGACAGGGCATGCTCGAGCGTGAAGGAAAGCAGCGCATCGGTCGGCAGGCTGGCCCCGGAGCGGCCGAGACCGACGCGCGCCGGCGTGAGGTCGCGCAAATCGGGAAGCGAAGGGGGCACTGGCGCCGGCGGTGTCCGCACGCTGTTCTTCGGCAGGCACGGAAGCCTCGCTCAGCCGGTTCGAGTAGTTCGGGTCGTTCTGTCGGCCCCTGTCGGCTGCCCTCGCACGCGCGATCAAATCCTGCGCACTCAGCGCCGCCCAGCTCTGCCCCTCGAGCA
>NZ_VKHP01000606.1 GCF_010811875.1 Bradyrhizobium uaiense
AAAGGTTCGGAGACAGGCGGTCTGCTCACTGGCCCGGTTGGGCAGGTGGGCTGGGCCAATCCGATCGCAGATTGTTCGGGTTATTCCGATCGAATAAGTCCTGCCTAATAAGGCCGCTCGGGCGAGGATCAATTGCGGATTCAATTCCGCGAAGCTCATGGCTTCGTGTGACTACGACCCCGGGTCTTACGACGCAATTAGCAGGATAACCAGCGTATTGGCAATAAACCACGGCACTCCCCGTTCCAGTGCTTCCAGCTAAGAACACAATCATTAGCGACGCCGACAACGCGATTGATCGCCGCATTTTTGCCTCCCGTGGCAGTATGCAAGAGAAGTGTGGCGCTGTTGCCAAAAATGGCAAGATTTATTGGACAACGGATTTCCGCTTCGGGTCAC
>NZ_VKHP01000607.1 GCF_010811875.1 Bradyrhizobium uaiense
AAAGGTTCGGAGACAGGCGGTCTGCTCACTGGCCCGGTTGGGCAGGTGGGCTGGGCCAATCCGATCGCAGATTGTTCGGGTTATTCCGATCGAATAAGTCCTGCCTAATAAGGCCGCTCGGGCGAGGGTCAATTGCGGATTCAATTCTGCGAAGCTCACGGCTTCGTGTGACTACGACCCCGGCTCTTACGATGCAATTAGCAGGATAACCAGCGTATTGGCAATAAACCACGGCACTCCCCGTTCCAGTGCTTCCAGCTAAGAACACAATTATTAGCGACGCCGACAACGCGATTGATCGCCGCATTTTTGCCTCCCGTGGCAGTATGCAAGAGAAGTGTGGCGCTGTTGCCAAAAATGGCAAGATTTATTGGACAACGGATTTCCGCTTCGGGTCAC
>NZ_VKHP01000060.1 GCF_010811875.1 Bradyrhizobium uaiense
CGCCGGCCGCGGCTTCGGCTTTCCGTCCGGTCCGAGCTCTTCCTTTGGCTGCGCCTGTGCGACGACCAGCGGCGAAGTTTGTGCGTGCGACGCTGAGGCGGCGAATTGCATTACCGTCAGCGCAGTCGTGGCGAGCAGCACGAGACGAAGCTTTGTCATTGTATTGGAGTCCCCGGCGGAAAGTCTGGGCAGGAAAGGAAAGAGAGTGAGAGCCGAACAATTCGGCAGGACGATGAATTGCCAGCCGTTAGGCCGGATTGTGGCGAGCGCCGAATCATCGACGAAGTTTATTTCGACATTATAACGGGTTGCATGTGCCTTTGTTCACTGGACATTCAGAAGAAACGCTCCGACACATTCGCAATCGATGCGGAACTGAGGCGCCAAGGTGATTCATCGCCCGGCGGGGCGATCTGTCGCAGGCGGTGGGCCGGATGGTCCAGGTGGTCCGCGCACCGGTGATTCGTCGGGCGTGTTGCCGGGCAACTCGTCCGGCCGTGGTGGTTCGCCCGGTTCGCGCACCGGCGGCGGAACCTCAGGCTGTGGATTGCCGGGCGGAATCCCAGGCGGCGGTTCGTTCGGATTGCCCGGCGTCGCCGGCGGGATCTCGGGAGGCTCGATCGGCATCAGATCGAAACCCCGTCGTCGATGCCAGCTCGGATCGCGCGCATTGATCGCTCCATCGCGGTTCGAAGCGATAACGGAACGCGCGCCGCGCCGTTCCAGCGCGCGTTATCCCGGCGTGTGGCAGACCGCCTCGATATTGTGCCCGTCGGGATCGAGCACGAACGCGCCGTAATAGTTCGGGTGATAATGCGCGCGAATGCCCGGCGCGCCGTTGTCGCGGCCGCCGGCCGCCATCGCAGCCTTGTAGAAGACATCGACGGTGCCGCGGTCCTTGGCGGTGATGGCGATATGCACCGGCTTGTTCATCGCGCCTTCGCCGCCGATCCAGAAGTCCGGCTTGCCGTTGGTGCCGAAGCCCGCGGCCGGCGCGTGCCCGGTCACCTCCGCGGGCACTTCCATGATCAGGCCGTAGCCGAGCGGCGCCAGCGCCATCTGGTAGAACGCCTTCGCGCGCTCGTAGTCAGAGACCGAAAAGCCGATATGGTCGATCATCGCGAGCCTCCGTTGCTGTAATGCATCTGTATCCGCATTCTCGCTTCACCTCCCCTTGGAAAGGGAGGTCGCTTTGCTCGCCAGAGCAAAGCGGGTGGGGATCTGCTCTCTCCGCAGATGCACCGTTGCCTGCGGCTGACCCCCATCCCAACCTTCCCCCTTTCAGGGGGAAGGAGAAGACAAAGCCTCACTCCCGCACCAGCAGCGTGTTGCTCCGCGTCCGGCCCTGCTCGACGTAACCACGCGTGTGCATGTCCGCAATGCAGTCGTCGGTCCATTCGTCCTTCGACAGATGCTCGATCACGACCGCACGGGGCCACAATTGCTCCGGCGCGTCGCGGAAGAAGCCGATCAACACGCGGTCCTCAAAACCCTCGACGTCGATCTTCAACGCATCGACCTTGGTCGCGCCGGCCTCATTGAGGATGCGTTGCAACCGCAGCGACGGCACCTTGAACGCCTTGCCCGTGGGCGTGCCGGTGACGATGTGGCTGGCGCCGAGATTGTCGCCGTCGGTCTCGATCATCAGCTCGCCATCGGTCGGTCCAGCGGCCGCGGCAACCAGGCGCACCTGCGGATAGTTGGAGGCCTGTGTGTTGAACTTGAGCCGCGCATGCGTCACCGGATGCGGCTCGATCGCGATCACCTTGCCATTGGGCCCGACGTCACTGGCCAGCGCCAGCGCATAGGTGCCGACATTGGCACCGAGATCGACGAAGGTGCCACCAGCGCCGACATGTGCCCGCAGGAAGGCGAGCTCTTCAAGATTGTAATCGGGATTGAACAATGCGCCGCGCTCGGTCGCGCTCGCCTGATGATAGAAGCGGAATGATGCGCCCTGATAGCTCACGTCAAGCGGTCCCGAGCCGAACAGATCGACCAGCCGCGACAGCCAGGGCCGGAACGCGCCGCGCTTCAATCCTGAGCCGTGCGCCAGCCGGATGATGGCGGCCTGCGCCGCATTGGGCGCGAAAGCACCGAACGGCGCCGGTGAAATGTCGTTGCTGGGGATCAAGCCGGGTCCTCGTCGAAAGCGCGGCATGCATAGCCGGTTTTGACGACAGCGCCAACGCCCGTTATGCCGCCCTGCCTGGCGCTCGCCGCTGCTGCAAGAAGCGGCCGAGCAGTCGTCGCTTGCCCTTGCGCGGGATCAGGTCGACGTCGCTGACCAGCTTGGCGCCGCCTTTGCGGCGCTCCAGCACGATCTTGCGGCTATGGAACGCTTCGAGCTCGGCGCGATGGGCGACGCTGACGATGGTCGCCTTCGGCAACTCCGTCGTCACCATCTCCATCATCTTGTCCTGGCTCTTTTCGTCGAGCGCAGAGGTTGCCTCGTCGAGCACGACGATGTCGGGGCTGTGCAGCAGCAGGCGCGCAAAGGCGAGCCGTTGCTTCTCGCCGCCGGACAGCGTCTGGTCCCATGGCGCATCCTCTTCGATCTTCTCCTTGAGATGGTCGAGCCCGACCTTGTGCAGGGCCTTGCCGATCTCTTCGACGTTCCAGTCCTCCGCCGCGCCGGGATAGGCCACCGCGCGCCGCAGCGTGCCCGACGGCACGTAGGGCTTTTGCGGCAGCATGAACAGGCGGCGGTCCGCGTGCAGGCCGACACTGCCGCCGCCCCACGGCCACAACCCGGCGATGGCGCGCACCAGCGTGCTCTTGCCGGTGCCGGATTCGCCGGCGACGAGCAGCCGTTCTCCCGCCTCGATGTCGACCTCTGTCTCCCCGACCACGGCGGTGCCGTCGTCGAGCGTGACGGAGAGATCGTTGAGGCTCAGCATGGCTTCGCCGGTGGTCTCGCTGCGCCGGATGCGGCCGAAGCCATCGCCGGTCTCGGCGCGTTCGAGGCCGTCGAGCGACATCATCAGCGAGGCGATACGGCGTGCGCATGCGTTCCAGTCGGCCAGCCTCGGATAATTGTCGACCAGCCAGCCGAACGCGGCCTGCACGATGGTGAAGGCGGAGGCCGCCTGCATCACCTGGCCGAGCGTCATGCTGCCGTCGAGGAATTTCGGCGCACACAGCAAGACGGGGATCACCGGTGCAATCAGGCTCGATCCCTGCGACACCAGCGTTGTCCGCATGTGCTGTCCGGCGAGCCGTGCCCATTGTCGCAGCACGTTCGAGAATGTCTTATCGATGCCGTCGCGTTCTTCCGTCTCGCCGCCGAGCAGCGCAATGCTCTCGCCGTTCTCGCGCACGCGGGTCAGGACGTAGCGGAATTCTGCTTCCGCCTGATTCTTGTCCTCGGAAATCTGCGCGAAGCGGCGGCCGATCGCCATGATCGAGCCGGATGCGATCGCGGCGTAGATGATCGCCGCGATGACGAGGAAGCCGGGGATGCTGATGGACGAGCCGCCGAGCGTCAGCGTCAGCGCGCCGCCGATCGTCCAGAGCACGACGATGAAGGTGACGGCAGACAGCAGCGCCGATGTCACTCCGGCGATGAAGTCGACCGGCGAGTCTGTTGCGATCCGCAGGTCCTCCGCGATGCGATACTCCGGGTTCTTGTGATCGCCGTCGACGAGATTGAGCTGGTAGTAGCGGCCGCTGGCCAGCCAGCGGGACACCACGTCGTTGGTGAGCCAGGCCCGCCAGCGCCGCTGAATGCTCATGCGGCCGAACACCTGGCCAACCCCTAACAGCACGCTGCCGATCGCAAGTGGAAAGAAGATGGCCGTCAAGTGGAAGACCGTGGCCGAGTCGCGCTTCTCGATCGCATCGAAGATCGCGCGATTCCAGACATTGATGCCGTACTGGACGGCGACGTTGGCGACGATGCGCAGCAGCAGGCCGATCGTGAACAGCCACGCCAATCGGTCACCATTGCGGCCCCAATAGCCGCGCGCGGTGATCCAGAACCGCGTCAGCAGATAGTCCTTGCGGGCCTGTTCGGCCTCTTCGGGCGACAGTTCGGGATCGGGTTCGAGAATTTCCGGCGGCGGCGGTTCGACGTGGTCGTCATTTTCGGCAATGACTTCGACGAGCTCCGACTTGTCGTCCGCTTCCTTGTCGTCGGCCTGGCTCGGCGCGGCGTTGCCGTCGGCGGCGCCCGCGCGCTTGGCACTCGCTTTCCGGGGCGAGGTGGCCTTGGCCAGTGGCGGCCCCTTCGACGATCTGGATTTTGCGCCAGCCTTGCCCATCGCGCGACAACGCGAGCGAAATCACAAGGTTCCATTGCGGTTCCGAGGGGTGGGTCAGAATGACTCGACGGCAGATCATGTCGAGAGAATATAGATGTTTGACTCACCGAACGTTCAACGTTTTCGGTGTCGTCCCTGCGAAAGCAGGGACCCATAACCACGAATGGTCATCGTTGCGCAACGCCGGAACGACGAGTCCCTTTAACACCCCCCGCCGCGGCATATGGGTCCCTGCTTTCGCAGGGACGACAGTGTGCCAAGGGCACCTGCGCGCCACCACCTCACCCGGCCGGCGCTTGATCCCGCCGCAGCCTGCGCGAGCGCGCGGCCTTGTGCAGCAAGCGCGCGAGCTGCTCGGCCGAATAGGGCTTCTGCAGCAGCTCGAAGCCACCGCTGCCCTGCTGGGACAACACCTGGCTGTAGCCGGAGGCGAGCACGATCGGCAGATCGAGCCCCTGCCGACGGATTTCCTCCGCGAGTTCGATGCCGCTCATGCCGGGCATCACGACATCGGTGAATACCAGGTCGAAGCGGCTCGGGTCGACCGCCAGCTCTTCCAGTGCGTGGGTGGCGTTCTCGACCAGCACGCAGGTGCAGCCGAGCTGGGTCAGCGTGTCGGCGGCGAATTTTCCGACCTCGGCATTGTCCTCGACGATCAGGACCGATGCATTGGCCCGATCGACCGAAGGCGCGTCCTCGGCGAGCAGCGATTGCGGGCTGTGCTCGCCGACGACGCGCGGCAGATAAAGCGTGAATGTCGTTCCCTTGCCGACGTCACTGGTGACGGTCACTTCGCCGCCGGACTGCTTGGCGAAGCCGAACACCTGCGACAGGCCGAGACCGGTGCCGTGACCGACCTCCTTGGTGGTGTAGAACGGCTCGAAGATGCGGCCGAACAGCTCCGGCGGAATGCCGACGCCGGTATCGATGACCGACACCGCGACATGGCCGTGCGGGTTGGGCGGGCCGGTCGTCGCGGACGGCAGGTCATTCACCGGGCGAACCGTGATCGTGAGCCGGCCGACGCCGTCCATCGCGTCGCGCGCATTCACCGCCATATTGATG
The DNA here is from genome assembly GCF_010811875.1 of Bradyrhizobium uaiense. Classification (GTDB taxonomy): domain Bacteria; phylum Pseudomonadota; class Alphaproteobacteria; order Rhizobiales; family Xanthobacteraceae; genus Bradyrhizobium; species Bradyrhizobium uaiense. The sequence continues at coordinate 5,328 of NZ_VKHP01000060.1, forward strand.
ATCGCGGTCTCGAACTGGCCGGCATCGGCGTTGACGAGACAGCTCTCGTCCGGCACCTGCGCTGCGATCTCGATGCGCGAGCCGATCAGGGTTGCGATCATCTCGCTCAGGGTGCGGACGTTCTGGCTGGCGTCGAACACCTCGGGCTTGAGGGTCTGCCGGCGCGCGAACGCAAGCAGCTGGTTGGTCAGCTTGGCGGCACGGTTCACGGTGTTGGAGATCGCATCGATGTAGCGCTGCCGCCGCGGCTCGGGAAGGTCCTGCCGCCGCAGCATGTCGACCGAGGCGCGGATCACGGTAAGCAGATTGTTGAAGTCGTGCGCGACGCCGCCGGTGAGTTGCCCGAGTGCCTCCAGCCGCTGGCCATGCCGCAGCGCCTCCTCGGCCTCGATGCGCCGGCTGGCCTCTTCCTCCAGGCGCTGGGTTCGCCGGTAGGCGAGCGCGAGCAGGCCGAACAGCAGCGCGGTGGCCGGAATGCCGAAGATCAGGTGCTGGGCCACGGTCGACACCCAGCGCGAGCGGATCGCCGCGGTCTCGAGGCCGGCGCTGACATAGATCGGGTATTCGGCCAGCCGCTGATAGCGCATGCGCCGTTCGATGCCGTCAGCCGGGGACTGGAGCGTCCTGGCGCCGGCCAGCGGATTGGCGACGATCTGGCGCCCGAGCGGCCCGCTCGGCTCGAACCGGACGGCGTGATCGATGACGGGGAAGTGCGCCAGCACCGCGCCATCGGTCCGGATCAGCGCCAGGAAGCTGCCGGGCTCGCGGCCGATCTTGGCGTAGAAATTCTCGAAATACTCCGGAAGCACGGAGGCCTGGATGACGCCGCCAAAGCTGCCGTCCTCATTGTTGCGGCGCCGGCCGACGCTGAAGAACCGTGCGCCCAGATAGGGCGGCCGCGGCGTTAGCACCTCGCCGATATAGGTGCCGATGTCGCGCTCGGCGGGGATCCGGAAGTAATCCCGGTCCGAGAAGTCGACGTCGGGGGCCGGCGACACCAGGCTGTTGACCAGGGCACGGCCGTTGGCATCGAACACCCAGACCGATTTCACCTGGGGCAGCGCCTCGGCGACCACGCGCAGCCGCGCGTGCAGACCCTTTTCACGGGCGACGATGTCGGCGTCGCTCATGCCGCGGATGACCTCGGTGACCTCGGCCAGGCTGCGGTCGATGGTCTCGAACACCTTGAGCGCATGCTCGTGGGCGACGTCGAGCGTGCGCTGGATCTCCTGGTCGGCGGCCTCGCTGGTCGAGATCCAGGACATTGCGGACGCAAACGCGAACAGCGCCAGCGGAAGGGCCAGTGAGGCGGCCATCATCCATTGCAGCAGTTTCAGCGAATTACGTTGTGCGGTCTGCACGGGCGCTCCGGCTCCGCAGCGACCTTAACGCAAACCGTCGCGCCGGAGAAAGCGAATCCCCGTCCCGGCGCGTGGCGCAGAGCCTCCTTCATCGTCCCGCGGCCGGTCAAGGTTACCGGAGGCCAACCGGGATCGATCAATTGGGAGCCGGCTCGTATCCGAGGCCGCGCAGGGTTGACGCTGCCCGGGACATCACGACGCTCGTTAGCGCCTGGCCGGCAGTCAAGCGGAAAATCGGCCCGGACGACGCTTCCGGGCACTGTTTTTAGGAGTTCTAAAACCTCTCACGGGCAAATGCTTGACCCTGTGACTACCTGCTGAAAAACAGGCCGCATGACAGGCGATCCAAACTCCTCCCAGGATAATCTACAGGACATCCGGCTCGGACATGCGGACCGCGGTTTTGTCGGAAAGATCATCAGGCTCGATGCGCTCGTGACGGGTTCATCGCTCTCTCCGCAGGAGCTGGAGCAGCGCCTGGTCGAGATGGGATTTGTTGAGGGCGCGCGCGTGGAAATCCTGCATGAAGGCACCATCCGGCGGGATCCGATCGCGGTGCGCGTCGACAACATCACGATCGCGCTGCGCCGGAGCGAAGCCATGGCCGTGATCGTCGAATGACAACTGCTTCTTTGCGCCTGGCGCTGGTCGGCGCGCCGAACACCGGCAAGACGTCGCTGTTCAACAGCTTGACCGGCAGCCGCCAGAAGGTCGCCAATTATCCGGGCGTCACGGTCGAGCGCAAATCCGGCGGCTTCGTCACGCCGGAGGGCCGCAGCGTCACCGTGCTCGATCTGCCGGGCACCTATTCGCTGCGCGGCCGCAGCCCGGACGAGGAGATCACCCGCGACATCGTGCTCGGCCGCTTCGACGGCGAGGCGGTGCCCGATCTGGTGCTCTGCGTCGCCGACGCCACCAATCTGCGGCTGACCTTGCGGCTCGTGCTCGAGCTCAAGCGGGTCGGCCGGCCGATGATGCTCGTGCTCAACATGATCGATATCGCGCGGCGCCGCGGCGTCACGATCGATCTCGAGCGCATGTCGCAGGAGCTCGGCTTGCCGATCGTGACCTCGGTCGCGGTCCGCAAGGGCGGCGTCGACGAGCTCTTGAAGCGGACCGACGAATTCCTGGCGCGGTCGCATGAGGCGGCAGCCAGCCAGTGGACGACGCCGACGATCGCCGATCTGAAGGCGGCGCAGCGCGAGGCGGACCGCATCATCGCCGCGGCGGTGACCTTGCCGACCAAGCCGGACACGCTGACCAACCGGATCGATTCGGTCGTGCTGCATCCGGTCGGAGGTCTCGTGATCCTGGCCGTGATCCTGTTCGTGATGTTCCAGGCGGTGTTCACCTGGGCGCAGCCGGCGATGGAATTGCTGTCGGACGGCTTCTCCGCGCTCGGGCAGTTGATCCACGACGTGATGCCCGAAGGCTGGGGCCTGCTGCAAAGCTTCCTGCAGAACGGCCTGATCTCCGGCGTCGGCAGCGTCATCGTGTTCCTGCCGCAGATCATCATCATCTTCCTGTTCATCCTGCTGCTGGAAGATTTCGGCTACATGGCGCGCGCCGCGTTCCTGATGGATCGCATCATGGGCGGCGCCGGACTGCATGGCCGCGCCTTCATTCCGCTGCTGTCAAGCTTCGCCTGCGCCATTCCCGGCATCATGGCGACGCGGGTGATCGACAACAGGCGCGACCGCCTGACCACGATCCTGATCGCGCCGCTGATGACCTGCTCGGCGCGCATTCCGGTCTACACGCTGATCATCTCGGCCTTCGTTCCGGCGACGACGGTGTGGGGTTTCGTCAATCTGCAGGGGCTCGTGATGTTCGGCCTCTATGCGGCTGGAATCACCAGCGCGCTGACGGTCTCGGCGGTCGCAAAATTCTTCCTGTGGCGCGACCACGCGCCGGCGCCGTTCATGCTGGAATTGCCCGACTACAAGATGCCGCGGCTGAAGAGCATCGCGATCGGCGTGTTCACCCGCGCCAAGATGTTCCTGTATCGCGCGGGCACCACGATCCTCTCGATGATGGTGCTGATCTGGTTCCTGGCCTCGTTCCCGACTGCGCCCGCAGGCGCCGAGGGGCCGGCGATCAATTACAGCTTTGCGGCGATGATCGGCCATGCGCTCGAGCCGTTGCTGCGGCCGATCGGTTTCAACTGGCAGATCGCGGTGGCGCTGATCCCCGGCATGGCGGCGCGCGAGGTTGCGGTCGCGGCGCTCGGCACTGTCTATTCGATCGAGGGAGGCAAGGAGGCGGCGGATCAGATCGGCCAGGTGCTGGCGCAGAAATGGACGCTGGCGACCGCGCTATCGCTGTTGGTCTGGTACATCTTCGCCCCGCAATGCGCCTCGACGCTCGCGGTGATCCGCCGCGAGACCGGCGGCGCGAAGTGGATGGTGGTGACGTTCATCTACATGCTCGCGCTGGCCTATGTCGCGAGCTTCCTGACCTTCAATCTGGCTCAGGCGCTGGGCCTGCACTAGCCGGATTGTCGCGGCCGCGCTGGGTGCAACGGGCCGCATGAAGAAGTAGAGTTCATTCGTGGGCGCCTCGTGCGCGTCTACGGGTTCCCTGCGAGACCACGCAATGTCGACGTACGGCCTGGAGCGGCTATTTTCGCCTCGAAGCATCGCGGTGGTCGGCGGCAGCCCACGCCCGTCGTCGCTCGGCGCGGCGGTGCTCCGGAACATCAAGGCGAGCGGCTTCGCCGGCAGGCTGGGCGTCGTCAACCGGCATTATGCCGAGGTCGACGGTGAGCCGACCGTTCCCGACCTGAAGTCGCTGCCGTTCGTTCCGGATCTCATCGTCATCAGTGCGGCGGCGGCCGCGGTCCCGGAGATCGTCGCGGAGGCTGGCCTTGCCGGTGTTGCCGGAGCGGCGATCCTGTCGGCCGGTCTCGGTCACGGCGCGGGCTCGCTCGCGGAGACCGCGGGGCAGACGGCGCGGCGGTATGGCATGCGCCTGATCGGGCCGAATTGCCTCGGCGTCATGGTGCCGCGCGCCAAGCTCAATGCGAGCTTCGCCTCGCATCAGCCGTCCGACGGACATGTCGCCCTGATCTCGCAGTCCGGTGCGGTCGCGTCGGCGATGATCGAATGGGCGGCCGAGCGGCGGCTTGGCTTTTCCGGCATCGCATCGATCGGCGACCAGCTCGATGTCGACGTCGCCGACCTCTTGGATTATTTCGCGCTGGACGATCATACCAACGCGATCCTGATCTACCTCGAGGCGGTCAAGGACGCGCGCAAGTTCATGTCGGCGGCGCGCGCCGCCGCGCGCATGAAGCCGGTCATCGTCGTCAAGTCCGGCCGGATGGCGCAAGGCGCAAAGGCCGCCGCGACCCACACCGGCGCGCTGGCCGGCTCCGATGCGGTCTACGACGCCGCATTCCGTCGCGCCGGCATACTGCGCGTCTACGACCTGCGCCAGCTGTTCGATTGCGCCGAGCTGCTCGGTCGTGGCTTCGTCCCGCGCGGCAACCGGCTCGCGATCCTCACCAATGGCGGCGGGCTCGGCATCCTCGCAACCGACCGGCTGGCCGAGCTCGGCGGCGTTCCCGCGACGCTGACGACCGGGACCATCGAACGGCTCGACCAGATGCTGCCGCCGGGCTGGTCCTGCGCCAATCCCGTCGACATCGCCGGCGACGCCGATGCCGACCGCTACGTGGTGGCGCTCAACGCGCTGCTCGACGATGCTAACAGCGACGCGGTGCTGGTCGCGAATGTCGAGATGGCGGTGGCACCGGCCAAAGGGATCGCCGAGGCGGTGGCGCAATGCGTGCGTGATCGCAGGACCAAAAGAAGTGCGGTCGCGGCACTGGTGCTTGCGGCGTGGGTCGGCGCCGACGAGCGCACCGGCGCGATCTTCGAGGCGGCGCGGATTCCGCATTTCCCGACCGAGGACGATGCGGTCCGCGCCTTCATGTATCTGGTGCGCTATCGCGAGGCTTCCACCGCGCTCGCCGCGACCCCGCCCGGCGTCGCGTCGGTGTTCACGCGGGAGACGGCGGCGGCGCGGCACGTCGTCATGAAGGCGTTGTCGGAGGGACGCGCGTGGCTCGATCCGGCCGAGATCGTCGCGCTGTTCGAGGCCTATGGCATTCCAATGGTGACGACGCTCGTCGCCGACAGTGCCGAGGACGCCGCCGCAAAGGCGGTGCCGTTCCTCGCCGCGGGGCACGCGATTGTGGTGAGGGTGTTTTCGCGCGACATCCGGCACGCGTCCGGTGTCGGCGGGGTCATCCTCGACCTGCGCACCAAAGATGGTGTCGTCGAAGCCGCGAGGACGGTGCTCGAGCGGGCACGCAGCGCGCGGCCCGATGCCACCCTGCAGGGCGTGACGATCCAGCCGATGATCGTGCGGCGCGCGGCGCGTGAACTGATCCTCGGCATCGCCGACGATCCGACCTTCGGTCCGGTCATCGTGTTCGGCCGCGGCGGCCCCGCGGTCGAGGTGATCAACGACAAGGCGCTGGCGCTGCCGCCGCTCGACATGAATCTCGCTCGTGAGCTGATCGGACGCACCCGCGTCTCGCGGCTGCTCGGCGGCTATGGCGATGTGCCGGCCGTCCCGGCCGATGTGGTGCCGCTCACCCTGGTCAAGCTGGCGCAGATGGCGGCGGACATTCCCGAGGTCGCGGAGCTCGATATCAATCCGATGCTGGCGGACGAGAGCTGCGTGCTCGCGCTCGATGCGCGGGTGGCGATCCGCAAACCTACCCGGCTGTTTGCCGGTCACACCCGGCTCGCCGTCCGGCCCTATCCGTCGCAATGGGAGGGCGAGCTTGCGTTACGCGACGGCTCGCATGTCACGGTGCGCCCGATGCGGCCGGAGGACGAGCCGATGGTCGAGGCCTTCTTCCGGCGCGTCACCGCCGAGGACCTCAGGCTGCGCTTCTTCCACGCGATGAAGGAATTCTCGCACGCTTTCATCGCGCGCTTGACCCAGCTCGACTATGCGCGCGCGATGGCTTTCGTGGCGCTCGATCCGACCACCGGCGAGATGATGGGCGCGGTCCGGCTGCATTCGGACTCGCTGTATCAGAACGCCGAATACGCGATCCTGCTGCAGTCTGATCTCAAGGGCAAAGGCCTCGGCTGGGCGCTGATGCAGCTTCTGATCCACTATGCGCGATCGGAGGGATTGAAGCGCCTGTCCGGCCAGGTCTTGACCGAAAACAGCACGATGATCGGGATGTGCCGCGATCTCGGCTTCACCGTCACGATGGATCCGGAGGATCACAGCATCGTCGACGTCGTGCTGGATTTGGATCGAGCTGCCGTCGATGCCGTCGGGTCCGATATCCTGATCCGCCCGTGATCGGTGATCGTAATCTTCCAAATGGATTGTTGCCGGCGTACTATTTGTATCATCAATAGTGGTGCGCTGCGCAGGACCGGTCATGAACCTCAGATCCGTCGATCTCAATCTTCTGGTCGCCCTCAACGCTCTTCTAACCGACCTTCACGTCACCCGCGCGGCTGACCGGGTCGGCCTCAGTCAGCCCGCCATGAGCAATGCGCTTTCGAGGCTGAGGCACATCTTCAAGGACGAGCTTCTGGTGCGCACGGCCAACGGCATGCAGGCTACGCCGCGCGCGATCGAGCTGGCGGAGCCGGTCAAGCGGCTGCTGCGCCAGCTGGAGCGCCTTCTGGACAGCGAGTCGAGCTTCGAAGCCGCGACGTCGACCCGAAGCTTTTCCGTCAGGCTGTCAGACCTCCTCAGCCGGCTGCTGCTTCCGGCCGTCAGCAAGACCCTGCAAGAGAAGGCGCCGTTTGCCCACATCGACGTCGTGCACTACTCGCCGACGCAGACGGTCGAGGCCCTCGAAAAGGACGAAATCGACCTCGCGATCAGCATGGGTCTTGCGCACTCGAATTCGATCAAGTCGGTCGTCCTGATGAAGGATCGGATGGTCTGCGTCATGCGCGAAGGTCATCCGGCGGCGCAACGACCGTTTACGATGGAAACCTTCCTGCAATCGTCGCACCTCAAGGTCTCGATGTCGCCGACCGACCTTCGTTTCGTCGACGACGTGCTCGCCCGCCAGGGCGTGACACGCCAGGTCGCGGTCAACATGCCGCATTGGCTTCTGGTGCCGCACGTGCTGCGCGACTCGAACCTGCTGTCGGTCATGCCGCGACGTCTGGCATTCGCGATGGTCACTGAGGATCTGGCGATCCGCGACCTGCCGTTTGCTTCCGAGCCGTTCGAATGGTCGATGTATTGGCACCGCCGACACGACGCCAGCCAGGAACTGAACTGGCTCCGATCGGTCTTTTCCGACGCTGCGCAAGGGCTCGCCGACGGTGAATGACGGGCGTCTTTAGCCGGCCGCGGCGCGCCCGGAAGCTGCGCTGAAGGGACACTATCAGTCCGCCCAATAGTGGAATTGCGAATTCCGATTAGACGCCGCCGTCGCGGTCACCATCCTGCTCCCAAATGTTTCTTCGGCCGAACCCGGCCGACCTTGGGAGGGATTGATGCAAGACGTTACGTACGCGCAGGTGGCATCGGTGAACGCGGGCGCTCGGCTCGATCGGCTACCGATCTGCAGCTTTCATTGGCGGATCCTGGCGCTGATCGGCGCGGGCATGTTCCTCGATGCCTTCGACATCTACCTGGCGGGCGGCGTACTCGGGGCCGTGCTGAAAGAGGGCTGGTCGACCCTCGAACTCAACGCGGCGTTCGTGACGGCCACTTTCATCGGCATGACCCTCGGAGCCTGGTTCTCCGGGATACTGGGTGATCGCTACGGCCGGCGGTTCTCCTACCAGATCAACCTCGCCATCTTCGGTCTGGCGTCCCTCGCCGCCGCGCTCGCGCCATCGATGCAGGCCTTGATCGCCGCTCGGTTCGTCATAGGCATTGGACTCGGCGCCGAGATCGTCGTCGGCTATGCGACGCTGACCGAGTTCGTCCCGGCCTCGTCGCGCGGGCGGTGGATCGGAATCCTGGCGGTCATCACCAACTTTTCCCTGTTCGCCTCCTCGATGACCGGCCTCTGGGTCATTCCGTCGTTCGGTTGGCGATACATGTTCGGCATCGTCGGCGTGCTCGCGCTGATCGTCTGGTTCATGAGAAAGTCGATGCCGGAATCGCCCCGCTGGCTGGCCGCGAACGGCCGCGCCGACGAGGCTGAAAAGATCCTTGCCGGCATCGAAGCCGAAGCCGCCAGGAAAGGACCGCTGCCTCCGGTCTCGGCCCCGCAGCGGGCGGAAGACCAGGGCGGGTCGGTCTGGCGGCTGTTCGCGCCGCCGTACCTTGGCCGAACGTTGCTCGGCAGCCTGCTGCACATCGTCGTCGGCTTCAGTCTGTACGGATTCATCGGCTGGCTGCCGACGTTCATGGTCAAGGGCGGCCACAGCGTCGTGTCCTCGCTCGGCTATACGACCTTCATGTCGCTGGGTGGGCCGGTGGGATCGCTGATCGGCCTGGCCCTCGCCGACGCGATCGGCCGCAAGCCGTCGATCGTCGGATCGTCGATCGCGGCCGCTGCCTTCGGATTGGCGTATCCGTTCATGCCCGACGGTGCTCCGTTGGTCGCGGTCGGCTTCCTGCTCGTCACCGCGATCTACGTCATGCTGGCGACCGGGTTCGCCATGCACGTGCCGGAGCTCTTCCCCACGCGATACCGACTGCGTGGCACCGCAATTTGCGCGACAGCCGGTCGCGTGACGACCGCGCTGGTGCAGTTCGCCGTCATCGCGATCTTCGCCTGGAAGGGGCTTGTCGGAGTGCTGATCACGCTCGCGGGCATTCTCCTCTTCCAGGCCGTGGTCTTCCTGATCTTCGGCTTCGAGACCAAGGGCCGCGGCCTGGAGGAAGTATCGGGGTCGTCGATCGAAGCGGATAGCGTAGCGTCGCGCCGAAAGATCGTCGGTATCGATGCCGAGCGTGCCGCAGACAGAATTTAGCGGGCTTCTCGCGAACGACATTCACTTCGCAAATGTGCGCAGAAGAACAATCGATTTCGGAAATGATGCCTGATGCGGTCAAATCCGGATCACCCATCACGCAACGTACGCAAAGGGACGAAAGAGATGACCGATACACAAACGCTCAGGGATACCATCAAGGTCTGCATGTTCGACCAGTACGGCACGGTCGTCGATATGCAGGGAGGCCTCGTCAAGGTCGCGACGCCGTTTCTCAAGGAGAAAGGCTGGACGGGTAACCCGAACTCGTTCGTCACCTGGTGGCGGCGGACCCACTTCGAGAATTCGATGATTGACGCGCTGCTCCACCGCGAGCACACGCCGTACCGCGAGATCGGTCACCGTGCCGTCTCCCAGGTCATGGACCGGTCGGGCATCAAATACACGAAGGAGGAGGTGAAGTACCTGGTCGGCGAGATCGAGAAGCTCGAATGCTTCCCGGAGGTACCGGCGGCGCTCGCGAAGCTGCAAACCAGGTACAAGCTTGTCGTACTCTCGAACGGTGATCGCGACATGCTGGAAACGGCCAAGAGGTACCACAAGGTCCCATTCGACGACGTGATCTCCGTCGCCGAAGCAAACTCCTTCAAGCCGCACGTCGCGACCTACACAAAGGCGGCAGAAATACTCGGCCTCAAGATGGATCAGATCCTCTTCGTCGCCAACCACGCGTTCGACGTCATCGGGGCGAAGTCGGCCGGGATGCGGACCGCGATGATCAACCGGCGCGACCGGCCGTTCGAGCAGACGCCGCACCAGCCTGACATCACGGTTCCGACGATGAAGGATCTGGCGGATGCGATCGTCTAGCACGGAAGCTCTCTCCGGCATCAAGGTTCTGGACCTGTGCCGCGTCGTGTCCGGCCCTTTCGCCACCATGCATCTCGGCGATCTCGGGGCGGACGTCGTGAAGATCGAGGATCCGCGTGCCGGCGATGAGAGTCGCCGATACGGCCCTCCGTTCGTCAACGGGGAGAGTTCCTACTTCCTGTCGGTCAACCGTAACAAGAGAAGCTGCGCGATTGATCTGAAGTCGCCGGCGGGCCGAGCCGCCGCGCTCGCGCTCGCGAAGGTGGCCGACGTCGTGACCGACAATTTCAGGCCCGGCACGCTCGACAAGTGGGGCCTGTCATACGAAGCGCTCAGCGCGGACAATCCGAAGCTCATCCAGTGCAGCATCTCCGGATTCGGCAGGACCGGGCCGGATGCGAGCCGGCCCGGCTACGATCTGATCTTGCAGGGCGAGTCCGGCGTCATGGACATCACCGGTGATTCCGATGGACCGCCGATGAAGGTGGGCACGTCGATCGCCGACCTGGTCACCGGCCTCTACGCGTCGCAGGCGGTGCTCGCGGCGCTCGTGAAGCGCGAGCGCAGCGGTGCCGGGGGACGCGTCGACGTCTCCATGCTCGACGCCATGGCTTCGCTGCTCACGTTCAACGCCGGCATGTACTTCGCCTCCGGAGAAAGTCCGAAGCGCCGAGGCAACGTGCATCCCACGATCAGCCCCTACGAAACGTTTGAGGCCGGAGGCGGCTGGCTCAATGTCGGCGTCGCCAACGACAAGTTCTGGTCGATGTTCTGCGACGTCGTCGAACGCAAGGATATCGAGAACGATACCCGTTTCGACAAGGCTCCGAAACGTGCCGCGAACCGCGCCGCGCTGGCCGACATCCTGCGACCGATCTTCCGGTCGCGGTCTCGCGACCATTGGCTCAGTGTTCTCGGCAAGGCCGGGATTCCATGCGGGGCGATCAGGACGGTCGGCGAGGTGTGCGAGGCGCCCCAACTGGTCGAGCGGGGCATGGTCCAGAGCGTCGCGCACAAGGTCGCCGGCGACGTCAAGTTCGTCGCCCGGCCGCTGCGGTTCGACGATCTGCCGCCCGCTCCCTCGATCCCGCCGCCGATGTTGGGCGAGCATACCGCGGAGGTGTTCGAAGACTGGCTCGGCTGGACCCGGGAACGCCTGTCGGAGTTCGCTTCGAAGGGCGCGTTCGGCGAGGCCGCGCCGAAGCAATCGGCCGAATAGAGGATACGACGGATGCAGGAAGCCGAGATGCGTGATCCGTTCGATGCGGCCATGGGCGATGGTCGGCACGAATTCGGATCGTTCTTCCTGTCCCGTCTGTTCGGGATGACGGTGTCTTACGACGCGGACGCATGCGTCGTCACGCTCGACGTAAAAGCCTTCATGTACAACCCGCAGGGTTCGCTGCACGGCGGCGTGCTGGCGACCGCGCTCGACATCTCGATGGGCCATCTGCTCAAGCATCAGTTCGGCGCCGGCGTCACGCTGGAGATGAAAGTGCAATACTTCGCTCCGGTCCGCAGCGGTCCCGTGACCTGCTGCGCTACCTTCCTCAAGAGCGGACGCAAGACGTTCTTCCTGCAATCGCGGGCTTGCGACGGTAACGGAGAGACGATCGCGCACGCCACCGCAACGTGGAAGAAGCTATGAACGATGTCGTCGGCAAGCTCCGCGAACTGCTCGGCTCCGGATGCATTACCGATCCCGAGGTAGCCGACGCTTATCTGACCGACTGGCGCGGTCTGCTACGGGGGCGCGCCACCTGCGTATTGCGACCGAACTCGGTCGAACTCCTCGCGCAATGTGTGCGGATCTGCCGGGAAGCCGGCGTCGGCATCGTGCCGCAAGGCGGCAACACCGGGCTCGTCGGCGGCGCCACGCCGAACGACAGCGGCTTCCAGGCTGTCATCAGCACGGCTTCCATGAGGAAGATCCGCTCTATCGACCCGGTTGACATGTCCGTCGTTGCGGAAGCGGGCGCGACGATCGCGGATCTTCAGGCTGCCACGGCCGAGGCGGGCACTCTATTTCCACTGTCGTTCGCGTCAGAAGGAACCGCGACGCTGGGCGGGGCGCTGGCGACGAATGCCGGCGGCATCTCGGCGGTTCGGTATGGCAGCGCGAGAGATCTTCTGCTCGGAATGGAAGTCGTCCTGCCGGACGGAAGAATATGGAATGGGCTGCGCACGTTGCGGAAGGACAACGCCGGTTACGCGCTCAAGCATCTGTTCTCCGGCTCGGAGGGGACGCTAGGCATCATCACCGCAGCCGCGATGAAGCTCGCGCCGCAGCCGCGGGTATGTGAAGTTGCCTTCTGCGCGCTGGAGACCGAGGACCAGGTCCTCGATCTCTGGATGAAGCTGCGCGCTGCCGCCGACGGGAACGTGCGCGCCATCGAATATCTTTCCGGCTCCTGCGTTGAACTGGCGAAGCGCGACGGGCTCCGCTCGCCCGTGCAGAGGGCGAACCACTACGTCCTCATCGAGCTCACGTCGAGCCGCCGGGATGCCGGTCTCAGGGAAATGCTCGAGGAGTTTCTGGCCGGCGCGCTCGAAGACGGGACGATCGTGGATGCGGCGCTTGCGCAGAGCGGGGAACAACGCAAGCAGATGTGGCGGCTGCGCGAAGATCAGACTGAGGTCCAGAAAAGGGCGGGCCGCGATTTCAAGCACGACATCGCCGTGCCGGTCGCACGGGTACCGGATCTCCTGCGCCGATGCAAAGCCGGCATTGAGGCCGGCTTCGCCGATGCCATGGTCGTGCCGTTCGGACATGTCGGGGACGGCAACATCCATCTGAACGTCGTGCTGCCGGCCGCCGTCGGGACCGAGTGGGCCAGGGAGCAAGGCAAGCGCATCGGCGAGCTCGTCTACGACATCGCAATCTCCCTGGGCGGCACGTTCTCCGCGGAGCACGGTATCGGCCGTGCCAAGATCGATCTGCTCGAGAAGCATCGCGATCCGGTTGAGATCGATCTGATGCGCAAGATCAAAGGCGCGCTCGACGATAGCGGCTTGTTCAATCCGGACAGGGTTTTCAGTCGGCCACTTGGCTAGCTCGCAACGATGCGACGATGAAAGCAGCGCAATTCCCAAAATTCGAGGTCGTCGAGGTGCCGGGCCCGACGCCCGGTCCGGGCGAAGTCACGGTGCACGAACGGTTGAAGACTTGAGTGCGTCAAAACGACAAACGGGCCTGCCGAAGCAGACCCGTTTACCAATTGCTTCTGAAGACTCAGCAGTCCGGCGACACCACCAGTGTAGCCGGACAATAATGTTCTTATAAAAGGCGAGAAAATCCTCAATCCTTCCAGAGTGTCGGATTCTGCTCAGTGGGATAAAGTTCTTTCAGAATGCCTCCGGGACTTAGTTTCTTGCCTCCAATAAAGTTCTTTCAAGACTTCGTTTCTTTCGTGAGAGTTCCGGATGATCGTATCTGCTGTAGCGCTCGCTCTAGAACCCGACTCGGAATCAAGCTCCGTATTCAGAACCGCAGCTGTCCCGGGCCGAGGTTTGAGATTGCGCAGCTTGAGTGGACGCGAGCACCGACGTCGGGTCATCCGGATCGCCAGCGGCGGCTCAGCGGCTGAGCGAAGTTCCTCAACATCTACTGAGGGTGGCTTGCCGGCGCTGCGGCCGAACGGTCGAGATCCAGAAGGTCGACGCGGTTCGTCTCTATGGGACCGCAAGCCGTGTGGAAGGAGGTTGGGAAACGGCTGCTCGGGCGCCACGAAGAGGACGGTTGCTGGCCGGCCTACAACTGATCGCCGGCGAATGGCGCCGAAGCACTATCCAACGCCCCTGTCCGGCAGCGCCCGCAAGGCTCTCGGCAAGGAACTCGCCAAGGCGCGCGCGATAACGACCGTGATGGCGCGCCGTTCGCAGGAGCTACGGGCCCAGGGCGAGTCGCTCATTCGGCAGGCCGACAAGCTGAGCAGCGAAAGCTGGAACGAGAAGATGTGGGCCGACGGCGGCCCGAGGAGGCAAACGCCGCTGTCGAGGCTCCCCACCGGGAGCGGAAGCGCGTTGTCATCATCGGCGCGGGCTTTGCCGGAATCGCCGCGGCACGCGCGCTTCGGCACGCTGACGTCGACGTCGTCCTGATCGACCGCCGCAATCACCACATCTTTCAGCCGCTGCTCTACCAGGTGGCGACGGCGGTCCTCTCGCCTGCGGAGATCGCCGCGCCGATCCGGCAGCTCGAGGTCAAGCAGCGGAACCTGAGCGTGCTGCTGGCCGAGGTCACCGGTGTCGACGTTGCTTCCCGCACGATTGAGGCGTCTTCCCCTGGCGTCGGCGCCCGCAAGATCGCCTACGACTATCTGGTGGTCGCGGCTGGCGCGCGCCCGAGCTATTTCGGGCACGACGAGTTCGCGCAATTTGCCCCGGGACTCAAGAACCTCAGCGACGCCGAAACGATCCGGGCAAAGATCCTGGGCGCATTCGAACTGGCCGCAACTATCGAGGACGAAAGCGAACGCGCGCGGCAGATGACGTTCGTGCTCGTCGGCGCAGGTCCCACAGGGGTGGAACTTGCTGCGTCCCTGGCGCAGATGGTGAGGGTTACGTTGCGCGGAAATTTCCGCCACATCGATCCCGCACAGGCCAGCATCATTCTGCTCGACGCAGGCAAGCGGGTTCTGCCGACCTTTGCCGAGTCGTTGTCCCGCCGAGTGACCCGACGGCTCACGAAGCTAGGCGTGAAGGTCTTGACCGGAGTGAAGGTCGAGACTGTCGACGCGGAGGGCGTGGTCGCGAGCGAAAGCGAAATCGCCAGCGCCACGGTCCGGATCTCCAGCGCCACTGTGCTGTGGACCGCTGGGGTTGCGGCATCGCCTATTCCAAAGATGCTTGGCACCAAGACAGACCGCGCGGGGCGCGCTCGTCGATCCCTTCCTGAAGGTCGTGGACGCGCCCGGCGTGTTCGTCGTGGGCGATGCGGCGTCGGTCATCCAGAACGAACACCCGGTACCAGGCGTGGCGCAGGCCGCGATCCAAGAAGGACGCTATGTCGGGCGGCTGATCGCGAAGGAACTGATGGAGCGAAAAGTCAAACGTCCATTCTGCTATTTCGACAAGGGCAATATGGCTGTCGTGGGCAAGAATTACGCTGTGCTGGAGCGGGGCTGGCTGCGCACAAGCGGCTCCCTGACCTGGCTGGTGTGGGCGTTCGTTCATATCATCTCCCTGCCGCAGTTGCAGAACCGGCTGCGCGTGCAGCGCCAGTGGCTCTGGTCGTATTTCACCGGGCAGCGCAGTTCGCGCCTGATCCCCGAGCCGCCGAGAACGCCGGGCACGGCCAATGACTACCCAAGCTAAGCCTTGCTTCGGCTACTGGGCCGCGCACTACATCAACCGCGCTCGGCGCTTGTGCCGCGTGGCTCGAGCAGACCCGAATGGCTCGAGCGTTGAGGCCATAGGGTCCCGATCGACGGACATTTGGCCTGAAACACCGGATGTCCGTCGTTGAGCCGATCCGCCGGGTTTTCCAATCGTGAGGCCACCAAACACGAAGTCAGAGCGATCAGAGCGACGCCTCGCGCGCCGCGAGCGCGACGTGCTGCCTTCAACGAACGATCCTGAAGCATCCAATGAGTGATGAGACCAAGCGGCCGTTTCTGACGCACGCCTCCGGCGCGCCGGTGACCGACAACATCAACATCCAGACCGCCGGACCGCGCGGACCGGCGCTGCTGCAGGACGTCTGGCTGATCGAGAAGCTCGCGCATTTCGACCGCGAGGTGATTCCGGAGCGCCGCATGCACGCCAAGGGCTCCGGCGCCCACGGCACGTTCACCCACGACATCACCCGCTACACTAGGGCGAACATCTTCTCTGAAATCGGCAAGCAGACGCCGATGTTCGCGTGGTTCTCGACGGTCGCCGGCGAGCGTGGCGCGGCGGACGCCGAGCGCGACATCCGCGGGTTCGCGCTCAAATTCTATGCCGAGGAAGGTAACTGGGACGTCGTCGGCAACAACACGCCGGTGTTCTTCTTTCGCGACTCCCTGCGCTTTCCCGACCTGAACCACGCCATCAAGCGCGATCCCTACACCGGCATGCGGAGTGCCGACAACAACTGGGATTTCTGGACGCTGCTGCCCGAGGCGCTGCACCAGGTCACCATCGTCATGAGCGAGCGCGGCATCCCCAGGAGCTATCGCCACATGCACGGCTTTGGCAGCCACACCTACAGCTTGCTGAACGCGAACAATGAGCGCGTCTGGGTCAAGTTTCACTTCCGCACCCGGCAGGGCATCCAGAACCTGACCGACGCCGAGGCCACCGCCGTGGTCGGCACGGATCGCGAGAGCCATCAGCGCGACCTGTTCAACAGCATCGAGCGCGGTGCGTTTCCGCGCTGGACGCTGTACATCCAGGTGATGACGGACGAGCAGGCGACGAAGTTTCCGTTCAATCCCTTCGACCTCACCAAGGTCTGGCCGAAGGCTGACCATCCGTTGATCGAGGTGGGTTATTTCGAGCTCAACCGCAATCCGGAGAACCTGTTCGCCGTGGTCGAGCAGGCTGCGTTCTCGCCTGCCAACATCGTGCCGGGCATCGGCTATTCGCCGGACAAGATGCTGCAGGCGCGGCTGTTCTCCTATGGCGACGCGCAACGCTATCGGCTCGGCGTCAACCACCACCATATTCCGGTCAACGCGCCGAAATGCCCGTTCCACAGCTATCACCGTGACGGTGCGATGCGGACCGACGGCAATCTCGGCCGCACGCCGACCTACTGGCCGAACAGCCGCGGCGAGTGGACTGACCGGCCGCAGCTGAACGAGCCGCCGCTGGAAGTCACGGGCGCGGCCGCGCATTGGGATGATCGTGTCGATGAGGATCACTGGCGACAGCCCGGCGACCTGTTCCGGAACATGACCGTGGCGCAGCAGCAGACGCTGTTCGAGAATACCGCACGCCAGGTGGGCCAGGCCGCAAGGCACATCCAGGAACGGCACGTCGCGAATTGCAGCAAGGCCGACCCGGCATACGGCAAGGGCGTTTCCGAGGCGCTCGCCCTGTTTGCCGCAGGCGAGCTGTAGCGCGGTGAAGGCGGCGAGCCCGGCTTGTCGCCCCCACGCACTGGCGCACGCGGCGGGAATTCCATCACACAATGTTGTTGGATGAAGACGGAAGCAGGAACCGCATTGAAGCCTCCGATGAAGGATGTGTTGAGCGTGGTCACGTTCATCTTGGGAGCCCTGTGCTTCGCGATGTTCCTGACTACGGTGAAACCGAGTGCGCTTAGGGCATTCCGCTCATCGAACAAGCCTGCGTATTGCGAAATAGCGGCTTCTCGCGATCAGGTATGCCGTAGCGACTCCGAATGACGGGAGCGCTGAGAGTTTCGCTCCCGCCAGATGCTCGTTGAAGCCGTCAATAATACACGAGGTGATCTGTGAATGCGATGTTAGCCGAGCTTCGAGCTCATGAGGCAATTTCCATTGTCGAGGCTTCCCACCAAGAGCAGAAGCGCGCCGACATCGTCAGCGCTGGCTTTGCTAGAATGCAAAAGTTCATTTTTTCCATAGTCGTTATTACCGCTGCTTCGTGGTCCATCGCACAGGCCGCGGCCGCCGACCGAGTACCCCCCTTCGATATCGTCCGAAACTGTGGTGCGGAGGTGGCAGCCGCCGGCACAGAAAGCGTTGCAAGCTGCACGAAAGACGAAACGGATGCCATGAATGAGTTGGACAAACGCTGGACTGAATTCAGCGCGTCAAACAAGCAGGCTTGCGTTGAGGAGGCCAGCCTCGGAGGAGAGCAGAGCTATGTTGAGCTTTTGACTTGCCTTGAAATGTCTAGTGGCGAGTTCTTGGCTGGCAGACATTAGATTCAATGGGCAACACCGTGCAAGAGCTCTTTGCGCAGCCTGCAAGCGACGCCGCACGCACGTCGTTGTTCGTTCCCGTTCCGAATAACTCGTCGAGATTCGGTATTCTTCACTCACTCTCTCGGCTCCAGTCAGTTTAGCTATCAGAGAAGCCGCAGGATTCCTGCTGCAGTGAGATAGTGGACTTCACAAAGACAGACCTCTGGCTTGAGAACTCGACCATGAGCACCACCGGGATTCCCTTATCACGTGTTTTGCTGGCTTCATGGCCCAGTTTGGTGGAGCGGCTACCCCACTTTGTCACCTTGACGAAGCCACGCGTTATGCCGAACTGCATCCATCTCAACTGCGACGTTCATAGTGAAACCTCCACCGGGTGCACGCGATCGAACAGGCCGACCTGATCTGCGGGAATCTCGACTTCGTCCTTTGTGCGGAACATGAAGGCAAGCAGTGTCACGGCCGCGCCGAGAACTCCAAAGCCTGCCATCCACCAGATGTGCCAGATCAAGGCGAAGCCGGCGACCACCGCGAAGAACGCGGTCACAACACCGACCGGACTGTTTTTGGGCACTTCGATCGGTTGGTACGCGTGCTGCCGCACAGGCAACTCCTGCTCCGCAAGCATGCGCTGCTTGCGAGCCCAGAAGGCATCGAGCTCATCGACGCGCGGCAGGACCGCAAAATTCCAGTCCGGCGGCGGCGATGCGGTTGCCCATTCTAGGGTGCGGCCGTTCCACGGATCGCCCGTCGTGTCACGGAGCTCCTCACGGTCTCGAATGGACACTACGAGCTGAACGATCTGGAAGATGATTCCAAGCAGGATGACGACTGCGCCTGACTCGGCGACCAGCAGCCAAGGCTGCCATGAGAGGACATCATAGTGCTGCAGACGGCGGGGCATACCCATCAGCCCCGTCACGTAGAGCGGCATGAAAGCGAGATGGAAACCGATGAACCAGCACCAGAAGGCCGCCTTGCCCCAGCGCTCATCCAGCCGGAAGCCGAATGCCTTGGGAAACCAGTAATTGTAGCCGGCCATACATCCGAACAGCACGCCCGGGATAATGACGTGATGGAAATGAGCAACCAGGAAGACACTGTTGTGTACCTGCCAATCGACCGCCGGCAACGCCAGCAGAACGCCCGTCAGGCCGCCGAATACGAACGACACCATGAAGCCGATCGTCCAGAGCACGGGCACATTGAACCGAACGCGTCCGCCATACATCGTGAACAGCCAATTGAAGACTTTGACGCCCGTCGGTACTCCGATGATCATGCTTGTGATGCCGAAGAAAGCGTTGACGCTTGCGCTGGCGCCCATCGTGAAGAAATGATGGAGCCAAACCGTGTAGGAGAGCACGCAGATCGCCATGGTCGCGAGTACCATCGAGCGATAGCCGAAGAGCGACTTGCCGGAAAAGGTGGCGGTCACTTCGGAAAAGATGCCAAATGCCGGCAGGACCAGGATGTAGACTTCGGGATGACCCCAGACCCAGAACAGATTCACATACATCATCGCGTTGCCGCCGGCATCCACGGTGAAGAAGTGAAAACCAAGGTAGCGATCAAGAAGAAGCATTGCGAAAAGCGCGGTGAGCACCGGGAACGCCGCCACAATCAGCAGGTTCGACGCAAGCGCAGTCCAGCAGAAAACCGGCATACGCAAGTAGCTCATGCCCGGAGCCCGCATCTTCAGAATCGTGGTGACGAAATTGACGCCGCTCAGCAAGGTCCCAATGCCAGAGATTTGCAAGGACCAGAGATAGTAGTCGACGCCGACCCCCGGCGAGAATTGCAGCTCGCTAAGCGGCGGATAGGCGAACCAGCCGGTCTTGGCAAATTCACCGACCGCGAGCGAGACATTCGTCAGGAGTACGCCGGATGCGGTGAGCCAAAAGCTGATCGAATTCATCGTCGGAAATGCCACATCGCGCGCGCCGAGTTGCAGCGGGATGGCAAAGTTCATCAATCCGATCACAAGCGGCATGGCCACGAAAAAGATCATGATTGTGCCATGCGCCGAGAAGATCTGGTCGAAATGCTCAGGCGGCAGGTACCCTTGCGCGCCACCCGCTGCGACCGCCTGTTGCGTCCGCATCATGATCCCGTCCGCGAAACCGCGCAGCAGCATGACCAGCGCCAGGACGATATACATGACGCCGATCCGCTTGTGGTCGACCGAGGTGATCCACTCTCGCCAGAGATAGGGCACGTAACCCTTGAGCGTGACCCACGAAAGGATGGAGACGATGGCCACGACCATGACGCCTACCGTGCCCATGATAATCGGCTGATCGAAGGGAACAGCACTCCAGTCCAGTTTGCCGAGTAGAGTCATTTTTCTGCCCTCATTGAGGTGGGATAGCGACGGCACAAGGCATCATCAGACTGCATGGAGGCCATCCGGATGCTGTCAAATAGGCCAGGCGCGACGGAGTGGTAGGTGAATGGCGTCACAGCGACGCTCGGCCTGGCGAGATCGGCGTAGGTCTTCAAATCCAGCACCGGACCGACGCTGCGGGTTGAATCGACCCACTGCGCAAAGCGTTCGGGCGGCATCGCGTCGACGTTGAAATGCATATCGGCGAAGCCCTCGCCGCTGAAATTGGCCGACAAGCCGCGATACGTTCCCGCGTAATCGGCTTGCAAGTTCAGCCGCGTCACCATTCCGGACATAGCGTAGATCTGGCCAGCGAGCTGCGGCACGAAGAAGCTGTTCATGACTCCCGAGGAAGTCAGCTCGAAGCTTACCGGCGTGCCGACCGGTATCGTCAGGTGATTGACGCTCGCGACCCCCAGCTCCGGATAGATGAATAACCATTTCCAGTCGAGCGAGATGGCTTGAACCTTAATGGGCTTCGTCGAAGAGGCAATCAGCTTGGGCGGATCGAGATCGTATGCACCAATCCAAGCCACAGTGCCGGTAAGTAACACGGTCATCAGTGGGATCGACCAGACAAGCATCTCGAGGCGGCCGGAATAAACGAAGTCAGGCCGATAGCGCGCCCGCTCATTCGATGCGCGGAACCAGAAGCCAACGCCAAGCGTCGCAATGACCACAGGGATCACGATCGCCAGCATGATGCCGGTCGCGTTGATCAGAATCTGCCGTTCGGCAAGGGCGATGGGTCCCTTCGGATCGAGCACACCTTCAGTGCAGCCACCGAGTAGCGAGGCGCCGATCAGGACCAAGGTAAGCAAACCGTATCGCATACTAGACCTCCCGCGTGCTGAACTTGATTAGGCGGCTTCCGCTGCGAGCGGTGTGCTGCAGGGCATTGGTGTAGCCCCATCCGATGTTGCGGTCAGCGCGCGGGCCAGGTGTCCGCGAATTCAAACAGCCACCGTCATCGCTCAGGAGCGCCGCAAACAACGCGAACAAATAGAAAATGGAGAACAGGAACAACCTGTGAGCGGCGCGACGATCGGCTCCAATGCTCTTATTCAGCTGAAGTGCCAACAGGAGGAAAAGTCCGCTGCAGACCGTCGCGATCGCGCCATAGATCGCGCCTGCAAACCCGAGCTCCCAAGGCAGCTCTGAAGCGACAACAAGCAAGCTGCTGTAGACCAGGATCTGCCGCGTTGTTGCAGCCCGTCCCGCGACGACCGACAGCATGGGGACGCCGGCACGGGCATAGTCATCGCTGCGATTGAGTGCGAGAGCCCAAAAGTGGGGTGGTGTCCAAAGGAAGATGATGAGGAAAAGCACGAGGGGCTCAAGCCCGACATGTCCGGTGGCCGCGGCCCATCCGATCACGGGCGGGAGCGCGCCGGCTGCACCGCCGATAACGATGTTCTGCGACGTGCTCCGTTTTAGCCAGACCGTGTACACGATGACATAGAACAGAATCGTACAGGCCAATAGGGCGGCGGCCGCGAGGTTCGTCGCCAGGGCGAGAGCTACGACAGCGATTACCCCGAGGAAAATTCCAAAGACAAGCGCCTCACCCTTCGAGACCTTGCCGCGGGGAATTGGTCGCATCGCGGTGCGAGCCATGACTGCATCAATATCGGCGTCGTACCACATGTTCAGCGCGCCGGCGGCTCCCGCGCCGGCTGCGATTGCGAGAATTGCAATAAGACCAGGAAGTGGATCGAGGCGTGTCGGCGCAATCATCAATCCGACGAACGCGGTAAACAGCGCGAGCGCCATAGCGAACTGCATGATATCAGCGAGGCGGGTCCTGCACCCAAGCGGATCGTTGCCGGCTTTGGGTTCTGGATCTTCCTGCTGAGTGACATCGTGATGTTCTCGGCGCTGTTTGCGAGCTATGCGGTGCTCGCAAAAGCGAGTGCGAGCGGTCTGACCGGTGCTCAATTGTTTGATCAACGCAACGTCGCCATGGAGACCGCCCTCCTCCTGCTCTCCAGCTACAGCTGCGGAATGATGTCCTTGTCCATCAACTCGCAGCGATATATCGCGACCCTTCTTGGCGCCGTAATGACGTTCCTCCTGGGAGCGGCATTTCTTGCTCTCGAGCTCCGCGAGTTCCAGGGCATGATTGCGTTGGGAGCGGCGCCGCAACGCAGCGCATTTCTTTCAGCATTCTTCACGCTGGTCGGCAGTCACGGGCTGCACGTGACCGTCGGATTGGCATGGCTGATTCTCATGATGGTTCAGCTGTCGATGAGAGGTTTTCAGGACGTCGTGGTCCGACGCCTGCACTGCTTCTCCCTGTTCTGGCATGCGCTGGACATCATCTGGGTTCTGATATTCACCGTTGTCTATCTGATGGGAGTCCTTCCATGACTGAAGTGCGTTGGGATGTTGCACCGGGAGACAGACCGACCGTCCCGGCCTCGGAGCAGAAAGCGTCTTCTGGCTTCCTTGTGTATACGATCGGTTTGCTGCTGGCGGTGATCTTGACGATAACGTCCTTCTGGGTTGCGAACACCTCGGCGATCTGGCCGCCCGGCGTGCCGGCCGGGCTCACCGTCCTTGCCATCGCTCAGATGGGAGTGCACCTCGTATTCTTTCTTCACATCACGACGGGACCGACCGCATCGAGTGCAAGGCAGGCTTCCGGCTTCAGCCGGAGGATCGGTTCTCGAAGGCGCTCCGCGCGATCGCGGGCCTGGCCAACAACAAGGGCGGCTATCTCCTGTTCGGCGTCACCGATGCGACCTACCAGGCGGACGGGCTTTCCGACGATGTCTTCACGAAGTCGGACATCTCGCTCCTCAACAGAATCCTGGCGGGCGCCCTCGATCCCGTTCCTCATGTCACGAAGGGCCTCATCGAGCTCGGCGGCAAGCAGGTCGGCGTGCTCTATGTGGAGAAGCACGATCATGGGCCCGTCATCGCCATTAAGAACGTCGGTCAGGACGTGAAGGAAGGAGGGATCTATTTCCGGTACGTCGGCGAGACCCGCCTGATCAAGCCGGGAGAGCTCAGGCAGATCAGCGCCGCGCGCGAGCAACGCGCAGTCGCCGAGTTCAGCGCCCGCATGAACCGCGTCGCGATAGGCAAGGAAGCCACGATCGACCTCGACTCCGGCGAGGTCGCAGGCACCAGCGGCAAATTTCTCATCGACAAGTCCCTGCTCCCGAGCATCCAATTCGTGCGCGAGGGCGAGTTCGACGAGAAGAAGGGGGCGCCGGCGCTCAGGTTGATCGGCGACGTCGAGCCGGTTTCGGAGGTGGAAAGGGAGCGGACGAGGATCATCCGCGAGAACGTGACCCCCGACGCCGTCGTCCGCAACTTCCTGCGCAACGAGAAGGTCGCCGAGCCGATGCAGTACATCCACTTCCAGGCCCACGCCCAACGGAAGTGGTTTCCCGTGTGGTTCTACATCGACCAGGCGCAGTCAAACGCCACCGAGGTCGCCGAAGACCTTCGCAAACAGGTCGCCACCTATCCCTCGTCGCGCGACGCGCTGGTCGACAGGCTCGCCGGCAAGGACGCGGCCTTCCGCCAATCCACCGGCAAGGCCGAAGCTCTGCGCGGAAAACTGGCGCGGGGCGAGATCAAGGCGCCGGTGGACGTCGACGAGGACGTCGTGTTCGCCGGCGCGGTGCAGGCCCTGCCTACGACGGTGAAGCCGAAGGATCTCGAAAGCATCCGAACGATCCTTCTGGAATGTCTCGATCGGGCCCAAGGGACCGACTCGCGCAGCAGCAATCGTCGTGGAGCGATCTACCGTGCCGCGTCCCGTCTCGATGAACTGCTCTACTCGAAGAAGTGACCGGCGCTAGGCCGACTTCCGGCATAGATGGCTTCGAGGTCTTCCGTGTCGGCCGAGACCCAACGAGGAGAGGATCCACGATGACCGGCTGGATATTGTATGGTGCTCTCGGCGTCGCCGACGCGGTTCTGCTGGGCGGTCTCGTCGTCGCCACGCTGTACCTGCGGCGCAAACATCCAGGCCACGTCTTCACCATATGGTACGCGTTCTGGCTGATGCTCATCCTGTTTTCTGGCCTGTTCTACTACGTGTGGGCCAACGAGCGGAGCATCTCTGGCTCGATCTTGAGCGGAAATTCGCCAATCGGCGGCTTCATCGTGTGGTTTCAGAAGACGTCGATGGATTTCCACGACGAGCGCTATCTGATCGCCTCGATCTACATCGTCGTGGTGTTGCCTCAGGTCTTGAGCTACCTCGTCAGCGGCATTTTCGGCTGTGCGAACCGTCTTGTCCTGATCGAATGGATAACGGCGGCAGTGACGTGGCTCCTCATCAAGTTCCTTGCCGTCCTGTCGGGCATTCTGATGGCCCAAGCCATAGCCGCGCTTTACGCGAAGCCCGTCCTGCGTCCTGCCGACCTTCCGCCGAAGCTACTTTACTCCATCATGATGATATCGCTCTCGTTCATCGTCGCGGGCGTTTTCTATTTCACCTACGAATATCGCTTCAGACGGATGCTCGTGAAGATGCGCAAGCCGTTCAAGCCCCTGGTAAGCCACATGCGAAGCTACGCGGCCTCGGCGGAGGCCAGGGAAGCCAAGAAGAAACGATATGCGTGGCTGCGCACGCGGGCGCGCAAACTCGCGAGCGGAGTTCTGTGGAACTAGACTGAGCGAGACCCCGCCGAATCCTCGGGTGGCAGGCTGGTCGCGCTTGGCGCGAACTTGCTGGCCTCAAGTCCGTCGAAGCGCGTCTTCCACCGTGATCCAGGTCGTTTCGCGCGTGACCGGATGTATGCGGACGCCTACACGCGTCGACGGAGGTAAGGATCCGTTGACCGTCGCCAGCTTGCCCCGCTCGCTTCCCAACGTGGCCACGGATTCCGGCAGATCGCCGCCGAACAGCGAAACGACCGCAAGGAGCCCTTCTTCCCGGGGAAGCACCGCCAGCGTGTGATACTTCTCGCCTCGGACCTCGGGCGTGATTCCCAGCAGCGATGCGATATCCGCCGGGATCTGGCCCGCCATGAAGCCGCGCAGCGACTTATCCGGCCACTGCGACCGTTCGCAAACGAGAACGGTCCGTATCCGGTCTCCGCCGTCCGCGCTGAAGGTCCAGTCCGGGCCGGCGAAGAAATGACCGAGTCCCAGGATGATCTTGAACAAGCCGCGGGCCCAGACCGTACCATCCATGGTGACGGAGGCCTTGAGCGTCGACGTCTCTTCGATCTCCGCGATCTCCGGCATGTCGGCGCTGCTGCCGATCACCTTGCCGGTCAGGCTGTAAACGGTCCGCTTATCGGCTTTCGCCTTGCGGAGCATCCCTTCCAGTATTTGACGCACCCGGTCGGGGTCGCCTCCGACCAGTCGCTGCGTGAACTTCTCCTTCTCGTCCGTGACCACCGTCGTTCCGAAGCTGTAGTCGACGTTGCCCTGATCGTCGATGATGACCGTCGCCGGCTCGCCGTTATCGAGCGAGCGCGCCTTCAGTTCGATCGGCGGGATGGTCCCTCCGTACCCCTTAAGTCCCAGCTTGTGCCGCATGACCGCGACCGGCAGCTGATTCATGAACGGAGCATCGACCGAGCTCCCGAAATCGTTGTTGTATTTCTTGGAGGCGTCCATCGTCGCGAACGCGTCGCTTCCGCCCATCGAATAGGGCACGATGTGCTCGAGCGTCGGAGTCCGAACGTCGTTCCCGACCTCTCCGGTCAATTCGCTGCGGCAGTAGATACATTTGGGGGCCATCGTTCCCGGAGGTAGGGAGCGGCCCATCGCAACGCAAGCCCGCGCGCGGCGGCCGGCCAGGCCTGCGGACTGGCGCGCCTGATCACGGGAGCTACAGTTCCCCCTCAATTGCACGTTGTTGGATTTTCGACATGGATTTCGATGACCTCATCGTCGAGCGGCCACCGACCGCCGGAGCGCCGGCGGATCAGCCGGACCGGCACTTCTACGAAGGCGCGGTAATGCTGGCCTACGCCATGCACCTGTTCCGGACCGAGCCCGTCCGCGAGGTGAAGATCCATCCGGACGGGCAGCATGCCCGGCAGATCGACTTCCCCGGCTGGATCGAGAAACGCGGCTTCCGCAGAATCGAGACCACCCGCAGCGCATTCGCGGGAACGTTCGAGGACGCGCAGGGGCGTCGGATCGTCGTCCATCCTCAGTCCGGATTGAGCGACGTCACGGCCGTGGCGAACGGGACTACCATCGAAGCCGAGTGCAAGGGCGGTACGATCGCGACCCGGCATCCCGGCCGGCTGTCGAAGCTGGACAAGGGGCTCTGCGAGATCGTCGGACGCCTGATGATGAAGGGGCCCGGCACCCGTCAGGTCGCAGTCATGCCGGCAACCGAGGTGACACGCCGGGTCGGACGCAAACTGGCGCCCCGCTGCGCCGCCGCCGGCATCCGCATCGCGCTGGTCGATGCCCGCGGCAAGGTCGAGGACGTGGAGGCGTAGGGACGGTGGGATATTTCAGCCAAGAAGCCCTCGACGATCTGAAGAACGGCCTGGTCGAATTGCCGGCGCAACTGCGAAAGCTGAAGGCGAGCTACGCCGGGCGAGCGTACGGCAACGATCAGGCGCGGGAATACGCGCAGCACGGTCTCTGCCGCCGCCTGTCGACCATGGTCCAGATGGTCGACACGGTTTTCGAGCTGCTGCCTCCCGAACTCGACGAGGTGCCTGAATTGGTGACCGTCATGGCCGCTACGGCCTTCATCCAGAATTTCGTCATGAACGCCTTCGGCTGCCTGGAAAACCTCGCCTGGATCTGGGTTCTGGAGAAGAACGTGCGGGGCAAGGGCGGCGCCGAGCTCGGACGGCACGAAATCGGCCTCGGGAAGCCCTTCGTCCGCAAGTCGTTCAGCGACGAAACCAAAGCCTTCCTCGACGACAACAAGGAATGGCTGGGCAACCTGATCTCCTTCCGGGACGGGCTCGCACACAGGATCCCGCTGTACATCCCTCCCTACGTCATCGAAGAGGTGTCGGCGGAGCAGTTCAAGACGCTCGATGCCGCAGCGGTCGCCGCGGCCCTCGCCGGCGACCAGGCCGAGTACGACCGCCTCCGCGGAGAACAGCGGGCGCTCGGCAAATTCCGTCCCTGGATGACTCACTCGGTTCTCGACGCCGCGCCGACCATCGTCTTCCATAAGCAGATGCTGCACGACTACGTGACCGTCGACGCCTACTGCTGGACGCTGGTCGAGGAATTCGGACGCTAGGGTCGAATTCCTCGACACCCTAGTCTGACGCCGGCATGTCGTCCTCGGTCAGCTTCGTTTCCAGGTGCAACTGTGTTCGACACCGAGAACCTGAGGGGCACGATGGCTGTCCGGATCGCGTGTGTTTAGTTCTGCTGCGCACGGTTAGGCCAAACGAAATCAAGGCGGGCCATAGGACCCGCCTTGATTCGCTGCACTTTTCGATGTCCCCGAGCTCGAAAGGACTTTTTTGTCTAAGAAGAACTATGTTGTCTAAGAAGAACTATTTTGTCTCCAGACAACCAGCGCCAGCCGAGCCGCGTCGGATCAGATCTGGCGTTCGACCATCTTGAATTTGAGCTCGGCGATCGCCTCCGAGGGGTTGAGGCCCTTCGGGCATGCCTTGGCGCAGTTCATTATGGTGTGGCAGCGATAGAGGCGGAACGGATCCTCGAGATTGTCGAGGCGCTCGCCGGTCGCTTCGTCACGGGAGTCGGTCACCCAGCGTGTCGCCTGCAGCAGTGCTGCGGGGCCTAGGAAGCGTTCGCTGTTCCACCAGTAGCTCGGGCACGAGGTCGAGCAGCAGGCGCACAGGATGCATTCATAGAGACCGTCGAGCTTCTCGCGGTCCTCGTGGCTCTGCCTCCACTCCTTCTGCGGCGTCGGCGTCGTGGTCTTCAGCCACGGCTCGATCGAAGCATACTGGGCGTAGAAATTGGTGAGGTCGGGGACCAGGTCCTTGACGACAGGCTGGTGCGGCAGCGGATTGACCTTCACCGCGCCGCCGGCGCCGACATCGTGCATCGACTTGGTGCAGGCCAGCGTGTTCTGGCCGTCGATGTTCATCGCGCAGGAGCCGCAGACGCCTTCGCGGCAAGAGCGGCGGAAGGTCAGCGTCGGGTCGATGTGGTTCTTGATCCAGATCAGGCCGTCCAGAACCATCGGACCGCAATCACGGGTGTCGACATAGTAAGTGTCGACACTCGGATTCTTGCCGTCGTCCGGATTCCAGCGATACACCCGAAATTCGCGGGTCTCGGTGGCGCCCGCCAGCTTCGGCCAGGTCTTGCCGCCGGAAATCTTCGAATTCTTCGGAAGTGCGAATTCAACCATGCTTGCTCGCCTTCGTTCTCAATAGACCCGCGCCTTCGGCGGGATGTACTGTACGTCATTGGTCATCGTGTAGCTGTGCACCGGACGGTACTCGATCGCGGTCTTGCCGGCTGGATCGATCCAGGTCAGCGTGTGCTTCATCCAGTCCTTGTCGTTGCGGTCCGGGAAATCCTCGCGCGCATGCGCGCCGCGGCTCTCGGTGCGGTTGGCCGCCGAATCCATCGTCACGACCGCCTGCACGATCAGATTGTCGAATTCCAGCGTCTCGATCAGGTCGGAATTCCACACCAGCGAGCGGTCCGAGACTGAGATGTCGCCAACGCCGCCATAGACCTTGTGGATCAGGTTCTGGCCTTCCTGCAAAATGTCGCCGGTGCGGAACACCGCGCAATTGTTCTGCATCACATGCTGCATGCTGTCGCGCAGCTTCGCGGTCGGCGTGCCGCCGGAGGCGTGACGGAAGTGGTCGAGCCGGCCGAGCGCGAGATCGGACGAATCCTTCGGCAGCTCCGGCTGCTTGGCATTCGCCGTCAGCTTGTCGGCAAGGCGCAGCGCCGCGGCACGGCCGAACACCACGAGGTCGATCAGCGAGTTGGAGCCGAGGCGGTTGGCGCCGTGCACCGAGACGCAGGCGGCTTCGCCGATCGCCATCAGGCCCGGCACCACCGAATTGTCGTCGCCGTTGCGCTTGGTCAGCACCTCGGCGTGATAGTTCGTGGCGATGCCGCCCATGTTGTAGTGCACCGTCGGCACGATCGGGATCGGCTCGCGGGTGACGTCGACATTGGCGAAAATCTTCGCCGATTCGGAGATGCCCGGCAGCCGTTCATGCAGCACCTTCGGATCGAGATGATCGAGGTGCAGGAAGATGTGATCCTTCTTCTTGCCGACGCCGCGGCCTTCGCGGATCTCGATCGTCATCGCGCGCGAGACGACGTCGCGTGAGGCGAGGTCCTTGGCCGACGGCGCGTAGCGCTCCATGAAGCGCTCACCCTCGGAGTTGACGAGATAGCCGCCTTCGCCGCGGGCGCCTTCAGTGACGAGGCAGCCCGAGCCGTAGATGCCGGTCGGATGGAACTGGACGAACTCCATGTCCTGCAGCGGCAGGCCGGCACGCAGCACCATGCCTCCGCCGTCGCCGGTGCAGGTGTGTGCCGAGGTGCAGGAGGCGTAGGCGCGGCCATAGCCGCCGGTCGCCAGAATCGTGGTCTGGGCACGGAAGCGATGCAGCGTGCCGTCGTCGAGCTTGAGCGCGATCACGCCGCGGCAGACGCCCTGGTCGTCCATGATCAGGTCGATGGCGAAGAATTCGATGAAGAACTCGGCCGAGTGGCGCAGCGATTGGCCGTACATCGTGTGCAGCATGGCGTGGCCGGTGCGGTCGGCCGCGGCGCAGGTGCGCTGCGCCTGGCCCTTGCCGTAGTCCAAGGTCATGCCGCCGAACGGGCGCTGATAGATCTTGCCGTCCTCGGTGCGCGAGAACGGGACGCCCCAATGCTCGAGCTCGTAGACCGCGTCGGGTGCGTTGCGCACCATGTATTCGATCGCGTCCTGGTCGCCGAGCCAGTCCGAACCCTTCACGGTGTCGTACATGTGCCAGCGCCAGTCGTCCTGGTGCATGTTGCCGAGTGAGGCCGAGATGCCGCCCTGCGCCGCAACGGTGTGCGAGCGGGTCGGGAACACCTTGGTGATGCAGGCGGTGCGCAGGCCCGCTTCCGAGCAGCCGACCACGGCGCGCAGGCCCGCGCCGCCGGCGCCAACCACGACGACGTCGTAGGTGTGGTCCTGAATCGGGTAGGCCTTGCCGTTCGTGGCCGGGCCGCCGTTGGTGGCCTTGCCGTTTCCTTCACCGGCCATGGGTCAAACTCCCGACGACAATTTGAGGATTGCGTAGATCGAGGCCAATGCGACCGCGACGCAGAAGAAGTTGTTCGCCATCACGCTGGCGATCTTCAGCTTCTCATTGTGGATGTAGTCTTCGATCACGACCTGCATGCCGATCTTCATGTGCCAGGTGCTGGCGACGATGAAGAGCAGCAGGATGATGGCGATCGGGATCGAGCCGAGGATCTGCGCTGCGCCGGCATGGTTGCGGCCGATCAGCATGATCACGACGACGATCACGGGGACGATCAGCAGCGTCATCGCAACCGCGGTGAGGCGCTGGCGCCAGAAATCGGAGGTACCGGTATGCGCGGAGCCAAGGCCGCGGACGCGCTCCAGCGGCGTGCGCATCGAGGAGGGGCCGCTCATCGTCCACCTCCAACCGCGTAGGCGATGATCCAGACCAGCACGGTCAGTGTGATGCCGGCGACCAGCGCGCCCCAGGTCAGGGCTTCGCGCTCAGTGGCCTTGAAGCCGTAGCCGAGATCCCAGACGAAATGCCGGATGCCGCTGCACAGATGGTGCATCAGCGCCCATGTGTAACCGAACACGATCAGCCTACCGATCGCGCTGCCGGTGAAGGCCTGGACATTGGCGTAGGCGGTCGGGCCGGTGGCGGCGGCGATCAGCCACCAGGCCAGCAGCAGGGTGCCGAAATAGAGGGCCAAACCTGTGGCACGGTGCACGATGGACAGCGCCATCGTCAGCGTCCACCGGTAGGTCTGAATATGGGGTGAAAGCGGTCGTTCGATCCTGGCGGTCATCGGCGGGCTTTATGATGTGAGGGGCCGCGCCCGGCCCATCGGGGAACGCGGTAGAGGAGTTCTATTTACGGACTAGGATCAACCCGCGCAACGGCCAAATAGCCTTCGGTCGAACCGAAGTTCATTGTTAGAGTTGCCGAATTCTGGTTGATCCGCAGTGTGGTATACCAGATGCAAGGCTGGGCGAACTAAAAAATGAATCGATGTTCGCGTTCGGCTACCGGCGTGCGCGGCTGCCCACTTACGGGGCCCGGAAGGCGTCGATCTTGCCCCACTGTTCCACGAGATAATCGACGAATGCCCTGATCTTAGGCGATGCGAGGCGTGCCGGCTGAAGCATCAGGTGCAGCGGCGTCGGCGCCGGCTCGTGGTCGATCAGCAGGCGCTGCAGCCGGCCATTCGCGAGATCGGACTGCACCTGCCACGACGGCACGCGGACGATGCCCGCGCCATCCCGCGCCGCAGCAACCAGCGCGTCGAGGCTATTCATCCAGAGCCGACCGGATATGCGGAATTTGCGGCCCGTCTTCGTGCCGTCGGCAAAGCGCCAGTCGGCGGTGCCCGGCGAATCGGAAAACACCAGGCAGTCGTGCGTCGCAAGATCGCCCGGCGTTCGCGGCTCGCCCTGCCGGGCCAGATAGTCAGAAGAAGCGCAGACGATCATCTGCAGATCGGTGAGCTTGCGGGCGACGAGCTGCGAGTCGCGCAGGCGGCCGATCCGAATGGCCAGATGGATATCTTCCTCGATCATGTCGACGGCGCGATCGATCAATAGCAGGTCGACCGAGAGCGCCGGATAGCGGCGCAGAAACTCGACCAGCAAGGGCGCGATAACGAGCCGTCCGATTAGGCTCGGTGAGCTCAGCCGAATCCGGCCCGACGGCTGCTGCGGGTCGCGCGCCAGCGCCGCCTCGATCTCCCTGACTTCGCCGAGGACGGACTTCGCGCGCTCGTAGAGAATTCGGCCGTCATCGGTCAGCGCGAGCTGGCGGGTGGTGCGCAACAAAAGGCGGGTGCCGAAATGCTCCTCAAGCGCGCTGATCTGGCGGCTGACCGAGGTCAGCGAGCTCGGCAGCGAGCGTGCCGCCGCCGACAGGCTGCCGGTCTCGACCGCGCGGACAAAGGCTGCCATCGCCGCAAGCTGGTCCAAGCTCGATCCTTCCGCATTTCGCAAGAGAGCCTGCTCAAGAGCATGGATACTCCCGAATCCCAAAAGGGGCTATTGCTCTCTCAAAGACGGCGCCGCGGCGGGACTGCGGCCGCCCGCCAAACGCTGTGCGAAGGACATGATGGCCGGCCTCGATCCCAAGGAATTGCTCGAGCTTGCGCTGCTGCTGGTTGCAGTCGGCGCGCTGTCCGGTTTTCTCGCCGGACTGTTCGGCATCGGCGGCGGCGCGATCCTTGCTCCCGGGTTCCACGCAATCTGCCTCTTATTACCATCTCCGGGCCCCCCATACA